>NZ_BAOL01000112.1 GCF_000350145.1 Ilumatobacter nonamiensis YM16-303 | reverse complement strand
GAACGTCTCCCTCATCGAGGGAGTCGATCGGATACTCCTCCAGGATGTTCTGCACCGCAATCGCGAGGCTGTTGATGTGGCCGGGGGTCCCCGTGACGGCCTGGGCCACCATCCGACCGCGGCGATCGAACACCGCGTTGGCGAGGTCGCCCGCCTCGCGCACGATCGGGCTGAACGCGGACCGCTGCAGCGCCTTGGCCTGCTCGTTGACGGTCGCGATCAGGCTCTGCCAACAGATCTCGAGTTCGATCGGATCGAACCCACCCGCCGAGGTCGGACGCGCTTCTGTGATGGTCATGATGCTGTGCTCCTGGTTGCGATGAGGCTGCCGTCCGCGCCGACCTCGACGTTCCATCCCGGACGGATGACGGCAGTGGTTTCACGTTCTTCGACCACACACGGTCCGGCGAAGGTCGCCCCTCCGCCGAGTTGGTCGCGCTTGTAGACCGGGGCCTCGACCGCCTCCATGCCCCGACCGAAGACCATCGGCCGATGCGCCACCGGCTCGGCGCCCGACCCGGTCGGCACGGGCTCGGGGGTGACCTGCTCGGCATCGGCCGACACGGCGAGACGCCAGGTCACGATCTCCACCGCGACGTCCGGAATGGCGAGTCCGAAGATCCGCTTGTACTCGTCCTCGAATGCGGCGAGGACCTCGGCGTCGGTGACCGGCCAATCGTCGCCTTCGCCGACCCACACGGTGACCTCGTTGCCCTGTCCGGCGTATCGACAGTCGAGGCCGTACCGGAACCGCGCTGCGTCGGCGGACGATCCGGCCGCCGCGAGGACGCGACGGCCCTCGTTGCGCAGATCGTCGAGCAGCGCCGTGCGTTCGGCCGGGTCGATGGCATCGAGACGCCGGGGCATCGAACGCGCCAGGTCGATCCGGACCGGCGACACCAGCGTCCCGAACGCCGACAGCACGCTCGCGTTGACCGGGAAGATCACCCGGTCGGACTCGAGCAGTTCCGCGACGCCGCACGCGTGGACCGGGCCGGCACCACCGAACGCGATCATCGACACACCGCGGAGGTCGACACCCTGCTCGACGGCGTGCATCCGGGCGGCGGCGGCCATGTTCTGGTTGACGATCTCGTGGATGCCCGCCGCGACGCTGACGGGGTCGAGGTCGAGTGATTCGCCGACCTTCGCAGCGGCGGCCGTGGCGGCCGCTCCGTCGAGGGGCATGTCGCCACCGAGGAACGCCGCCGGATCGAGCAGACCGAGCACGACGTCGGAGTCGGTCACCGCGGGTACGGTCCCGCCACGGCCGTAGGACGCGGGGCCGGGCTCGGCGCCGGCCGACTCGGGTCCGACCTTCAACAGACCGAACTGGTCGACCCAGGCGAGCGAACCGCCACCGGCGCCGATCTCGACGAGGTCGACCGACGGGACCGACACCGGGAAGCCCGAGCCCTTCTTGAAGCGGTAGGCGCGAGCGACCTCGAACACGTTGGTGAGCTCGGGTTCTCCGCCGTCGATGAGGCACGCCTTGGCCGTGGTCCCACCCATGTCGAAGCAGAGCAGGCGGTCCATGTCGAGCCGCTCGGCGAACCACTTGCCGGCGAGCGCACCCGCCGCAGGTCCGCTCTCGACGAGACGGATCGGGACGCGGGCCGCGTCGTCGGCGGACACGACGCCGCCGTTCGACAGCATCATCAGCACCGAGCCGCCGAAGCCCTCCCCCGACAGCCACTTCTGGAGTTCGTCGAGGTACGGCCCGATGACGGGCATCGTGGCAGCGTTGCAGGCCGTGGTGACCATGCGCGGGTACTCGCGGATCTGCGGTGACACGTCGGCCGAGATGCACACCGGAACGCCGAGTTCGCGTTCCAGGTACTCGGCGAGCGTCCGCTCGTTCGTCGCGTCGACATAGGAGTTCAGCAGGCAGATCCCGACCGACTCGACCTCCAGGGCACGGAGTTCGTCGGCGACGGCCTGCATGGCCTCCTGGCTCGGAGGCAGGACGACCTCGCCTGCGGCGGTCGTGCGCTCGGCGATCTCGACGGTGCGATCGCGTGGGACCGGCGGAGCCGGGAACTCGATCTGCAGGTCGTACATGTCGTAGCGGTGTTCGTCGCGGATCAGCAGCGTGTCGCCGAAGCCCTGCGTCGTGACGAGACCGGCTCGACCGGTCTTGCCCTCGATCAGCGCATTGGTGATCAGCGTGGTGGCGTGGACGATCGGCGCCGTGACATCGGCGGGACGCAGTCCGGCGCGGGCGAGGAGTTGACCGACTCCGGTGCGCACTCCGTCGAGAGGATTCGACGGCGTCGTGAGGGTCTTGTCGACGACCACGTCGCCGGACGACGCGTCGAGGAGGACGACGTCGGTGAACGTGCCTCCGATGTCGACGGCGAGACGCCAATCGGACGTGGGTACGGCGTGGTCGTTCATCGATCGGCTCCCTGGGCGTGTTGGTCGGACGGCTGGATGGTGTCTGCGGGTCGCGTCACGGTCGGATCGGCCTGTGCATCGCGCAGATCGTCACGCGGTGGGCTGAAGACGTCGAGGATCCAGCATTCGTCGAGCTCGTCGTCACCGACGAAGACGGAGTCACCGTGCCACACCTTGTGGGGGGCGAGGTACACCTCGCCCGGACGCAGGACCGTGCGGGTTTCGTCGTCGACCTCGCCGATCCGGAAGTCGAGTTCACCGCGCATGACGATACCGAGTTGCTCGTGCGCGTCGTGCTGGTGCATGTACGAGCCGGTCGCGCCTCCGTCGATCCGCCAGAAGCAGAGTTGGAGGCTCTCGCCGGTGATCACTCGGCGACGAAAGCCCGGCCGGGTCGTCTCCTCGAAAGCGGAGTCGTCGAAGAAGTGGCAGTACTGGTCGGATGCCGACCCGGCGTCGGGAACGGTGGTCACGAACTGACTCCTGGCGCCGGAACGTGCGTCGTGGAGGCCCGGTCCCGTCCGAACTTCTGGATGTCTCCGTCGAGGTCGAGCGGACGCACGATGGCCTGGTGCTCCTCGTCGCCCCACAGGTCCGGCGGCGTCAACCACATCACCTCGAACTCGATGCCGTCGGGATCCATCGCATAGAGGCTCTTGTTGACCCCGTGGTCGGACGCACCCTTGAGCGCACCGGCCTCGCGGAGACGGACCTCGTGGTCCTGGAGGTCACCCAGGGTGGGGACCTCCCAGGCGAGGTGGTAGAGCCCGACCTGCCCACGACCGGCGGTCGTCGGTCCGGCCTCGGCACCGACGGTGAAACAGGCGAGATCGTGATGGTTCGGCGATCCCGGCGCGCGCAGGAACACGAAGGCGCCATCGGGGTGGGTGACGATCGCTTCGAAACCGAGCACGTCCTCATAGAACTTCTGGTGCCGACGAGCGTCACGCACGTACAGCACGGCGTGGTTCATCCCTGTGATCATCGATGGGGCCCCTGGCGGGTCGTGGAGCGATCGGTCGCTCCGTTCGGTCTGATGGTCAGACCATAAACCACGACCCCCCACCGCTGTCAAGCGCGACCTGACCCGGCGGCTCAGGCGTCGAGGAGATCGAGCACGTCGCGACGGGATGGCTGCGACGGGACCGCGCCGCGCACCGTGGTGGCCAGCGCGCCGGCCGCTGCCGCGTAGCGCAGCGCATCGGCCACATCGTCACCCGCAGCCAATCGAGCGGCGAGCGAGCCGCAGAACGCATCGCCGGCACCGGTCGTGTCGACCGGCTCGACGCGACTCGGAGGAACCGAGATGCTGCCGTCGATGCCGACCAACTCGGCGCCCGCGGCACCGAGGGTGACGACGAGATGGCCCACACGCGACACGAGCGCACCTCGCCCACCGAGCAGATCGACTTCGTGCTCGTTGGGGACCAGCACGTCGCAGTGATCGAGCAGCGAGTCGGGAAGCGTTGCCGCAGGGGCCGGATTGAGGATCGTCGTCGCACCGTGCGCACGGCCGCGTCGAAAGGCCTCCTCGACCACGTCGGTCGTGGTCTCGAGTTGTGCGAGCACGACGTTGCTCGTCGGGAGTCGGTCGACCTCGACCGTCGCGTTCGCCCCGGCGACGATGATGATCGAGTTCTCGCCAGAATCGTCGACGGTGATCAGCGCGCGTCCGGTCGGCACACCCGGACGCGTCGCGAGCAGCGTGTCGTCGATGCCCTCGGTCTGCACGATGCCACGCAGGTACTCGCCGGCATGGTCGTCACCCACCGCCCCGACCATCGCGACGCGCGCACCCGAGCGAGCCGCACACACCGCCTGGTTCAAGCCCTTGCCACCGGCGATCTCGGCATAGTCACTTCCGGTCAACGTCTCGCCCGGCGACGGGTGGCGCGCCGAGCGCACGACGAGGTCGAGATTCAGACTGCCGACGACCACCACATCGAATTCACTCATGGGCGGCGACCGTAGCGACCCGGCGACTACACGAGCCGGTCGATGAGACTGCGTTCGACCGCACGGAGGTGAGCGACGCCCTCCTGCGCTGCCTGCTCGACATCGCCCGAGGCCACGGCCGAAGCAAGGCGCGCGTGCTGCGCCGCCGACTCGCTCACGATGCGCCCGACCTCGCTGCGATTCGCATCGTCGGACAGCAGCGAGTCGAGACCCTCCGAACGGAAGAGCCTCGCCATCACCTTGCCGTAGAGCTCGACCAACAAGGGGTTTCCGCAGGCAGCGGCGAGAGCGGTGTGGAACTGGCGATCGAGTTCGCGAAATGCCGGCAGCGTCATCTCGTCGGAGAATCGCTCGGCGATCTCGGAGATCTCGGCGCGCTGCTCGGGTGTGCCACGTTGGGCGGCGAGTTCGATCATCGGAATCTCCAGGAGACGACGGGTCTCGAAGAGTTGCTCGACGAACTGCTTGCGATCGTCGACCTGGTCGAACGACACGTCGGGGAGTTGCTCGGCCACGTACGAGCGGTTGCCGCGACGGACCACGACACCGAGCGAGAGCAGACCCTGCATGGCTTCGCGCACCGATGTTCGGGCGACGCCGAACTGCTCGGAGAGTGAACGCTCCGACGGCACTCGAGCACCCGGTTCGAGCGCACCCGACGTGATCCTCTCGAGCAGTTGGTCGCGGATCTGCGAACTCAGTGTGCTGCGTGTCACCGGCGCGAAGCCGACCTCCTCCTCGTCGGTCGCCACAGCGCTGTTGGTCATCGGTTCGCCTCTCTCCGGGCCGTTCATCGGACCGCCTCGCCGCCAATCTAGTCCTGCGGCCGCTCCGAATCGGCGTACTGTCTGAACAACTGATGGTCTGACTCTTGACCACTGTTCGACCACCTCGATGCCATCGTTCTCCATCGACCGTTGGTCTGACCATCAGACCTTTGCTAGGTTCCCCACCATGACGTACCCGAACACACTCATCTTCGTCGACTTCCCGTCGAGCGACCCGGAGGCCACCGCCGAGTTCTACGAGGCCGTCTTCGGGTGGGAGGTCGAACCCCGGCCCGCCGGCGTGTTCCACCGGATCGTGCCCGGCCAGAACTTCCAGCTCGACGACGGCACGCAGAGCCCGACCGGCAACCTGCACATGGGAATCCACAACGCGGCCAACGCCCGCCCGCACCCCGACCCGGACGGTGTCGAGCCGCGCCATCTGGCCACCGACGGGCGCGCCGCTCGCGTGTGGATCCTCGTCAGCGAGGACGACTCGATGGACCGCATCCTCGGCGAGGCCGACAAGCGCGGCGGCGAAGTCCTGTGGCGCGACCACTACTGGGCCGAGTTCAACGGATTCAACTCTGCGTTCAAGGACCCCTGGGGCAACACGTTCATCCTGTGGAACAAGGGTGGCGACGACCCGCAGATCCCGGAAGGCTGGACCAATGAGTGACACCGTCGAACAGGGCAGCGACGCCGCCGCACACGAACTCCGTCCGACGAAATCACGGTGGACCCACATCGCACTGCGCGTCAAGGACATCGACACGACGATCGACTTCTACGAGCGCTACACCGACCTCGAACTCCTCGACCGACGTGAGGACGAGGACGGCTACGGCGCCTGGCTCGGACACTCGGACCAGAAGGAGTTCCCGTTCGTCCTCGTCCTCGCACAGTTCTTCGAGGGTCGCGACCCGTTCGCACCGGCCCCGCTGGCCAAGCTCGCACCGTTCAACCACCTCGGCATCGAACTCCCCACGAAGGCAGAGGTCGACGCCACGGCAGCTCGCGCCGAAGCCGAAGGATGCCTCGCGATGCCGGCGCGGATGATGCCCGACCCGATCGGCTACATCTGCATGCTCGAGGACCCCGACGGCAACCTCGTCGAGTTCTCCTTCGATCAAGGCGTCTACGAGACCGTCCGCGAGAAGTGGGGCTGACGGACCCGTGAGCGCCGGGAACCACGACGATCTGTCGACCGCACTCGACTACGTCGCGGCGCTCGGCGGTGCTGATCCGGACCTCGTCGCGGCGCTGGTGAGCGACGACTTCCGCAACGAGCACCACGCAGAACTCGGGTCCGGCTGCGTCGGCCGTGACGAGTACGCCCGGCGCCTCCCCGACTTCTTCGCCAACTTTCCGAACCGTCGCTACGACGTCACGGAAACGGCGATCGGCGAACTGCTCGGCGACAGCCAGGGCGGCAGCGAGGTCGTGGTCCGGTATCGGTTCGGTGCCGATGTCGAGGGCACCCGTATCGACATTCCCGGCGTGATGTGGATCAGCGTCCGCGACGGCCTCGTCAGCCGGCGCCTCGACTGCTGGGATTCGCTCACCTTCTATCGACAGACCGGGCTCCCCCCGGGGTGAGTCCCCGGCGTCTCCGCGGCCGTCAGGTTCCGGCGAGGGCGGCGACCACGGGAGCGAACGCCTCGAGCGCGTCCGACTGCACGGTGACGTACGAGCCCTGCCACCGCTCGCGCTGAGCGATCAGTTCCTCGGCGATCTGATCCGCGGAGCCGACGAGCGTGTGCGGGCTGGCGAGGAGCGTGTCGGCGTCCATGCCCATCGCGCCGCCGACCTTCCCGGCGACCTCGTCGCGGTCGTCGGTGACGATGGTGACGAACTTGAGGATGCTGATCTCGATGTCGTCGAACCGGTCACCCGCGGCGTCGCGAACCCAGCCGAGCTTCTCCTCGGTGGCGTCGGCCGACATCGAGGCGATCGCCTCGGGGCCGACCTTGCCCTCGCCGACATTGGGGTTCACGCCGACGATGTCGGCAAGACGGGCTGCCGTGGAAAGGACACGCTTTCCTCCACCTCCGACGACGATCGGTGGTCCGCCCGCCTGCACCGGCTTCGGCTGACCGTCCATCTCGGTGATCGTGTAATGGTCGCCGTCGAACGAGAACGCGCCCTGGCCCCAGAGCCCACGCAGGATCTCGATCGACTCGATCATGCGGTCGATCCGCACACCGGGTCGGTCGTGCTCGACCCCGGTCCACGTGTAGTCGTCGGTCATCCATCCGGCGCCGACGCCGACTTCGAGCCGGCCGTCACTGAGCAGGTCGATCGTGGCGGTGTCCTTCGCGAGGAGCGCCGGGTGACGAAAGTCGTTGGCGAAGACGAGCGATCCGACACGGAGCGTCTCGGTCACCGCCGCAGCGGTCGACAGCGCCGCGATCGGCGCGAGTTGGTCGCCGAAGTGGTCGGGCATCAACAACGTCGAGTAGCCGAGGTCCTCCGCCTTCTTCGCCGTGTCGGTCCATTCGGACGACGAGCGAGCGTTGGCGGCCATGACACCGAAGCGGAAAGGACGGGGATGCGTCATGCGAGCGAGCATCGCACAGTCACCCCGACCCCGTGGATTCCTGCGTTCTCGTGATCAGTTCCCGCGCCCCATGCGCGAACTGTTCACGAGATCGGGGTGGAGAGGCGGTGTGATGTCAGCTGCTGCGGACGAGGCGACCCGGGAACTCGCCGGTGTCGGTGTCGTTGTCGCGGGTGACCACGCCGTTGCAGAGCGTCGCGACGTAGCCCTTCACCGGCTGCATGAGCCGGGTTCCACCGGCGGGCAGGTCGTGGTGGGCCACCGGGGCGTCAACCGAGAGATTGGCGTGGTCGATCACGTTCACGTCGGCCCGTTTGCCGACTTCCAGCGTGCCGCGATCGTCGAACCCGTAGAGCGCCGCGTTGCGCGCCGTCTGTTTGTTGACGATGAACTCGAGCGGGAGTTGCTCGCCACCGCGGTCGCGCGTCCAGTAGGTCAACTGCGTGGTCGGTGCGGATCCGTCGCAGATGAGCGTGACGTGCGCGCCGGCATCACTGAGTCCGGTGACCGTGTGCGGGTCGACGAGCATCTCGCGCAGCACGTTCATCCGGTCCGCGACGTCGACCGTGCTCAGCGATGCGAACCGCGTTCCGCCGTCCTCCAGCATGAAGTCGTAGAGGTAGTCGAGCGGGTCACGTCCGGCAGCGGCGGCTCGCGCGCCGATCGTGTCGGACAACGCCGGCTCCAGGTCCACGGGGCTGTCCATCGGGTACATCACCGGCGCGGCGCGCGTGAACAACCCGTACACGTTCTCCATGGAGCCCGGCTCCTCCGGGCGGATGTCCGGCTCGGCGAGCAGCTTGGCCTTCATCTCCGGGTCACTCATCACGACCACCCGCTCGGCGAGCGGCAACGATGCCAGGTGATCGATGTAGGTGGGCTTGCGCATGAACGCGTGGTAGCCGCTCAACCCGGTCAGGAAACCGATCGGACGCGACGACACCTGCGGGAACATCCGGGCACCGGCGTCATTCGCGTCGGCCGTCATCCGGAGGATGTCGCGCCACAGATCCGGGTCGTAGTCGGGTGACTGGACGAGCGTGAACGTGACGGGACGACCACTGGCGATCGAGAAGCGACGCATCAGATCGTGTTCGAGTTCCTGCGTCGTCTTCTCGCCACCGAGCGCGTCGAGTTTGCCGACCGTGCCGGCCGGGATCATCTCGAACACGCCCTTGCCGACGCGGCGCATGTGTTCCGCGATCCCGAGCAGTTCGTCGTCGGCAGCAAAGGTTCCGGGCACGGGTTCGCCCCACAGGGCGCGGTGTCCGATCGTGCGCGACGTACTGAACCCGACCGCGCCCGCCTCGAGCGCGTCGGCCACGATGCGGCCCATCGCATCGACGTCATCCGCGGTGGAGTCCTCGTTGACCCGACCGCGCTCGCCCATCGCGTAGAAGCGGACAGCTCCATGTGCGATCTGGGCGCCGACGTCGAGCGCGTACTGGCGACCGTCGATGTAGTCGAGATAGTCGGCGAACGATTCCCACTGGCCCCAGTCCATCCCCTCGTGCAGCGCGGCACCAGGAATGTCCTCCACACCTTCCATCAGCTCGATCAAGGCCTGCTCGGAACCGGGGGCAACCGGAGCGAACCCGACACCGCAGTTCCCCATGACGACCGTCGTGACGCCGTTGTGTGACGACGGGGCGATCTGCTGATCCCAGCTGACCTGACCGTCGTAGTGGGTGTGCACGTCGACCCAGCCCGGCGTGACGATCGCGCCGTCGGCGTCGATCGTGCGGCGTGCCGGAGCGGTGATCGAGCCTCCCACCTCGGCGATCAGACCATCGCTGATCGCGAGGTCGCCGGCCACCGGTGCCGACCCGGTCCCGTCGACCAACGTTCCGTTCTTGATCACGACGTCATGCATGTTTGGATCCCCTGTCCTGGCAGCCGCGGTGGCTGTGAGATCGACGGTACTGCGGCGCCGTTTCCGGCGGGGAGTCGGCGGGGCACCGCGCTACAGGTTCGTCATGCCACCGTCGACGCGCAGGACCTGACCCGTCACGTACGTCGCCTGGTCGGACGCGAGGAAGCACGCCACGTCGGCGATCTCGTCCGCGGTTCCCCATCGCCCGAGCGGGACGCTCTTCACGAACCGCTCGCGGACCGCATCCTCGCCGAGCTTGTCGAACGTCGGCTCCCACATTTCCGTGTCGACCAGCCCGGGGGCCACCGCGTTCACCCGGACGCCTTTCGGTGCCCACTCGTTCGCGAGGTTCTTCGTGAGCGTGTTCAATCCGCCCTTCGACGCTGCGTACGCGCCTTGCGTTCCACCGGCACCCGTGGCTGCGGTGGAGGTGACGTTCACGATCGAGCCACGCGACGCGAACAACGGCTTCGCGAACGCCGAGCAGAGCATGAACGTCTGACGCAGGTTGACGAACAACGTCTCGTCGATCGCCTCGCCGGTCACCTTCGACGCCGGCTGATTGCGCTCGACGGCCGCGTTGTTGATCAGGATGTCGAGTCCACCGAATGCGTCCAGAACGGACGTCGAGATGTGTTCGACCGCGGAATGCTCGGACAGATCGGCGGGGATGACCAACGGGTCGTGAGCGAGGTCGGCAGCGATCGCCTCCAGCCGGTCGGCACTTCGGGCCACGAGCGCCACGCGTGCACCCGCCGCGTCGAGCTGCCGCGCGATCGCCTCGCCGATCCCCCGGCTCGCGCCGGTCACCACCGCATGCTTCCCCACGAAATCGAACGACATCATGGGCAACGTAGTGAGGCCGACGCGTCGCTCTCGGTCTGTGCTCGAAGGCGTTCAGGACACCGCGAAGGCCGGTGGCGGTTCGAAACCGCGCCACTCGCGCTCGAGCAGTTGAGCGAACCGCAGCGTCGTTCGGTCCTCCAGGTTGGGACCCATCGCCTGCAGTCCGAGCGGGAGGCCGGCGGAATCGGGACCGGCGGGAAAGGCGGTCGCTGGAAGGCCGGCGAAGATCGCCCACATCGGGAACGTCACGTTGTCGCCATAGGGGACCTCGCGCCCGTCGATGTCGAGTGTCCGCGACTCGAATCGACCCGTCTGGTGCGGATGGGCCGAGCCGAGAATCGTGGGACAGATCACGACATCCCAGTGGCGAAAGAACTCCGCCCACTCGACGCGGGCTCGTTCGCGGCGATCGAGTACGGCCAGGTAGTCGGCGCCGCTCAGGGTGAGGCCACGCGCGCGGGCGATCGCGTCCGGGTCCCCGGTGTCGATCATGGTCGCAGCACTCGCCTCGCGCGCCTCGGCCGTCATCCCCCGGGTGGTCATCAGCATCAGGGTGGTGAGGTAGTCGTGGTAGTAGGTCTCGACGTCGATCTCCGGCATCGCCGTCGAGACGGTCGCTCCCGCCTCACCGAGGAACCTCGCCAATTCATCGACCGCACCGCCCATCGCATCGGACGGTCGGGTGAGCAGGTCGAGCGGCATCACCGCCACGCGGAAGTCGGAGATCCGATCGTGACGCGACGCCGGTAGGTGAAGTCGCCATCCCTCCTCTCCCGTGGGTGGGCCGGCGACGACATCGAACAACAGCTCCAGGTCGTCGGCGCTCCGGGCGAGCGGCCCCTGCACGGGCATCACGACGCCGGGGTTGTGGTGATCGGACATCGGGAACGCGCCCTCGCGCGGGACCGCGGTTTCGGAGGGTCGATGTCCGTAGACGCCGCAGTAGGCAGCCGGCACTCGGATCGACCCGCCGATGTCGCTCCCGATCTCCAGCGGTGTCATGCCCGCCGCCAGCGCGGCGCCACCGCCACCGGTACTGCCGCCGGGCGATCGGTCGAGGTCCCACGGGTTGTTGGTGCGTCCGTAGACCTCGCTGTCGGCCTGCCAGTCGGTGAGCGCGAACGGGATGTTCGTCTTGCCGAGCACGCACGCCCCGGCATCGAGGACGGCCCGGGCGATCGGGCCGTCGGTGTCGGGGACGTGTTCGGCGAGTCCGGGAACTCCGGCCGACTGCGGGAGTCCGGCGACGCGTGTGGACTCCTTCAGCGTCATGGGGAGACCGAGCAGCGGACCCGTCGCACCCGCCGACCGCGCCTCGTCAGCCGCCGATGCTGCGGCGCGGGCGCGCTCCGCCGTCGGGACCGGCACTGCGTTCAGGTCACCGTCGATCGACGCGATGCGATCGAGGTGGAGTTCGACCAGCTCCCGACTCGAGATCGTTCGGGCGTCGAGCGCCGCCAACATCTGCGTGGCCGTGCTGTAGACACCGATTTCGCTCATCGATGGGTCCTCTCCCTCGTGGGCTCTCCGGAAGTCCGAACGTAGCCGCACGTGTGGGTGCCAGCGGCCCGCCGTGGGAGGTCAGGCCGTTCGGAGCAGGTCGTCGACCTCGGTGTCGGTGACCTGGCGGAAGTCGTCGTAGTGCAGTCCGACGGCACGAAAGCTCCGCGGCGTTTCCAGACACACGACCTCGGCGAGAGCGGACAGCCGCTCGACCGCGTCGGACGCTCCGACGGGTACGGCGAGCACCAGGTGTCGCGGCGCGAGACGAGACAGTGCACGAAGCGCTGCCTCGGCGGTGATGCCCGTCGCGAGTCCGTCGTCGACGAGGACGACATCATGCGACGAAAGTTCCGGCAGCGCCCGATCGGGTCGATACCGCTCGACACGCCTCGCCAGTTCCCGACGCTCGTCGACAACGGTCGCCTGGACGCGAGGACCCGTCACGTCGAACATCGTCGGCACCTGGGTCGACCACACGACCTCGTCGGAACCCTCGGCGATGGCGCCGATGCCGTACTCCGGGTGTCCGGGCGCACCGACCTTGCGCGCGACGAACACGTCGAGCGGTGCATCCAACGTCTGCGCGATCTCCGCACCGACCGGGACCCCACCTCGCGGGAGCGCGAGCACGAACGGTGACGACAGCTTCAGGTCGGCCAGCGCCGCTCCGAGACGACGGCCACCGGCTCGACGATCCCGGTAACCCATGATCGATCACTCCCCGAATTCGAGCCCACGGACACTCTCAACAAGAGGTTGAGACTTTCTTGGAAAGCCCACCGTCTCAACGATAGCTTGTGTCGGATGTCTCAGTCCTCCGGCACCACCCTGCCTCGGATCGTGAGCGCGAGCCGTCCGCGCCGGCGCCTCATCGCCTGGCTCGCCGTCCTCGCGGCGGCGTTCGGAGTCCTCCCGATCGGGGAATCGCCGGTGGCCGCGCAGGTCGCCCCGGACTCCACGACGAGCACCGCGTCCACCACCGCTCCCCAACCCGAGCCGGAGCCGACCACGTCATCCACGCCGGAGAGCACCACCACACCGCCGATCGATTCCACCACGACGAACCCTCCGGTCACCTCGGGTGACGAAACCACGACCTCGACGGAACCGACCGCGACGACCGACGGTTCCACCGATCCCGACGACGGCGACACGCCCGGTTCGACGACCACCGTGGCCGACGGAGAACCCGACGACGAGTCCGGATCCCAGACGCTCGGTGCCTCGTCCACCCAGCAGTTCGTTCCGTCGAGCGCGGTGCTCGGTGCCACCAGCCCGGTGGTCCTGACACTCACCGGAACGAGCACCTCGAACGTCCCCGTCGATTCCCTGACCATCCAGGTCCCGGCCGACACCGCTCCAGCCTCGAGCACCAACCCGTTCGACCATCTCGCCGCCACCGATCTCGGCAGCGTCACGATGCCGGAGGGTGCCAACGAGGTCACCGTCGAAGTTCGCGCCAACGGGTCATGGACGCCCGGTCCGGTCGGCCCGCCGGCCGCGCTGCCTGCCGAATTCGACGAGTCGACCATCGAGGGCGTCCGGATCACGTACACCGACACCGACGACAGCGGGATTGCACCGGGCGCGAGCGCCTCGGTCGAGCTCGAGCTGGAGCTGCGTGAGGGACTCGAGCTCGACGAGGACATCGAGTTCGAAGCGACGGCGCGCACGACGGTCGTGGCCGACGGCGGCACCGCATCGGACGACCACGACGCCAGCTTCACGATCGACGTTCCCGCCCCCGTCGTCGACGACGAGTCGAACGAGGAGGAGTCCGACGTCGACGACGAGACCAGCGACGACGAGACGAGCGACGACGGCGAATCCACCGACGACGAGGAGGCCGAAGCGGGGACCGTGGCACGAATGATCGCTCCGGTCGGGGCCGCCGTCGCCATGGTGCAGCAGGCGATCGACCTGGTGATCGTTCCGGCGGCCATCGATCCGAACGAGATCTCCGGTTCCCTGTCGATCCAGAAGGTCGCCGACGTCAGCGACGTCACACCCGGCCAGACCTTCAACTACACCATCCAGGTGCAGTGCACCACGGCGACCGTGACCGGTTGCCTGAACGCCACGGTCACCGATCCGTTGCCGTCGTACCTGATCCCGAACGGACCGGTCCAGGTCACCGGCACGTCGACTCCGCCGATCGTCGACGACGGACCGCCGATCGTGATCACCTTCCAGGACGACCTCGACGACGGCGACATCGGACTCGCGGCGGGTGAGATCGTGACCATCACGATCCCGGTCCAGGTCGATCCGACGATCCCAGTCGACCAGAACGGCGTTCCGATCGTCAATACGGCCACGGTCGACGCCGACAACGCCGACCCGAAGGACGGCACCGCCACGGTCACACCCGACATCGAGCCGACGATCGCCGCAGACACGAGCAAGTCGTACACGCCGGACACGGACTTGGCCGACTCGACCGACCCGATCACGTTGAACATCAGCGGCACGAACACCTCCAACGTCCCGGTGGAGGAAATGGTCATCCAGGATCCGGCCACCGATCCGCCACCGACCGACGTCGCGACCAGTCCGTTCGGCTACCTGGCGGTCACCGGTCTGGGCCCCGTCACCATGCCCGACGGGGCCGACGAGGTCGTGGTCGAGGTCTACGACGCCAGCACGAACACGTGGGTCGCGGGTCCGGTCGGACCCCCGGCCGCACTTCCCGCCGGAGTCGACCCCGCGGACATCTACGGCGTGCGCTATACGTTCACCGACACCGACGACAGCGGGATCCCGCCCGGTGCCACGGCGTCGATCGATCTCGACCTCGCGCAGCGCGGCAATCTCCCCGATCCGATCCCGGGAGGCAGCCTCCAGATCGACAACGACGTCCAGACCACCGTCACCGACCCCGAGGGGAACACCGCTGACGCCACCGCCGACGCCGACTTCCAGATCCGCGGCAGCGAGATCGGCGTCGACGCCGACAAGACGATCGACCCGTCGACCGTGAACGCGGGTGACTCCGCCACCGTGAATCTCGTCGGTACCAACACGACACCCGACACCGCGCTCTCGCCGATGGAGTCGATGACGATCACCGAACCGGCGCCGGGGTTGAACAACCCGTTCGAGAACGGGTTGACCTTCACCGGCTTCACGTCCGGCGTCGAATGGCCGACCGGCGCCGACGAGGCGACGATCGCCTACGAGTGCAGCGGTGTGCCACAGACGCCACAGACCACCACGACGGTCGACACGCTTCCCGACCCCGACCCCTCCTGCGACGTCACCGGATTCACCGTCGAATTCACCGACACCGACGGCAACGGCATCGCGGCCGGCGCGACGGCGACCATTCCGTTCACGGTGGACACCGACCCGGACCAGGATCCTGACGAGCTCACGAGGTTGAACATCGTCCGCGTCGACGGCACCGACGGCAACAACAGCTCCGCCCGCGCGTTCGACTTCGACACGATCCGCACCGTCGTCGATCGGCTCGCCATCGATGTCGACAAGTCGATCTTCCCGAACGAACTCCCCGCCCAGCCGGGAGAGATCGTGACCGTCCAGCTCAACGGGAACCTCGCTCCGTTCCCCGAGTCGTCGGTCGATGCCGACCAGATCATCGTGCAGGAACCATCGGAGCTACCCGACGCCCAGGATCCCGACTGGTTCTCGATCTTCCAGCCGCAGTCGGTGACCGCCACCCCCGTTCCGGCCTGCTCGTCGCTCACCGTCGAGTACACCACCGATCCCGACGGCGCCATCTGGACGCCGATTCCCGGACTCGAGGACATCCAAGGCGCCACGATCGTCAACCAGTCGATTCCGGCGAACATCTCCGACAGCGCGACCGGCATCCGTTTCGTCTACAACGCGGCGCCCGCCGTGGACCCGTGCGAGGGCGGCTTCCCGCCCGGTACCTCGGTCGCGCCCAATCTGGCCTTCAGCCTGCGGCCAGAGGCGGCGGCTGTCATCAACAGCGGCACCGACCCGGTCACCTACACCGACTGCGCCAACTCATCGGCCAACCGCACCGGTGTCGACGATGCGAACTCGGGCGAGGCCTGCGACGAGGTCGTGATCACCCCGGCCGATCCTGGCAACCTCGACCCGATCGACAAGGCGTGGGACGTCAATCTGATCAACTCGCGCTCGCAAGCCGAGGCGGGTGCCACGATCTCGTGGTCCACCCAGGGCTACACCGGTCTCGGCCGCGTCGAGATCAGCGACATGGCCGACGGCGCCAACGTGGCGCTTCCCGACAGCGTGTACGACGAGTTCGACCTCCTCCGGATCGATCCGATCTCCGCGGCCGACGACCCGCACCTCACCTACGACCAGATCGCCCAGATCGAACTGCTCCAGGGAACCACCTGGGTGCCCGCTCCCGGCGACCCGTGCCCCGCCGCGTGCGACGGCACCTTCCCCGGCTACACCATTCCCGATGCGGAACGTGACACGACGATCGGCTTCCGGCTGACCTACATCGAGAGCCCGACCCGTGTCGACCGGTTGACCGCCGGGGCTCCCCCGGTCGGAACCGGCGTCGCGCCGTCGGCCGGCAACGATCGCCACATCCACCCCGTGTTCGAGCTACGTGACGTCCGCCGGAGCGACCCCGGGGTTCCGGTGATCGAGGAGGTCGTCTACAACACGGCGAACGCCGGGGAGATCCTCAACACCGCTGGTGCCGATGCCTTCGTGAACCCCACCGATTCGACTCCGGTCCAGCGGTACCAGGACGGCGACGTCATCGAGCTCGCCGATGTTCCGGTCACCGTCAACTCGACCAAGATGATCGACGGAGGCCCACTCGGGATCCCCGAGGTGGGCGTCCCGCAGGACCAGTACCCGACCGCGCGCGTCACGTTGACCGGCGCCAACACCACTCCGGCGAAGATCGACGAACTCACGATCACCGACGACACCAACGGCGACTCGTTCGAGTGGTTCAACCTCGTGGGCTTCACCACGATCACCCCACCGGCCGACATCGGCGCCGACGACGTGACGATCACGCTGACCGGGGCGACCCCCACCGACTACACCCGCACCGACGCGCTGGCACTCACCGAAGCCGACCTCACCGGCGTCACCGGCATCGAGATCACCTACACCGGGCGCATCGACGCAGGCGCCGTCGCACCCACCACCGCGACCGTCGTCTTCGACATGCGGCTGCGCACCGAGGGCCGCACCTCGATGACACGACCGACCGGTGGTCAGACCGTCGACAACCAGGCCACCGTCGACGGCGCCGACCTCGTCGACTTCCCCAACGTTCCGAATCCCGACAACTGGATCGCCGACTCCACATCCGATGCCGACATCGACCTGTTCGCGCAGGGCCTGAGCGTCACCGCGTCGAAGTCGATCAACCCGTCCACGCTGACAGAACCCAGCAACGGCCCGGCCACGGTCACGATCGGTGGCCAACCCGACGGTCCGTCGCGCACGGTCGAGATGGTGCTCACCGACGCCGATCCGCGGTTCTGGAACCAGTACGACCTCGACACCCTCGGGGACGTGGCGTTCACGTTCCCGATCGATCAGGTGCGAGTCGATGCGCTGACCGGCGGAAGCTGGTCGATCGACGGCGGAACCGGCGCGCCGGTCCTCACCGGCGCCGCATGGACCGATGGCGTGCCGACGACCGGCCCAGCGCTCACGCTGCCCACCGGCGTGACGGCCGACCAGGTGCAAGGGCTGCGGTACACATTCACCCGCGTGGACGGCGCCAACTGGGAGAACCCCGCGACACCGAACCAGACCATCTCGTTCGATGTCACCCGTCGCGACGAGTTGAACACCGGTGGACCGGTGCTGCCCGACCTCGTCCAGTACCCGCCGGCCCCGGGCGAGACGGTCCCGGGCAGGGCGACGAACGAGATGACCGCGATGATCACGAGTTCGGACGTCGATTTCAACGGCGATCCATTGACCGCCGACGGCACCGCTGAAGCCACGATCGACTACCTGCACGCGAGCAACAGCGTCGGCGTCAGCAAGAGCCCGGACGGCAGCATCCTCCCGCCGGGGCAGATCTTCACCTACACGCTGACGATCGAGAACACCGGCGATGTCGACATCACCAACCCGGTCGTCGTCGACACGCTTCCGGAGGACGCGGACGGACCGATGGTGCTCGTCGCAACGGATCCGAACTACGCGTACACACTCGACCCGGCTGACCCGCCGAGCATGCCGACGGATCCTGCGGAGGTCACGGTCGTCACCACCGACACCTCACTCACGTTCACGTTCCCGGATGGAAGCACGTTGCCGATCGGCGCGACGTACACGATCTCGTTCGACATGTTCCCCCGACCGGGCCTCCCCGCCGGAGTCCCGTTCGAGAACACGTTCGGTGTGACCGGCGATCGCCCGTGGGACGAATGCACGGAGGGAACCCTCGACCCGGACACCGGTGAGTGTCAGGCGTCGGCATCCAACTCGGTGTCGGTCGCCGGCGCGATGTCCGTCGTCAAGCTCGTGCGGGCAGAAGGTTCCGACGTGCTCGGGGTCACCACCGATCCCGCGACACAGGTACAGATCGGATGCACCGCCGATCCGGATGGCTTCTACGCCCGTCCGTGCGTCCCGATCGCCGAACCGGGAGGCGACATCACCTGGCGGATGCGCTTCGTCAACACCGGCAACCTCGAGATCGACCGCATCCTCGGAATCGACTCGCTCCCCGCGGTCGGCGACAGCCTGGCCACGGTCCCCGCGCTCGGACGCGGCAGCCAGTGGCAACCGACGTTGACCGGCGCCGCGCCGACCCTCGTCGATCCCACCTTCGGAACGCTCACCGTGTGGTACACGACCGGGGCGAGTGCATGCGATGCGGGCGCGCCGCCCGTCGGAGGCGCCGCGCCCAACCTGCTCTGCCCTGCGCTCACGTGGACCGAGGCCACCGGCGGCACCATCCCGACCGATGCCACCGGCATCCAGGTCGAAATTCTCCCTGCCACCGCGCTCGCACCGGGAGAATCCACCGACGTCGATCTCCAGATGGTGGCACCACCACTCGCCCCTGCCTCGGACGTGACCGCACCGCAGGAGCAGCCCGACCTCCAGGCGTACAACACGGTCGGCACGTCCGGACGGTTCCTCACACCCACCCAGCAGGAGAGCTACACCCTCGTCTCCGAGCGTCCGCGCGTGGGCGTCGCGCTCGCCAACGGGCCGATCTCGGTCGAGAAGGTCGTGACCGGCGACGCCGCGGCGTTCGCCCCCGACTCGTACGAGGTCGACCTGTCGTGCACATCGGTCGGGGTGGACGTGCCGCTCGACGCCGTCAATCCCCTGACGCTCGAGCCGGGAACCCCGCAGACGATCAACAACCTGCCGTACGGCGCCACCTGCACGCTCGTGGAGGGCGACAACGGCCAGACCTCCGAGTCGTCGACGACGGCCACGGTCACCCGTGACGATCAGACGATCGAGACCGTCACCCTCACCAACGACTTCGACGACGCTCCCCTCTCGATCACCAAGACGGTCGAATCGAGCGCCGTCGACCAAGATGGAACTCCCGTTCCGTACGGCCCGTTCGAGTTCAGCGTCGACTGCAGACTTCGTATCCCGGGCATGGTCCTCCCGATCCGGGTGTGGGCCGACGGCTACACCGGGTCCCCGATGATCTTCCGGATCGACGAGGGCGAGACCGTCGAACTGACCGGGATCCCGGTCGGCTCGATCTGCACCGTCACCGAGACCGATGACGAAGGAGCGGCGGCGAAGACGGCAACGGCAGACCCGGCGGAGAACGTGGTGGTCGATCCGGAAGGTGAAACCGTGACCGTGACCCTCGACTCGGAGACCACCGTGACGGTCGGAAACGTGTTCACCTCCGGCTCGGTCGAGATCACCAAGGTGGTCAGCGGCAACACCGCCGCCGACGGTGCCGCCGGTCCGTTCACCGTCGCGGTCGAGTGCATCCTCGACGATCCCACCGGCGTCCGTACGGTCTGGGACGACGACGTGATCCTCGGCGGAGACCAGCCGCTGACCGCGACGATCGACGATCTGGCGACGGGCGCGGTCTGTCAGTTCGAGGAGACCGAGTCGCAGGGCGCCACGTCGGTGACCATCGAGCCCGCCGAGGGTGTCGTGGTCGGTGACGGCACGGTCGTCACCCTCACCGTGACGAACGAGTTCCCGCCGGATCCGACCACCACGACCGCCGCACCGTCGGCGACCACCACGACGGTGCCCGGCAACCTTCCCAGCACGGGCGGGTCCGGCTTCGGTCGCATGCTCCAGATCGCCGTGCTCCTGCTCGGCGCGGGCACCGCACTCGTCGTGCTGATCCGGCGCCGCGCCGCGAACGCCTGACCACCCCCTCACCCCAACACCGCATCACCCCCGCCTCACTCCACTCCCCGTTTGCGTTGCACTTCTGGTGCGCCGAGCAACCAGAAGTGCAACGCAAACGGGAGAGGGACGGCACGGGAGGGTGACTAGCGGAAGACGGCGGCGGGGTCGGGGTCGTCGCCGGCGAGGATCGACGCGACCGCGTGGCACGGCAGCATGCAGATCGCTCGGTAGGTCACGTCGGTCAAGCCGGCGACGTGGGGGGTGACGACCGTCCCCGGGTGGGCGAGCACCCGGTCGCCGCCGAACGGCGGTTCGGGATCCCACACGTCGGTGCCGTATCCGGCCAGCTCACCAGCTTCGAGTGCGTCGGCAAGCGCCTCCTGGTCGACGATCGCACCGCGCGCGGTGTTGACGAGGATCGCGGTCGACTTCATCCGGGCGAACTCGGTCGTACCGAACATCGACGTCGTCGCAGCGGTCAACGGCACGCAGATCTGGATCACGTCGGACGTGGCGACCAGCTCGTCGAAGTCGACCCGCGGCACGGCGACGCCGGTCGTCCGTCGAGTCGTGCATGCCACGTCCATCCCGAGTGCCTGACCGATCTCGGCGATCCTCCCGCCGATGGCCCCGAACCCGACGATCCCGAGCCGCTTGCCGTTCAACTCGGTCCCGATGAACCCGTTGCGGACTCCCCAGTTCCCGCCCTTCACCGCCGCGTCGACCTCGGTCAACCGGCGCGCAACGGCGAGCATCAACATCAACGCGTGCTCGGCGACCGTGTTCGTGGTGAGACCGGGCGCGTGCACGACCGCGATCCCCTCGCGCGCCGCTGCCTCCGTGTCCACGTTGTCGAGGCCGGCGCCGCACCGCGCGACGACCTCGAGTTCGGGGAACGCCGCCATCACCTCTGCGGTCACCCGCCCGCGACCGCGGGTGACGATCGCCCGCACGCCGTCGTACGCAGCCGGATCGAACGCATCGAGGTCCTCGACGAGTTCGACCGGACCGGCCGCTTCCAGCACGCGCAGCGCGTCGTCGTGGACCGTCTCCAGCAGCAGGATCATGACCGGCCGCCGAGCGTCAGACCGAGGTCGAGTCGAAGAAGTCGAGGTCGTAGATCGACGGGTCGACCGGCTGGTCGGCCTCACACGACAACTCGATCAGGTTGCCCGCCGGATCGCGGACGAACGCCTGCATCACCCCGGTCGGCAGGCGTCGCGCGTGACCCCACGTCTCGGTTTCGAACACGCCGTGTTCGAGTGCGCGGGCGAACACGGCGTTGAAGTCGTCGAGGCGGACGCAGAAGTGGGAGCGCTCGGGATGCACGTCCGACAGTTCGTTGACGTGGATCTCCTGGCCACCCCCCACCGCGAAGAACTGCGCGGGGAAGCCGAGGTCCGGCGTCGGGGACTTCTCGAAGCCCATCACCTTCTCGTAGAACTCACTCGCCGCGACGAGGTCGTCGACCATCACGTTGACGTGCTGAATGGAACTGGACATCTGGTCACCTCTCGAATTCTTGGAGGAAGTCGGGCCGAGGCTCGATGCCGAACCCCGGCTTCGTCGGTGCGTGGACCACACCATTGTCCACCACCGGAGCCTCGACCGGCATCTCGCGGAGCAACGGGTTCCCGCCGAGCGAGTACTCGACGGTGCGCGCCGCCGAACTCGCGAACGCAAGCGTCACGCCCGCGTTGAACGACAACGCGGAGCCCCAGCAGTGCGGTGCGAGTTCCAACTGGTGCGTTTCGGCGAGCGCGGCGATGCGACGGCCCTCGGTCGGCCCGCCGCAGATCGCCAGGTCGGGCTGCAGCACGTCGGCTGCTTCATGCGCGATCAGCTCGCGGAAGTCGAACCGGGTCGACTCGCTCTCCCCCGCTGCGATCGGCGTCCGCGTCGACGCGCGGACCCGCCGAGCCGAGGCGAGGTCGTCGGCGTTGACCGGTTCCTCGAACCAGCGCAGGTTCACGTCCTCGACACCGGCGAGGAAGCGCATCGCGTCGGTCGAGTTGTAGGTGCCGTGGGCATCGGCCATCAGACCGATGTCGGGGCCGAGCGCGTCGCGGGCAGCGCGGACCCGGGCGACGCTGGTGGCCACATCGCCGTCCATGATCCCGACGCGCATCTTCACCGCGTCGAACCCGTGGTCGACGTATCCCTGGAGTTGGGCACCGATGTTGTCGGCGTCGGCCCATCCGCCGCTCGCATAGGCCGGCAGGGTGTCGGTGCACGGTCCACCCCACAGGTCGACGACCGGCAGATCGAGCGACTTGCCGACCACGTCCCACAGCGCCATGTCGATGCCGCTCATCGCGCTCATCGTCACGCCCCGACGGCCCAGGACGGGGAATCCGCGCCCGCGTTCGAGCGCGTACCCCGCCCGCGTGCCGTTGTACATCGTGTCCCAGATCGCAGTGATCCTCCGCGCGTCGAGGCCGACGAGCGCAGGGGCGTACTCGTCGTTCACCGCTTCGACGACGGCGCGGCACGGACCGGAGCTCCCGACCCCCGCCTTCGCTTCGCCCCATCCCACCACGCCGCCGTCGACCTCGACGCTGATGATCGCGGCGTCGAAGCTGGAGATCCGACCGAAGTCCGAGACGTGCTGCTGTTCGACGGGGATCGGGCAGTGGATCCACCGCGCCCGCACGTCTCGAATCTTCATCTGGTCAGTGCCTCCGAATCAGATCAACGGAAGCAGCGTGGTGGCGCACTTCTCGACGAGCATGTCGTAGAACTCCTCCGACAGCAGGCTGCTTCCGTGGTCGATGATGAACTGCAGTTCCTCGGCGCTGATGTCGACCGGGTTGGTCTCGACCGCATCGGGGAACTTGTTGGCCGGAGTCCGGTCGACCGGAGCGACGAACTCGACGGTGAGGGCACCGTCGTAGCCGACGTCCTGCAGCGTGCCGACGATCTTGGCCCAGTCGAGCGCTCCCATCCCGCACGCCATGCGGTTGTTGTCGGCGACGTGGAAGTCGACGAGGCGGTCGCCGGCGTCACGGATCGCCTGATAGAAGTCGATCTCCTCGATGTTCATGTGGAACGCGTCGAGGCAGATCCCCACGTCGGGAGCGACCGCATCGGCGAGTGCCAGAGCCTGGTCGCCGCGGTTCACGAAGTAGGTCTCGAACCTGTTCAGACCCTCGATCGCCATCCGCACCCCGGCGGCGCTCGCGACCTCGTGGACCTCCTTGAGCCCGTCGACGGCCCACTGCCATTCCTCGTCGGGCGTGGCGTCGGGCTCGACCTTGCCGACGGTCGCGGGAACGATCGTGACCTCGTGGCCGTCGAGTTCCTTGACCATCGTGACGACGTCCTTCATGTACTGGACGGTGGCCGCGCGCTGCGCCTCGTCCTTGGCGCACAGGTTCCGGTCGCCGAGGGTGAGCGTGACCGCGCCCCAGCAGTCCAACTCGTACTTCTTCAGCAGGTCGCGGACCTCGGACGTGTCGTACTGGTCGGGTTCCCCCTTGATCTCGATGCTGCCGTAGCCGCACCGCTTCAGCCGAGCGAGGGTGACCTCGAGCGGCTCCGATCGCATCCAGTTATGCATTGACAGGTGCACCGTGGTGCCCTCCTTCCGCCGACAACCGGCGTTGTGTGTATGTGAACTTCGGATTCAGCTGCGGAGCGATGCCCACGGCTCTTCGGTCGACGCGTCGACCGCTTCGTATCCCTCGACTCCGTGACTCGGGCCGAGCACGACGAGGAGCCGAGCGGGCTCGGCGGCGTCCGGTGCGACGAAGGTGGCGTGCACCGTGTCCATCGGAACGAATGCCATGTCGCCCGGAACGAGCTGACGCTGCTCCTCGAGCACCCACTGCTCGACCGATCCGCTGCGCAGGAAGATGACCTCCTCCTGGTTGGGGTGGCGGTGGAAGTCGTGGCCCTGGCCGGGCTGGATCTTCACGTCGAGAACACAGAGATTCTCGGCGTCGGGCACGTTGGCGGGACGAACGGCCCAGCCGAGGTCGCCCCAGTCGAGTTCTTCCCACTCGACGTCGTCCTGACAGATGAAACACATGATGTTCTCCTTCGATCTCGATTCAGAAGGTGACGGCCTTGAAGGCCTCGGTCTGCGCCTTGAGCGCCTGTTCGGTCGGAAGGCGTTCCATGCTCGACGCCCCGTAGAAACCGTTGACTCCCGACGAGCGCTGCAGCACGTACGTGGCGTCGTCGGGCATCGCGATCGGCCCGCCGTGGCACAGCACGATCACGTCCTCGCGCACCGTTCGTGCCGCGGCGGCCCACGCGTCGACCTTCTCGACACAGTCGTCGAGCGTCAACGCGGTCTCGGCTCCGATGCTGCCACCGGTCGTGAGTCCCATGTGGCAGACGATGATGTCGGCGCCCGCCTCGGTCATCGCGATGGCGTCGTCCTCGCTGAACACGTACGGCGTGGTCAGCATGTCGAGCGACGAAGCGACGCGGATCATCTCGACCTCGAGGTCGTAGCCCATGCCGGTCTCTTCGAGGTTCTGACGGAAGGTCCCATCGATCAGGCCGACGGTCGGGAAGTTCTGGACGCCGGCGAAACCGAGCCGGGTCAGCTCCGGGAGGAAGATCTCTGGTTGGTAGAACGGGTCGGTGCCGTTGACCCCAGCGAGCACCGGCGTGTGCTGCACCACCGGCAACACCTCCTTGGCCATGTCGACCACGATCTCGTTCGCGTTGCCGTAGGCGAGCAGTCCGGCCAGCGAGCCACGGCCCGCCATGCGGTACCGGCCGGAGTTGTAGATGACGATCAGGTCGATGCCGCCGGCCTCTTCCCATTTGGCGGACAGGCCGGTTCCGGCGCCGCCGCCGACGATCGGTTCGCGTCGCTCGACCATCCCCCGGAACTTGGCGAGCGATTCACTGCGGGTCGGGGTCATGACGTACCTCCCTGATCGGCGGGCATCACATCGGCGAACGCCGACATGACCGCCTCGACGAACGGTTCTTCGTTGATGTTCGCCGCCACACGCGTGACGACGCGGTTCTCGTTCTGCTCCACGTTTGCTTCGATCGCGGCGAACAACGCGTCATCGGCGACCGGGTCGTGGAACGGCTGGCCGGGTGCGTCGATCATCGACACACCACCCTCGGGCAGCAGGAATCGCACGGGGCCGGTGCACGCGTTCAGCTTGCGCGCGATGAACTCGCCGATCGCGGTGTTCTCGGCGGGGGTCGTGCGCATCAGCGTGACCTGAGCATTGTGGACGTGCAGGTTCCGATCGGCGAACTCCTTCGGGACCGTGGCCATGGCGCCGAAGTTGACCATGTCGACCGCACCGGCCGAACCGACGTAGGGAACACCGGTGCGCGCGATCGCGTCCATCCGACCCGGTCCCGCCGGGAACACTCCACCGACCAGCTCGTCGGCCACTTCGGTCGTGGTCATGTCGAGTACGGCGACGACCATGCCCGAGTCGACGAGCTTCTCCATCGACTGCCCGCCCGTGCCGGTCGCGTGGAACACCAACGGGTCGTACCGATCGGCGAGCTCCTGTGACAGCCGGGTGACGAGAGGCGTCGTGACACCGAACATCGAGAGCGCGACCGGCGGAAGATCCGACCGGCCGGCGGGCACGGTGTTGGCGACCATTCCCGCCATCGCGTGTGCGGCGTTGCCGAGCACCTGCCGAGAGATCCGGTTGATGCCCGACACGTCGGTCACCGAGTACATCATCGCGATGTCGGCCGGTCCGACGTAGGGAGCGACGTTCGACGAGGCCACGGTCGACACCATCATCTTCGGCACGCCGACGGGAAGCGCGCGCATCGCCGGTGTCACGAGCGCTGTCCCGCCCGATCCACCGGCGCCGATGATGCCCGAGACATCGTCGGAGTTCGCGAGCACGTAGTGCTCCAAGGCGACCGACATCGCCGAGATCGCCGCGCCGCGATCATCGGACTCGACTGCGTCCGCGCCGTCCGGGTGGTGCGCCGCGACAGCCTCGGGTGTGACATCGCCGGCGGACTCGTGGCCGGTCGTCCCGACGTCGACGAACACGGCGTCGGCGCCGGCCGCCCTGATCAGGTCGCGTACGTATTCCAGCTCGAGACGTTTCGTGTCGCCGGTCCCGACGACGAGGACGCTGCTCATCGGTTCTCCCCTTCCGCGCGTGCCATCGGGTGTCTGACACCCGATGG
>NZ_BAOL01000113.1 GCF_000350145.1 Ilumatobacter nonamiensis YM16-303 | reverse complement strand
TGTCCGTCGGTGCCAGGCACCAACGGACATTTGCTCAGGTGGGCCAGGTGTCGCTGACGCGGTAGCCGAGCGGCCACGGGTCGGTCGGATCGAGGCGGTAGGCGAAGTCGCCATAGCGCCACGCGCGACCCGTGATCGTCGGGATGATCGCGGCGCGTTGTTGCTCGCCCTCCCCGATCGTCGTGTCGGCGTCGATGGTGCCGACGAACTCCGAGCCGATGACCGAGCGCATCCGCAATCGATCGCCGACGTCCATCTCGCCACGCGCACGCAGCAGCGCCATCCGCGCCGACACCCCCGTCCCGGTGGGCGAACGATCGAGCTTGCCGGGCTCGACGACGACGGTGTTGGTCATGGCGAATTCGCCGTCACCGCCACGTTCGAGCGGACCGGCGATCTGGCAGAACGAGAAGTGGTCCCAGGCAGTCGTCGGGTGGCGGAAACTCAGCTGTTCGTTCGCCGCTCGGGTGATACGCGATCCGAGTCGAGCAAGCTCGCGACCGTTCTCCGGAACGATGTCGATCCCGAGGTCTGCTGCATCGACCATCACGAAGCTGTCGCCACCGAACGCGGTGTCGACCCGCAGCGTGCCGTGACCGTCGAGCTGCAGCGATCGGTCCGTCTCCGACACGAACGAGGCGACATTGCGTACCGTCACCGAGGTCACCTTGCCGTCGGCGCACTCGGCGACCACTCGGACGAGACCGGCGGGCGCTTCGAGCACGACCGTGCTGACCGGCTCGGTCATCGGGACGATTCCCGTTTCGAGCACGACGGTCGCGACGCACATCGAGTTCGACCCCGACATCGGCGGGGTGTCCATCGGTTCCATGATGATGAACCCGATGTCGGCCGCCGGGTCGATGGCGGGCACCAGCAGGTTGACGTGGCGGAAGACCCCGCCTCGCGGCTCGTTGAGCATCAGCCGTCGCAGTCGCTGGTCCGACTCGATCCACCGCGACTGCTCCCACACCGAGGCTCCCGGCGGGACGGCGACTCCACCGACGATCACGTCGCCGATCTCACCCTCCGCGTGGCATCCGACGACCTCGATCGGTCCCACCACGATGTCGCCCAGGTCGTCGACCGAGTCGTTCATCAACGCTGCTCCTCTGTGTCCCACACCGTTCAGTACGGGTCGTGCTCGGAGTGTGGAAGCGTCCACCAGTCGACGGGCACGTCGTGCTGCGGTGTCCATCCGTCGATCGGGTGGATGCAGTCGACCGGGCACACGGGAAGACACTTGTCGCATCCGCTGCACAGTTCGGGAATGATCACTACGTCCGGCCCGTGATTGAAGATCGCCCCGAAGTTCGGTGGACAGTGGCGGAGGCACGCATCGCAATTGATGCAGTCGAGCATGTCGATGAACAGCGGCGGGTTCTGCCACTTGGGATTTCGCTCGCGACCGGCGATCCGCTCGTCCCGAGTGGTCGCGTCACCGGCCATCGATCCGAGTGTAGGGCGCCCGTCCGAGGCGCCCCCGGTACCTGCGCCTCCCGCCGCTCCGGCGTCGTATCCTGCATCCCGATGGCCGTACAGACATCGCCCGGGCAACGGCGGCGCGTCGAACGGTCCGCGCTCTCGGCCTTCGTCCCGGTGATCGCGATGCTGCCGTTCTCGGTGCTGTCGCTGTTCCTGGCGTGGCTGCCGGTGGGTCTGCTCACCGACATTCCGTTCGTCTGGGTCCTGCTCGGCTTCGCCGCGACGGGCCCGTTGCTCTTCATCCGCAACTTCCAGGTGCTGGTCCTCACCCCGGTGCTCGGCGCGCGTCGCCCGACCGCCGCGGAGGAGGCCGCCATCGCGCCGCTGTGGCGCGAGATCGTGATGACGAGCCGCCTCAAGCCGGACCACTACGTCGTGCGCATCCTGCCGTCGGACGACCTCAACGCGTTCGCATGTGGCGGGCACCTCGTCGTCGTCACGTCGTTCGCCGTCGAGGAGCTGACCACGCCCGAACTGCAGGGCGTGCTGGCCCACGAGTTGAGCCACCACCTCGGTCTGCACACCGTCGCGATCACCATCGGCCACTGGCTCTCCATGCCGGTGGTGCTGTTCGCACGGATCGGGGTGTACCTCGAGAACGTCGCCAAGGCCGCGCGCTACGCGTACGGACCGGACTCCCCCGCGATCGACGCGCTCACGAACGCTGCTGCGGTGGTCGTCCATGCCGTGTCGTGGATCTTCACGGCGGGGATCCGGGCGAGTGCGACGCTCAGCAACCTCGTGAGCCATCAATCGGAGTTCGATGCCGATCAGCGGGCGGTTCGCATGGGCTACGGACGCGAGTTGGCGAGCGCACTCCGACGTGTCCTCGCAGCGGGCCAGAGTCCACGCCCTGTCGGCTGGCGCGAGCGAATCGACGCGTCACACCCGCCGGCGCGCACCCGCGTGGCGCGCATCGAAGCCCTGCTCCGCCACCCGGCCCGCTGATGATCGTTACGCGGTGATCGGCGCGATCGTCGCGTCGAGTAGCCGGGTCAGCTCGTCGGGGGCGACGGCGATGTCGAGTCCGCGCTTGCCGCCACTGACGTAGATCGTGTCGAACAACTCGACCGATTCGTCGAGCACCGTGCGCAGCCGCTTGCGCTGTCCGAGCGGGCTGATCCCACCGACGACGTAGCCGGTCGTGCGCTCGGCCACGGCCGGGTCGCACATCACCGCCTTCTTGGCTCCGACCGCAGCGGCGGCGAGCTTCATGGACACGGTGCAGCTGACCGGCACGACGACGACGACCGGGTCACGCTCGTCGTCCACCGAGACGAGCAGGGTCTTGAACACCTGGTCCTCGGGCAGGCCGAGCGAATCCGCCGCCTCTCGACCGAAGTCGCGCAGTTCCTCCCCACGTTCGTACTCGTGCACCGCGAAGGGGACACCTTCGCGCTCGAGGAGCAGGATCGCCGGAGTCATCGGCATCATCATCGCCGAGTGCTGCCAGACTCGCCACGTGCGCCTGTCCGTCGAACCATCACTCCGACCCGACGACCATGAGTTCCACCACTCGATCCGGGTGCGATTCGTGGAGACCGATGCGATGGGCATCGTCCACCACTCCAACTACCTCGCGTACTTCGAGGAAGCACGCGTGGCGTTCCTCGCCCACATCGGCCACCCGTTCACCGACTGGCGTGCCGATGGATTGGAGTCACCGGTGCTCGAATCGTTTCTCCAGTACCGGCAACCGTGTCGGTTCGACGAGGTCGTCACGGTCCACGTCACCCTCGCCGCCGCGACTCGGGCGACGTTCCAGATGAGCTACCTGGTGACCGTCGACGACGAGGTCCGGACCACCGGCGTCACCGTGCACGGCTGCACGACGCTGGAAGGACGTCCGACCCGACTGCCTGCGTGGCTCGTCGAATTGGCTTCGGAGTCCTGAACGCCCGCCGGCGACCGGCACCGACGGACTCTGCTCGCTACATCCGCTGGGTGAGCCCACCGTCGACGACGAAGATCTCGCCGCTGGTGTACTTGTTCCGGAGCAACGCGAGCACCGCTTCGGCACAATCGTCGGGCGTGGCCGATCGAGGAACGGGTGCCGTGGCCGCCACTGCCTCGTGCATCGCATCCCAATCGGCGGTCCAGCGGGTCGCGACGAGACCGGGAGCCACCGCGTTCACCCGGATCGGTCCGTACGACTTCGCGAGGAGCACGGTCATCTGGTTGAGCGCGGCCTTCGTCATCGAGTAGGCCATCGACGATCCGACGGGGCGAACTCCGGCGATCGACGTGATGTTGACGATGCTCGGGTCATCGGACTCACGCAGGTGCGGAATCGCGTACTTGGTGAGCCACCACGTTCCGAACACGTTGACGTCGAACGTCTTCTGGAAGATCTCGTCGGTGAGCCCGTCGAGATCACCGTGATCGATCGAGGTGGTCCATCCGGCGTTGTTGATCAAGTAGTCGAGGCGTCCGTACTCCTCGATGGTCCGGTCGACCAGAGCGTGGCCCTGTGCCTGGTCGGCGATGTCCGCCTGTACGTAGATCGACTCGCCGGGCAACGACCCCGAGACCTCCTCACCCAACTCGACCGATGACGCGGAGTTCACGACGACCTTCGCACCGAGTGCCGACAGCCGACGGGCGGTCTCCTCACCGATCCCTGCGGACGACCCGGTGACGATCGCCACCCGACCCTGGAACTCGGAACCGACCTCTGCATCGCTCATCCTCCGAACGTAGCCAAAGCCCCCCGACCGACCCGCCTTCGGGAACGTTGTGGGATCCTGTGAGATGGCCGACACCACCGACCCCACCGTCGTGCTCGTGCACGGTGTTCCCGAAACCCCTGCGCTCTGGCAACCGTTGATCCACTCGTTCCGGCAACGCGGGATCGACCGAGTCCGCACGCTGGCCCCGCCGGGATTCGGCGCACAACTCCCGGCTGACTTCTCGCCATCGGCCGACGCGTACGCCGAGTGGCTCGTCGCCGAACTCGAACGACTCGATGCCGACGGCGCCGGGCCGATCGACATCGTCGGCCACGACTGGGGAGCAGGTCACGTCTATCGGCTGATGGCGGAGCGGCCCGATCTCGTCCGATCATGGGTCGCCGACATCGCCGGTCTGCTCCACCCTGACTACCGATGGCACGACATGGCCACGATGTGGCAACGGCCCGACGTCGGCGAGCAGGTGATCGAGGCGATGGTCAGTCCTCCGTTGGCCGATCGAGTCGCGCTCCTGACCGGACTCGGGTTGCCGGACGACATGGCCGCCGAGATCGCACCGGCGATCAATCCGGACATGGGTCGGGCGATCCTTGCCCTGTATCGATCGGCGCCGGAGTCGGCGCTGCAGGTATTGGCCGATCGACTGGCGGCATCGGACCACCGACCCGGCGCGATCATCACCGCCGCCGACGATGCGTACGTTGCTGCCGACCTCGCCCCGGCGGTGGCGGAACGACTCGGCGTGCCGGAACTGCGTCTGGAGGGCCAGGGACACTGGTGGATGGTCAGCGATCCCGATGGAGCGGCGGAACAACTGGTCTCGTTCTGGTCCTCGCTCTGACCGGACGTACTGTGGGCCCATGACGCAGTTCGGACTCACCGACGACCAACTGGCGCTGCTCGACGTGGCCGACAAGTTCGGACGCAACGAGCTGTTCCCGCTGGCCGAGAAGATGGACAACGACGAGTGGTGGCCGCCCGAGATCATGGCGAAACTCGGCGCCAACGGCCTGCTCGGAGCGACCGTGCCCGAGCAGTACGGCGGCGCCGGGATGGGGATGCTCGAGTCCGGGCTCGTCCTCCAGGCGTTTTCACGGTGGAACCACGCGTTCGGGCTCTCGTGGGTCGCCCACGACAACCTCTGCGCGAACAACATCTACGCGAACGGCAACGACGACGTCCGGACCCGGTTCCTCCCGAAGCTCTGCTCCGGCGAATGGACGGGTTGCCTCGGCCTGACCGAGCCGGGTGCCGGGTCCGACGCGCTGGGATCGATGCGGACGACCGCCGTCCGGGACGGCGACACCTACGTCGTCAACGGATCGAAGCTGTACATCACCAACGGTCCGGTCGCTGACGTGTGCCTCCTGTATGCGAAGACCACGCCCGACGCCGGGTCGAAAGGGATCACGGCGTTCGTCGTCGAGTGCGACACCCCCGGGTTCAACGTCGCCCAGAAGCTCGTGAAGATGGGTTTCCGCGGCAGCCAGACCGCGGAGCTCCACTTCGACGACATGGTGATCCCGGCCGAGAACATCGTCGGCGAACTCGACCAGGGCCACAAGGTCGTGATGAGCGGACTCGACATCGAGCGGGCGATGATCGCGGCGATCAACGTCGGCATGGCGGAGCGGGCGCTCGAACTCTCGGTCGAGTTCGCGGGGACCCGCGAGCAGTTCGGTCAACCGATCGGATCGTTCCAGATGATCCAGTCCCGCCTCGCCGACATGTACGTCTGGGTCGAGACGATGAAGACGTTCGTGTGGCAGGTGCTGGCCGAGTCCGACGAAGCGGGACACGACCAGTCGGGCGCCGGTGACATCCACGCCCGCTCGGCCGCGGCGGTGATGTACGCGGCGAACATGTGCAACCAGGTTCTCGACAACGCGGTGCAGATCCACGGCGGCAACGGCTACATCTGGGAGACCGAGGTCAACCGGCTGTTCCGCGGGACGAAGCTGCTCGAGATCGGTGCCGGCACCACCGAGGTCCGCAAGATGATCATCGCCGGCCACCTCCTCAGCTGAGATTGTTCATCGGTGACGGGCACCGACGAACCGTTGCTACAGGAAGAGCTTGTAGGCGGGGTTCTCGGTCTCGTCCCAGAAGCGGTAGCCGAGTTCGTCGAGGAAGACCATGAACGTCGAGCGGTCCGACTCCGGCACCTGCATTCCGACGAGGACGCGTCCGCTGTCGGAGCCGTGGTTCCGGTAGTGGAACAGTGAGATGTTCCAGTGGGGTTGCATCGCCCGGAGGAACGCCATCAGCGCGCCGGGACGTTCCGGGAACTCGAACCGCAGCAGCAGCTCATCCGACGCCAACGGCGACTTCCCACCGACGAGGTGTCGGAGGTGGACCTTGGCCAACTCGTCGTCGGTGAGGTCGAGGGTCTCGAAGCCGTCGGCCCGGAAGATGTCGGCGACCTCGTCGGCGCCGGCCCGTGACGTGACGCTCACGCCGACGAAGACGTGGGCATCGCTCTCGTCGCTGATGCGGTAGTTGAACTCCGTGACGTTGCGGTCGCCGACCAACTCACAGAATCGGCGGAAGCTCCCGGGGCGTTCCGGAATCGTCACGGCGAACACGGCCTCCCGACGCTCGCCGATCTCGGCGCGTTCCGACACGAAACGCAGCCGGTCGAAGTTCATGTTTGCGCCGCATGCGACGGAGATGAGTGTTTCGCCCTCGATGCCCGTCTCGGCGACGTACTTCTTCATCCCCGCGATCGCCAACGCGCCGGCCGGTTCGAGCAGGGTGCGGGTGTCGGTGAAGACGTCCTTGATCGCGGCGCACGTTTCGTCGGTGTCGACGATCAGGATGTCGTCGACGTGCTTGCGGACCAGTCGGAACGTTTCGACCCCGACCGCCTTCACCGCGGTCCCGTCCGAGAACAACCCGACATCGGCGAGTTCCACCCGCTCCCCCGCGGCGACCGACCGGGCCATCGCGTCGGAGTCGACGTGCTGCACGCCGATCACCCTGATGTCGGGACGGACCCGCTTGACGTACGCGGCGACCCCGCTGATGAGTCCGCCACCGCCGATCGCCGCGAAGATCGCGTGGACCGGGCGGCCGTGTTGACGCAGGATCTCCATGCCGATCGTTCCCTGCCCGGCGATCACGTCGGGGTCGTCGAACGGATGCACGAACGTGAGGTCCTGCTCGCGCATCAGCTCGTTCGCCCGCGCGAACGCCTCGGTGTACGACTCGCCGTGCAACACGATCTCCGCCCCTCGGGCGGCGACCGCGTCCACCTTGAGCTGCGGCGCGGTCGTCGGCATCACGATCACGGACCGACAGCCGAGTTCGTTCGCCGCCAGAGCGACGCCCTGCGCGTGGTTCCCCGCGGATGATGCGATGACACCTCGCTCCAGCTGATCGTCGGTGAGGTGAGCCATCTTGTTGTAGGCGCCGCGCAGCTTGAACGAGAAGACCTGCTGAAGGTCCTCGCGCTTCAGGAACACCCGGTTGCCGAGTCGGCGCGACAGGTCCGACGCCGGCTCCAACGGCGTCTCGATCGCGACGTCGTACACCCGGGCGTTGAGGATCCGCGGCAGGTAGTCGATGTCGATCTCGGGATCGACGTTCTCGTCATCGTCGGAGTTCGGTCGTGTCGCAGCGGGGTCCGACGGCATCGGTCCAGTCTGGCCCGTCGCCCGCGCGACCGCCCGATTCACCGGACATGCGTTCAGCGTCCATCGCCTACATTGCATCCATGAGCGCAGAGGAAGCACTCGACCGCGTCTACGCCGCATCGTCGGATCCGACGACCCAGGCCGAGTTGTACGACGACTGGGCAGCATCGTACGACCACGACCTCGAGGTGAGCGGCTACGCCACACCGGGACGCATCGCGGAGTTGCTCGCCGAGCATCTGACCGATCACGATGCACCGGTCCTCGACTTCGGATGCGGATCGGGCATGTCGGGGCGAGCGCTCGCCGATGCCGGATTCACCACGATCGACGGCACCGACCTGTCCACCGGCATGCTCGAGCAGGCCGAGCACTCAGGTGCGTATCGGCGACTCTGGCAGCTCACCGCCGGTCAACTCGACGTCAGCCCGGGCACCTACCGCGCCGTGGTCGCCTGCGGTGTGATCAGCGTGGGTGCCGCCCCGGCGGGAACGCTCACCCTCGTCGCATCGGCGGTCGGTCCCGGCGACATGGTGGTGGTGTCCTTCAACGACCACACGCTCGAGGACGACGAGTACATGGCGACATTGCAGGCGCTGCTCGACGACGGCTTCGAGCAGGTCGCGGCCGAACACGGCGTCCACATCGCATCGCGCGACATGGGCTCGACCGTGTTCCTGCTCCGTCGTCGCGACTGACGACGCTTCCGAACCGGGTCCGTACGTCACTCCCGGCAGTCGTTCAGTAGTTTCGAGCACGATGAAACTCGGACTCGCCTTCGCCAACACCGGACCCTTCGCCGAAGTGGGCGGACTCGTCGAGATGGCCGTCGCCGCCGAACAGGCGGGCGTCGAGTCGGTCTGGACCGTCGAGCACGTGATCTGGCCGAGCTCCTACGACTCGGAGTACCCGTATTCGCCGACCGGCAAGATGCCCGGCGACAAGACCTCATCCATTCCCGATCCCCTCGTCTGGCTGTCCTTCGTGGCCGCTCACACGACCACGATGCAGCTCGGTACCGGGATCGTGATCCTCCCGGAACGCAACCCGCTGGTGTTCGCGAAGGAGGTCGCCACCCTCGACCGCTTGTCCGGGGGTCGGATGCAACTCGGCATCGGAGTCGGGTGGCTGGAGGAGGAATTCGACGCCCTCGGCGTCTCGTGGCCGCGACGCGGTGCCCGGACCGACGAGTATGTCCACGCGATGCGTGCTCTCTGGGGCGGCGACGACGCCTCGTTCGACGGCGAGTTCGTCTCGTTCGAGAACGTGTCGTCCAACCCGAAGCCCCACGACGGCACCGTGCCGTTCGTCGTCGGCGGACACTCTGCCGCAGCGGCGAAACGCGCCGGCCGTCTCGGCGATGGGTTCTTCCCCGGCAAGGGCTCGATCGAGGAACTGACCGAGATGATCGACATCGTCCGCCAGACCGCTGCCGAACACGATCGCGACGCGGCGGCGATCGAGATCACGGCGTCACACCCCGGACTGTTCGGCGACGATCCGGTGGGCGCCGCCCAGGAGCTCGCGTCGATCGGCGTGACCCGAACGATCGCCCCGGCGTTCTCGCTGCTCGGCAGCGAAGGCGTCGAGGCGAAGGCGACCGAACTCGCCGAGAAGATCATCGCGCCCATCGCCGACATCTGACCGGACCCCCGGGCGGGAGCAGCCGGCCGGCCGACGCGTCAGCCCTTGGCGCGCCCGGTGTAGCCGAACAGCTTTCCGGCGACCTTGCGCATCTGGATCTCGTCGGACCCCTCGGTGATCCGGTAACGACGGTGGTGCCGGTAGATGTGCTCGAACGGCATCGCCCGGTTGTAGCCCTGGCCGCCGCACGTCTGCATCGCCTGATCAGCGGCGTTGCAGCAGAACCGGTTGGCGCGGTAGTTGCACATCGCGACCTTGTCGGTGATCTCCATGTGGTCGATCCCGGCGTCGAGCTGCCACGCCGTCTTGTGGATCAGCGCCCTCAGCATCTCGGCCTCGGCCGCGAGGTCGGCGAGCGGGAACTGGATCGCCTGGTTCGTCGACAGACGCTTCCCGAACGTGGTGCGCTGGTTCGCGTAGTCGACGGCCGTGTCGATGCAGTGCAGCCCCGCCCCGAGCGACGAGGCCGCCTGCCGGATCCGGTTCTCGTGGACGAACATCTGTGCCGTCTGGAGTCCGAGGCCCTCCTCCCCGAGGATGTCGTCGTTGTGGACACGCACCTCGTTCAACTTTACGTGCGCGTGGTCGGTCGGCATGTTGAACGTCCACATGAACTCCTCGACGCTGAACCCGGCGGCGTCGGTCGGGGTGATGAAGCACGTGATCCCGCGCCCGTCGCCGGGCTCGCCGGACGTGCGGGCGAAGATGTAGTCGTGGGTGGCGTGGTGGAGCCCCGTGTTCCAGTACTTCTCGCCGTTGATCACCCACTCGTCGCCGTCGCGCACCGCGGTGGTCTCCATCCAGGTGGCGTCCGATCCGTGGAGCGGCTCGGTGAGACCGAACCCGATCCGAGCGGTGCCCTCGAGCATCTTCGGAATCCACTCGGCCTGCTGCGCCTCCGACCCGTACTTCTCCATCATCAGCACGGTCACGAGGTTGCCGACGATCGAGCTCTCGTTCTGCAGGTCGTTGTGCAGACCGAGCCCCTTGCGGGCCAGGTGCTCGCGCACGATCGCCATCTCGAGGTTGCTGCCGTTCTTGCCGCCGAAGCGCTCGGGAAGTTGGTAGCGGAAGAAGCCCGCTTCGTCGGCCGCCACTCGCATGCGCCGAAGCAGCGCCTCCCACTCGGCGTTCGGGAGACCATCACGATCCCAGTCGGTGCGCGAGTCCTCTCGACGGTGGTCGAAGAAGCGGACGTTGTCGTCCTCCTGCTCCATCGGTTTGATCGTGGACTCGATGAACGCGTCGAGTTCGTCGAGGAGCTGTTGGGTCGATTCCGGCATCGCGAAGTCCATGCGTCGCACCGTAGCCACGCGCCACCCGCGAGGTCCGAATCGGTCAGGCGGCGGGTGCGTGTGGTGCCCGCGACGTGTCGAGGTCGGTCGACGGCGGGAACGCCCCGCGCAGGTACCACGGCGCCGAGAAGCGCTCCCATGTTCCGGCGGGTTGCGCGAGTCGGTCGGCGATGACGGTGATCGCCGCCGCATTGAAGCCGAGGCCGCAGTGGCTGCCGTGGACTCGGACGTTCTCGCTGGTCGGTGCGCGCCGCACCAGGCACGCCTGCCAACTGACCACGCCGTCGGTCTGGGTGTAGATCGAGGTCGACGGCACCGGCAGCAACGGGCGACCGGACTCGCGCATCGGTCGGTCGAACTCCGGAGAGTGGTACTTGCGCAACGTCGCGTACATCGGTTGTGCCGTCGACGAGTCCGCCGCGACCATCTGGATCGGGCTGCCGAGGGTGATCACCTGGCGCACGTCGGTCGGGCGTGCCCGTGCGAGTTCGCGTGCGTAGATCCCGCCGAGGCTCCATCCGACGATCGACACCGGCTCCCCACGCCGTCGGTGCGCGCGGTCGAGTCGATCGACCAGCCCTTCGAGGATCCGACTCGTCGGGCCGACGTTCACGCCGAGACCCCATCCGTACGTGCGGTAGCCGAGCCGCTTCAGCAGATCACGCAGTTCTGCGGTCGAGCGGTCACTCGTCGAGAAGCCGGGCAGGACGAGGACGGGGTGACCATCGCCCTTCGGCAGCCGTCGCAGCGCCGGGCGGAGCGCGGCCATCTGCGCTCGTTCGCAGACCGCTCGGACCTCGAGCGCTGCCAACAAGGGGGAGGGTGCAGAGATACTGTCGCTCACAGGGAGACCGTCACTTCCTGGCCGGACGTCGTGAGGTCGGCCGATGTCGTGTTCCCACGCTACTTGGACGAGGACTTCGTGGTCGTGGACCGCTTCGCCGCGGTCTTGCTGCCGGCCGCCTTCTTCTTGGCCGAGGCCCTCTTCTTCGCGGGCTTCTTCTTCGCGACCTTCTTCGTCGCAACCTTCTTCTTGCTCGCCGCGGACTTGCGGGTCGCAGGCGTCTCCGCGCCCACGGACGGGTCATCGGTGACCGCCTGTTTGCGCGCCAGCCGGGCGGCCACATCGGCGCTCCGAGGTGGGCGCGACTCCACACCGAGCCCCCCGCGGCGCATCGCGGGAGGTGCCTGCGCCACCGCCCATTCCGCTCCGGTCGCCTCGAACAACCGGGCGATCTCGTCGACGTGGAGGTCGACGAGATCCCAGAGGTCGGGGACCAACTCCCGGTCGGAGATCAGCCCGATGTCGAGTCGATCCTCGTAGCTGTGCACCGTGATGTTGAGTCCGACTCCGTCGGAGATCGTCGACACGGGGATGTACGCATCGAGCTTCGCGCCGGCGAAATACAGCGGTTCGCGGGGTCCGGGCACGTTCGAGATCACGACGTTGACCGGGGAATTCACACGGTCGGCCAGCTTGAGTCGGCTGACGAGTCGAATCGCCGATGCCGCGATCACCGGTGACGTGAGCTGCGCACCCTCCATCATCGCCTCGGCCGGAACCAGCTCGAACTGACGCTTCGCCGCCTGCATCGCCTCACGACACAGGGCGACACGCTCGACCGGATCTTCGCAATTCGTCGGGAGTTCGGCGATGATCCCCGACACCCGGTTGGTCCAGACGTCTTCCTCGTCACCGGTGCGGATCGAGACGGGGACCATCGCGCGCAACGGCTCGTCGGGCAACACGTCGTGCATCAGCAGATATTCCCGGAGCGCTCCTGCGCACATGGCCATCACGACATCGTTGATGGTGCCGCCGGTGGCGTCTTTCAGCACCTTGACGTTCTCGAGCGCGACCGAACGCATGGCGAACCGTCGATTCGGGGTGACCGACGCATTCCACGGGGTCGGCGGGGCGGGGGTCAGCGGGATCGACACGCTGTCCTCCGCCGATCGCGAACGGTCGTCTCCCGAAGTCACGAGTGACTTGATGGCGTCACGCGCCTGACTCGCGGCTCCGCTCACACTGTCGACACCGGCGGCCTCCGCGAGTTGTCGCACGACCTTGAGTTGCAGTCGTGCCGCCTTCACCGGATTCTTCGCCAGGTGCTGCACGGTGGACGTCAGGAGATCGATGTCGCGCGGCACCTCCTCGCCCTGCCAGGCGACCGGTTCCAGCGCGAACTCCGCATCGGGCGACGCCTCGGTCATCATCTTGAGCATGATCACGCCGGACGCTCCGTCGATCGTCGCGTGATGGGTCTTGGAGAAGAGGGCCCACCGTCCGTCGGCGAGACCCTCGATGACGTAGACCTCCCAGAGCGGGCGGCGCCGATCCATGTGCCGCCCGACGATCCGTGCGACCTGCTCACTCAGTTGATCGGCGGCGCCGGGAGGGGCGAGACCGAGGTGTCGGACGTGATAGTCGAGATCGAAGTCCGGGTCGTCGATCCAGTACGGATGGTCGAGCCCGAACGGGACCTCCACCAGACGGCGTCGCATCGGCTCGAGGTGATCGACCATGATCCCGAACCGCTCGTACACGTGCTCGAACGGTTCGAAGTCGGGTGACGGACGCTCGTAGATGGCCAACCCGTTGACATGGCCGTACGTGTTCGGCGTCTCCATGTACAGGAAGCTCGCATCGATCCCGGTGAGTTGCTTCATGAAATTCCCTTCACATCGCTGATCTCAGATGGCGTCGGATGGTGTGACCAACGTCATCTTGGCGCACCGCCGCGCCCAGTGGCGAATGGCCTGGTCGGAAACCGGCTCAGAGCACCGTGACGACGCCGGTGTTTCCGTCGACCTCGATCTCGGCACCGTCGGGAATCGACCGGGTCGCGCCGACCGCACTCACGACGCACGGGATGCCGAGCTCGCGGCTGACGATCACCGCGTGGCTCATCGTCGCTCCGACGTCGACCACGACGGCTTCCGCAGCGAGGAACAACGGTGTCCACGACGGATCGGTGATCGGCGCGATGAGCACATCGCCGGGACCGAGGTCACCCGGATCGCCGGCGTCGAGCACCACCCGCGCTCGCCCCCGAGCGACACCCGGACATCCGGCGATGCCCTGCAGCGTCTGACCGGACGACATCTGGTCAGCCGCCCCGGACCGCTCGCCCCACGTGTCGATTCCCGGCACCACGCCGTCGACGATGAACGGCGGGATCAGGCCGGCAAGACGCTCGTGTAACTCGGCACGCTGCTCGATGAGATCGGTGAACTGCGCCGGGTCGTCGAGGTACCGCTCGAACTCGTCGACGTTCAGCAGGCAGCTCTTCCAGCGTTCGGCGACACCGCCACGCTCGACGGTTCGATCATGCATGGCACGTTGCGCGCGACGTACGGCGTGGATCACCTTGATGACCGTGGTCTTCGAGCGCTCGCGAGCCTGGCTGTACAGCGCCGTTGCCGCAAGGGACTTGTCGAACTGGAACCGGTCGATCGGGTTGAGTTCCGCCTTCACTTCGGCAATCGCGTCCGCTCGCGCCTCGGCGAGTCGACGGGCTTGCAGAACCGGGGCGTGAGTGTCATCCGCAGCGCGCATGGAGTCGATGGCCGCGGTCGCCATGGCGGGACGGAAGGCCCAGGGGTCGGAGCCGATGTCCCACTCGTTCGGGCCACGGGTTCCGTGGTCGCGGATGAACCGCTCGAACCCGACGGCGTACTCGTCGGATTCCGGATCGAGTCGGGACAGTTCCCACATCGCGGCGGACGGGGCAGCCGACTCGATGTCGCCGATGCCACCGAGCACCGAGACGAGCAGCTCGGGCTTGCCGGCCTTCACGATCAGGTCGATCAGCGCGCCCGAGACGAGCGCGTTCGAGAACGTGTTGTCGATGTGTCGGAAGAAGAGGTGTTCGAAGAACGGCGAGAACGAACGGCAATAGGCCAGCAGCTCGTCGTTGCCGGCATCGTCGCCGGGGTACCGCGCGACGAACCGATCCGCCTTGGCCTTGTCGTGTTCCAGGTCGGGAAGCGACTTCGTGCGCAGCAACCGGAGCACGGTCTTCGCCAGTCGGAACGACGATTTCAGGTTCTTGTCGCCGTCACTCGACTCGTAGGCGGGAGCGTCGGACTCGCCGAAGAACATCGAGTCGATGTTCTCGACCTTGCCTCCCGGAGCACGCACACCGAGCAGTCGGACATAGCTGGCGTTGATGTAGCAGTAGCCGCCGAACACGCTGAGGATCACCATCGACTCGTCGTCGGAGATGTCGCCGTCGGCCGTCAATCCCATCTTCACGAACGCTTGCCGCCATCCGTCCTCGGCGGCCTTGCCGAGCAGCGACCAGGTGAACGGCAGGACGACCTCGGGGAAGACCTCGCCGACGTTCCCGCGGGTGTAGAGCGGCCAATCGCGGCTCGGTGGATTGTCGGTCTCCCAGATCTTCTCGAAGCTCGCGGGTCGATCCGTGGTGGTCATCACTTCTCCCAGTCCTTCGGGAACCTCGTCCCGAGCAGTGCCCCTTCGACGAGTCGTCTCGGAGCATTCGACAGCATGTGGTATCCGTCGTAGCGCCGCGGGAGGCGCACGAATCGCTTCGAACGTTCGACCGCATCGACGGTGGCGGACGCGATCTGCTCGGCCGAGAGCTTCGGCAGGAAGCCGAGCCGCTTGAACCGTTGCAGTCCCACCCCGACGAACGGTCGCTCGTCGGTCTCCAACCGATCCCACATCTCGGTGTCGGTCGGACCAGGACTGACGACCGTGAGGCCGATGTCGGTCCGTTTCAGCTCGAGCCGCAGTGTCTCGGTGAAGTTGGTGATCCCGGCCTTGGTCCCCGCATAGGCGGCCAGTCCGGGAAACGGGATCGCACCGGCGACCGACGACATCTGCACGATGTGGCCCGAGCCTCGTTCGAGCATGTGGTCGAGGACGTCGCGGGTGAGCAGCACCGTCCCCTCGAAGTTCAGCCGGGCGAGCGTGCGGAGTTGGTCCCGATCGGTCGTGGCGAAACTGGTGGAGGTCTCGATGCCTGCGTTGTTGACGAACACGTCGATGTGGCCGAGCACGTCGAGGCACCGGTCCACGAACGTGTCGACATCGGCAGCACCGCTGAGGTCGGCGACGAGATGATCACCGACGATCGGCGCGGCCACCTCGCGCAGCTTCTCCTCCGAACGAGCCGCCACCAGCACTCGCGCGCCTCGGTCGGCGAACTCGGTCGCGAGCGCCGCGCCGATCCCCTGCGACCCACCCGTGACGACCACGTGCTTCCCGGTCAGATCCATGACGCCTCCTGGACATGTCGTTCGGTGCCTGGCACCGGGCATTTCATCGGAGGACGACGGGGATGTTGCGGGGACCGCGGATCTGGCCGCTGGTCCACGTCGTTTCCTGCGCGGTGTCGACGCGGTAGTCGGGGAACGCCGAGCACCATTCCTGGAAGGCGACCTTCATCTCGAGACGGGCGAGATTCGAGCCGAGGCAGCGGTGGATTCCGAGACCGAAGGCGACGTGTCGGTTCACCTCCCGGTCGATCACGAACTCGTCGGCCCGATCGAACGACTCGGGGTCGTGATTCGCCGCCGGGAAGGTGACGAGCACTTGATCGCCGGCGTGGACCGGGCAGCCCGACACGGTGGTGTCGCCGACCACTCGGCGTCCCATCGTGACCGGTGCGTAGTACCGCAGCACCTCCTCGCTCATCGTGAGCCAGATCGGGTCGTCGAACGACGCCCCTCTCAGTCGGGCGAGGTCGTCGGGGTTGCTGCCGAGGTGCCAGAGCCCGGATCCGATCGCGCTCCACGTCGTGTCGATCCCGGCGAGGATCAAGAGCAGCAGATACCCGAACTGCAGCTCACGGTCGATCGGCTCGCCATTCATCTCGGCCTGCGCCACCAAGGTCGCCAGGTCGTCCTGCGGCTCGGCTTCCCGTGCCTCGAGCAGCTTCAGGAAGTAGGCCCGCATCTCGGCGGTGACCTCTTCGCGGATTCGGTTGTCCCGCGGGGCGAGTTGGAAATTGCGGTAGATCCAGTCGCGGAAGATGTCTGCGTCCGAGTCCGGGACCCCGATCATCTGCGCGATGCCGTGCACCGGGATGTGCTGTGAGTAGTCGGCGGCGGCGTCGGCCGTGTCGCGACCGTCGAGGTCGGCAATGAGCCCCCGACAGTACTCGCGGAGTTCGTCCTCCATCGGTTCGATCTGCTTGGGGCTGAACGACGGCAGCAGCAACCGTCGGTGACCCTGGTGATGTGGCGGGTCGGACGTGATCGGCGGCGCCGGACGGCGGACCGCGTCCGGTTGGGCGACCGAGACCCACTGCGACGAGAAGTTCTCGGTGTCCTTGGCGATCGCGGACACGGCATCCATCGTGACCGGCATGAATGCCCGGCCGTACCGCTCGGTCATCGCCATCGGCGTGATCTCGCGCACTGCGTTCCAGATGTCGATCGCGTCGGTTCCCCACTGCGGATCGAGCCAATCCCAGTCGTTCACCCAATCGGACACCGGTTCGGCGCGAACCGTCGTGTCGTCGTACCCCATTGTCGGAACCCCCGTTCAGAACTTGTCGCGACCGTAGCCGAATGGCTCCGACCGAGCACCGCGGACGTTGCTCACCCCACCGCACCATTGGTTCACCCTTCGTGACGTTCGCCACGGTATCGCAACGCGTTCGTCATCAAACCGTAACCTTGCTCGCCATGCGTTCACTCATCTCCCGTCGCGCGCGCATCGGCGCGCTCGCCGGACTGCTCGCCGCCGGTTCCTTCGCCGCACTGCCGCACTCCGCCCACGCCGCGCCCGCCGACGACGCTGTCCCGCAGGCCCCACCGATCGAGTCGGTCGCGGAACCTGCGCTGTTGTTCGACGTCTGCCCACTGAACGGTCCGTCGACGTTCGAGGACTCGTGGGGCTGGGCCCGATCCGGCGGCCGCAGCCACGAAGGGGTCGACATGATCGCCGATCGCGGTGTGCCCGTGATCGCCGTGCGCGACGGCTTCGCCCAGTTCAAGACGAACGGTCTCGGCGGCCGGGCGATCTGGCTCACCGCGCCGAACGGCGACAAGTTCTACTACGCCCATCTCGACGCCTGGGAGGGCGAGAGCCGCGACGTCCGTGCGGGCGAACTCATCGGCTACGTCGGCAGCACCGGCAACGCCCAGGGCCCTCATCTGCACTTCGAGACCCTGCCGGGCGGACACGTCGAGAACCCCTACGGACACACGCTCCAAGCGTGCGTCCCGACACCCGCCGAAATGGCCGCTGCAGCGGAACGTGCGAAGCAGCAAGAGGTGTGGAACCGCTTCCTTCCGAGCGACTGAGCGAGGCCGGGATCGGCACCCCTACGCTGCGGTGATGGGTCCACGGCTGACACCGCGCAACTGGGTACCGACCGCTTCGGAAGCCCTCGTCCAACGTGTCGCCGGCGCCGCCGCTGCCGAGTCGACGGGCAGTGGGCGAGCCCGACTCGATGAGCTGGTCGACGAGAACCGCACGATCCACGAACTCGACTGCATCAATCTCAACCCTGCAGCGAACGTGATGAGCCCCGCGGCCGAGGCACTGCTGGCGACGTCGCTGGGATCACGTCCGTCGCTCGGCCACCCGGGGGCCAAGTACGAGATGGGACTCGAAGCGGTCGAACAGATCGAGATCATCGCTGCCGAACTGGCCGCCGAGGTCTTCGACGCTCCGTTCGCCGAGGTCCGGATCGGTTCGGGTGCGCTCGCCAACCTCTACGCGTTCATGGCCTGCTGCGAGCCGGGCGACTCGATCATCGTCCCGCCGGGATCGATCGCCGGCCACGTGACCCACAACTCGGCCGGAGCGGCCGGGTTGTACCGGCTCGACATCCACGAAGCGCCCGTCGACGCCGACAACTACACCGTCGATGTCGACGCGCTCCGAGCGCTCGCCCGAGACGTTCGTCCACGGATGATCACCATCGGGTCGAGCCTCAACCTCACTCACCACCCGGTCGCCGCGGTCCGCGAGATCGCGGACGAGGTCGGTGCGACCGTGCTGTTCGACGCTGCCCACCTGTCGGGCCTCATCGCCGGCGGCGCCTGGCCGAATCCGCTGGTCGAGGGTGCCCACATCATGACGATGAGCACGTACAAGAGCCTCGGTGGACCGCCTGCCGGACTGTTGGTGACCACCGAAGCGACGATCGCCGAACGCGTCGACGCAATCGCCTTCCCCGGGCTCACCGCGAACTTCGATGCGGCCAACACCGCGGCGCTCGCGGTCACCTTGCTCGACTGGCAGACCCACGGGCGCGAGCACGCCCGGACGATGGTCGACACGGCGAGCGCGCTCGCCGCCCACCTCATCGAGGCCGGGTTGCCGGTGGTCACGATTCCGGACGGGTCGGCGTCCCTCTCGCACGCCTTCGCCGTTCGAGCCGACGCAACGGCCGGGGACGGACACGCGCTCGCACGACACCTCCGCAAGGCGAACCTGCTCGCTTCGGGCATCGGACTTCCGGCCGATCCACACGGCGCGATGCGTGCGATCCGTCTCGGCACCAACGAGATGGTCCGGTGGGGAATGGCTGCCGACGACATGGCGTTCGTCGGCACGGCACTGCACCGGGCGCTGCGGGGCGACGATCTGGCTGCGGTCGCCGCCGACGTCGGCGAGTTCCGCCGGCGGTTCGACCACATCCACTTCTGCGACTGAGTTCACCGCGCACGGTCCGACAGGGAGTCCGCTGTACTCTCGCAACGAGTGAGCGCAACGGCGGTCGACACCTCCCTCGGATTGACGGCCGCCCAGGTCGAGGAACGCCGTGCAGACGGCCGCACCAACGCGGTCCCCGACGCTCCGGTCCGTTCGTTCGGCCAGATCGCCAGGGCGAACATCCTCACCCCGGTCAACGCGATCATCTCGACGCTCTTCGTCCTGATTCTCGTGGCCGGCTACCCCCAGGACGCGCTGTTCGCGGGCGTCGTCATCGCCAACTCGACGATCGGCATCGTGCAGGAGATCCGTGCCCGCAGCACACTGCGCGAACTCGAGCTGCTCAACGCTCCCGTCGCAGTCGCCCGACGCGACGGACACGACGTGGAGATGGCGGTGTCCGAGGTCGTCGCCGACGAGATCCTGGTCGTGTCGTCGGGCGACCAGATCGTGGTCGACGGTGAAGTGGTGTCGGCGGTCGGCCTCGACGTCGACGAGTCGTTGCTCACGGGCGAGAGCGATGCGCTGGCCAAGCATTCGGGCGATCAGGTGATGTCCGGCAGTTTCGTCGCATCGGGCTCCGGGCTCTACCGCGCGACCGCCATCGGTTCCGACAGCTATGCCGCCAAGCTGGTCGACGAGGCGCGGGTCTTCAAGCTCGCCGACAGCGAACTGCGCAACGGTGTCAACACGATCCTGCGGTGGTTGACCTTCATCATTCCGCCCGCTGCGGGCCTGCTGCTGATCCGTCAGTTGGACAGCGACGAGGTCGACAGCTGGCAGCAGGCACTGCAGGGCACGGTGGCCGCGTCGGTGGCGATGGTCCCCGACGGACTCGTGTTGCTCACGAGCCTCGCATTCATCGTCGGCATCCTCTCGCTCGCACGCCGCAAGGCCCTCGCGAAGGAACTGGCGTCGGTCGAGTTGCTGGCGCGGGTCGACACGCTGTGTCTCGACAAGACCGGCACCATCACCACGGGCGAGATCAGCTACGGGGACGTCGAGACACTCGAGGGGGTCGACGAGCAGTACGTGTCCGCTGCGCTCGGAGCGCTGGGCGCGTCGGACGAGAATCCGAACCCGACGCTTGCCGCGATCGTGGGCGCCCACCCTGCGCCAGCGGATTGGATCGCCGACGAGGTGACCCCGTTCAGCTCGGCCCGCAAGTGGGCCGCGACCCACTTCGAGGGTCGGGGATCGTTCTACCTCGGGGCTCCGGAGATCCTGCTCGACGACGGCGCCGACACGCTCGAACGCGTCGCCGAACTCGCCGCGGCGGGCAGCCGCATCCTGCTCCTCGCCCACACCGAGGAGATCCACGACACGGAACGTGCCCCGAACGGACTGACCCCGCTCGCGCTGGTCACGTTGGAGGACACGGTCCGCAGCGACGCACCCGAGATCCTCGAGTACTTCCGCGAGCAGGGCGTCCGCATCAAGGTCATCTCCGGCGACAACCCCGCCACCGTGGCCGCCGTCGCCCGGCGCGCGGGGGTGCACGATGCCGATGCCGGGGTCGACGCACGGACGCTGCCCGACCCCGATGAGGAGTTCGACGCGTTCACGGCGACGGTCGAGTCGACGCACGTGTTCGGACGGGTGACCCCGCACCAGAAGCGGGCGATGGTTCGCTCGCTGCAATCGGAGGGCCACGTCGTGGCGATGACCGGCGACGGGGTCAACGACGTGCTGGCGCTGAAAGACGCCGACATGGGCATCGCGATGGGTGCGGGAAGTCCGTCCACGCGGGCGGTGGCTCAACTCGTCCTGCTCGACAACCGATTCTCGACCCTGCCGGTCGTGGTCGCCGAGGGACGGCGCGTGATCAACAACATCGAGCGCGTGGCCAACCTCTTCATCACGAAGGCGGCCTACGCCGTCCTGCTCACGCTGCTCGTCGGCCTGGTCGGTTCGCCGTTCCCGTTCCTCCCCCGCCAGTTGACCCTGATCGGCACGTTCTCGATCGGGATCCCCGGTTTCTTCCTCGCGTTGTCACCGAACACCGCCCTCGTCCGTCCGGGATTCCTGCGCCGAGTGTTGTTGTATTCCATTCCCGCGGGCGTGATGTCGGGCGCGGCGGCCTACGCCGTCTACGAGGTGACCCGCAGCTTGGACGACGTCTCGCTCGCAGAAGCTCGCACCTGCGCCACGGTCACCCTCCTGAGCGCCGGCCTCGTCGTCCTCGTCGTGGTGAGCCGGCCCCTCGAATGGTGGAAGGTCGCCCTGGCGGCGGCCATGGGCGTCATGTATGTCGGCGTCGTGTCGATCCCGTTCCTGCGGAACTACTTCGAACTGGACGTCCCTCCCGCGGACGCCTGGCCCGTCGTCGCGGCCGGGATGGCCGTGGCGTGCTTCGGCGTCTGGCTCGTTCCCCTCGTCGTCGGACGCGCTGCGGACGGCCGCTCCAGCCCCTGAGCGGAAGATGTTCGTCCGTGACGGTGACCACCGAACATCTGGTGCGCCTCCGACAGGAATCGAACCTGTGGCCTGTCGCTTAGGAGGCGACCGCTCTATCCAACTGAGCTACGGAGGCGAACTCGGCGGCGGGTGAAGGTTCACGCCCCTGCCGGAACGGGCCTGATTCTACGGGTCGCCGATGTCGTCCCGACCTCGTGGAAATCCTCGACACGCCGGAGTGACGAGCTGACATCCTCGAACTCATGCGCACCACTCTGCTTCCCGCCGTCCTCGTGTCCGCTCTGCTGATCGCCTCGTGCGGTGACGATGACTCATCGAGCGAGGACTCGAGCGCGGCCGACGCTGCCAGTGCGGACACCGACGGCGTTGCCGACGACCCCGCCGCAGCGGACACGGTCGGGGACGTTCCGCAAGACAGCGATGCAGGACCGGAGCCGGAAGCGGAAGCGGATCCGTCCACCGAGGGTGACGACGGATCCGGCGGTGAGATCCCACCCGGCGTCACCGAAGGATCCGCCACCCTCACGCTCGAGAACGGCGAGACGTTCGAGGTCGACGTGTTCTGCACACTCGAACCGCAGATCTCCGCCGGTTCGGAGATTCTCTTCACGGCGACCTCGCTCGGCGACCCGATCCTCGACATCACCCAATTCGGCGACGAGGGACCGGTCACCGAGATCGGCTCGGTGCAGGTCATCAACGGCGACACCTACGAGTCGCTCTGGGGTGCCAGCACGATCTACGAACCGTTCGGCGGTGCGCTCGAACTGTCCCTCGACGGCAGCACGATCAACGGCTCGGGCGATTTCTACCCGGGCGACGACCCCGTCGAGGGCGGCGATCCGGTCCCGGGCGAGGTCGTGGCCGACTGCTGACCGTCGCGCGACGGGTCCGACCCGCTACGTGACGGGGGCGCAGTCGTGGCTGCAGCCCGTCTCGGTGTTCGCGACGCCGGCCTCGGCGGGGCGGTGGAGGACGCCTCCCGAGGGCGAGACGTGGACTCGCGGCGCGTCACCCGAGTCGACGACCATCGCCTCACCATCGACGATCAACGTGTAGCCGTCGGGTTCGATCGGCGGGAACGCAACGGTCACGGACGGCCGGGACCGAGCGTTGCGCGCCGACCCGCGTCCGGCGTCGAAGCACATCACCCCCTCGTGCCACTCGGGCGTCCCGGCGACGATCTTGGTCCGTTGGTCGTCGCCGACGGTGAGCAGATAGGCCCACCCGTACTCCCGGGTCTTCGCTTCCAGGACGTCCAGGTCGACAGGAATGCTCATGGCCCCATCCAACCAGATCCCCCGAGTGCCCGCCACCGGCGAGGAGGCAATCCCGACTTGGCTTGTCGGGTTTCGGCGAACATTCGTTACGCTCCTCCCCGCAACGACCGCATTCAACGATCACAGGAGATCAACATGGCCGTCCGTCTCGGCGACACCGCACCCGACTTCACCGCTCCCACCACACAGGGCGACATCAGCTTCCACGAGTGGCTGGGCGACTCGTGGGGCGTGCTCTTCAGCCACCCGAAGGATTTCACGCCGGTGTGCACGACCGAGCTCGGCCTCGTCGCATCGCTCAAGCCCGAGTTCGACAAGCGCAACGTGAAGGTCATCGGCCTCTCGGTCGACCCGGTCGACAGCCACATCGAGTGGGAGAAGGACATCGAGGAGACGCAGGGCAACGCCGTCAACTTCCCGATGATCGGCGACCCGGACCGGACCGTCGCCGACAAGTACGACATGATCCACGAGAACGCGAACGACACGCTGACCGTGCGCTCGGTGTTCATCATCGGCCCGGACAAGAAGGTGAAGCTGACGCTCACCTACCCCGCCTCGACGGGTCGCAACTTCGACGAGATCCTGCGCGTCATCGACAGCCTGCAGCTGACCGCCGACCACAAGGTCGCCACCCCGGGCAACTGGACCGACGGCGACGACGTGATCATCGTTCCGGCCGTGTCCGACGAGGATGCGAAGACGCTGTTCCCCGCCGGCTGGGAGCCGGTGAAGCCCTACCTGCGCGTCACCAAGCAGCCCAACCGCTGACCTACAACCAGTTGGATTCGATCCATTGACGGACCGGCGGTGCCACCTTGTCGAGGTGGGCCGCCGGTTCGTCGCGTATCTGGGTCGCGGTGATCGGGACGGCTGACCGGTCGGGATCGACCGACACGGCGTCGGCGCCGAGCCGTCTGGCGATGCCCGACACGTAGTCGTCCGAGGAGAACACGGCCTGCGGCCCGCCCTCGTAGGGCCAGTGTGACCGGAACAGTTCGATCCAGCGATTCCAGAGATCCTCGTCGTTCCAGTCGGTGGCGAGTGAATGACGCACCACTCGTACCTCGACGCCGGGATGCGACTCGGCGAGCCAGGTGGCGCGCAACTCGCCCGGAACGGTGTCGCGAGCGAACGAGGAGTTGACGTAGACCACGAGCCGGTCCGTGCGCTCGTTCGCCCAGTCGATCATGTGGGAATGTCCGAGGTGCGGCGGATCGAAACGGCCGACGATCAATCCGGTCGGGTAGCGCTCGGTCTCCATCACGTGGTCATCACTCGCTTCCCCTTGGCGGCCAGGTCGGTCACCACTCTCTTCCACCCATCTCCCAGATGTTGCACCGTGCGACGGTCGCCGTGCGAACCGATCTCCGAACGGGCGGCCGTGGCCAGCGCCACCGCAGCGGCGTCACCCGCCCGAGATGCGGACCGGACGGCGGAGTCGAGGCGCGCGTCCCCGGCGCTCTCGTCCTGACCCACGAGCACGGAACCCGCCGCGATGTCGGCGAGTACCCGGTCGAGGTACGTCGACGTCTCGTCGTCATGGACGCTCGCGGCGGCGGCGAGGGTCTCGTCGGGCATTCCGGCGATGGCACTCGCCAGCGCGGTGACCGCCTGGGAGTACGGGCTCGGTGCGCGCACCTCGAGCAGCGTGGCCAGTGCTCGATCGGGATCACCGACCTGACAGAGACCCAGGGCCAGCGTGATCCGCGCCTCCGAGCCGTCAGCGTGCATCGCGAGCATGCGCGTCAGCGCCACCTCACTCAGCGTGACGGCACGCTGCCCGAGACCGAGGTGTGCAGCCGTGCCCGCAGCGGCCATGGTCGGGATTGCGAGGTCACCGAACGAGTCGGCGAGCGACAGCGCCTCCTCGAGGCTCTTCTCCGCTTCCTGGTTCCGGCCGAGAGCGACGAGCGCACGCATGCGCGGAGCGAGCGCCTGAACGGTGCCGAAGCGGTCGTTGAGCTGTCGGAACCCGACCAGGGCGCGCCGGGACAGTTCCTCGGCTTCGGAGAACCGGCCGCTCCACAGCCGGATCGACGCCATGAGCGAATCCATCATCGCCGGCGCCCAGAGTTCGCCGACTTCCAGAGCCTCGCGACGAACCGTGGTGGCGAGACTCTCTGCATCGGCGAAACGACGTTCGAAGAAGCGAACGTATGCGAGCAACCCCAACGCCCAACTCGACCCCGACCGGTCGCCCAGATCGTCGAACAGCCCGGACGCCACGGCCAAACGCTCGTCGGCGAGGTCGGTGTCACCCGACAGGAACGCGACCCACGCCTGATGCTGCCGGATCCAGGCCAGCCGTCGGCGGTCGTCGGACCCTGCGGCCATCGACTCGGCCTCGGCGAGGAGTCGATCGGCCTCCTCCAGCGAGCCGCCGAAGACCTCGACGAAGCCACGGTCACTCAACGACGTGACCAACTCCGGGTCGGGGCCGAGCGTGCGCAGCAGGTCGACGCTGGCCGTGAGCTGTTGACGCGCGCGCGGCAGGTCGCCCTGCTGCTGCGCGATCAACCCGAGCAGTCGGCGCGCGATCGCCTCCTGCCGGACGTCACCATCGGCGGTTGCCGACTGAAGCACCTGTTGAGCGTCGACCTCGCCGGTCGACGCGTCGCGGCGTTCGACGCAGGCCTTCGCACGGATCAGCCGGAGCTCGCGCTCCTTCGCCGCGTCGGTCGACAGATCGACCAGGTCGAGCGCACGGGTCGTCTGGCGGATCGCTTGGGCAAACCCTCCCACGTCGAGCGCGCGTCGAGACGCGGTCGTCAGCAGGTCGACCGCCTGGTCGGCGATGTCGGCAGCCACTCCGGGTATCGCGCCGATCTCCTCGACGAGTTCGGCGGCCGTCGCGGCGTGGTGGGCGATCTGGTCGATCGGATCGAGGTCGAAGCCACGCATGACGACGGCGGTACCGGCATGGCGCTGCGCCCGCGCGGTCTTGGTGAGGGTTTGATACGCGACCTCGCGCATCACGTCGGAGCGGAACCGCCACCAGTGCTCCTCGAGATCGAAGATGCCGTTCTCCACCAGCTGGTCGATGTCCGCCGGTTCGAACGGCTGACCCATCGCAGCGGCGAAACTCTCGAGGTTCTTCAACGCCCCGGTCGCGCCGAGCACCGAGGCGTTGTCGACGATCTGGCGCTGACCAGCGGGGAGTGCGTCGAGCCGCGCGGCGATCAACGCGCGCAGCGACCCTGGAAGCGCCTCCTGGCCGGGGTGGTCACGACTCACCTCGGCGAGCTGCGTGAGGAACAACGGGTTTCCTCCGCTGCGCTCGAACAGCTGGTCCATCAGATCGGTATCGGCTCCGCTGCCGAGGATGCGCTGGACCAGTTCGTCGGATTCCTCCCGGCTGAGCGGATCGAGCGGCATGCGGATCGTGACCGGGTGGTCGTGCGCGGGTGGCCAGTCCTGCTCGGCGTCGTCACGTTGGGCGGTCACGACCAACACGGGTCGATCGGCGAGCGAACGGGTGAGCCGAGCGAGCAGCTCGAGCAGCAGCGGGTCGGCCCACTGCAGATCGTCGATCCACACCACGATCGGTCCACCGAGCGAACGCCGGTGGACCCCCTCGACCACGACTTGCATGAGAATCTCGCGCGCCTGCCCGGGAGCCACCCGATCGAGCTCGGACGGGTGCCCGAAAATGTGCATCGCGCCTTCGATGAAGCGCTGCAGCCGGGGGTCCGATTCGTCGAATCCGTAGAGCGCCAGCCCGTTCTCCTCCACGAGCTCACGGAGCCGGCCCGCCGGAACCGTATGGTCGGCGCCCAACAGCCTCAGCAGGGCTGAGGCGATCGGCGCCCACACGTTGGTTTCGCCGTACGGCGCACAGACACCCGAGAAGACGACCACATCGGGGTGCGGAAACCGGGCGAGCGACTCGGTCACCAGGCGCGTCTTGCCGCTCCCTGCCTCGCCCGTGACCGACACGATCGCGCTGCGTCCACCGGCGACGAGTCCCATCACCGAGGCGAACAACTCGCGTTGTGTCGCGCGCCCGACGAACGGACGATCGTGCCGGGAACGACTCGCGGTGAACTGCGAGCGCATGCCGCGCACCTGCCAGATCTGCTCGGTCTGCTCGCGGCCACGCACTTCCGTCTCGGCGACCAGCACCCGTTCGACGAGCGGGGAGAGCTGGGCTTCGGTCGACGCGCCGAGGTAGGTGCCGCCCGGTGGCGCCATGGTCTGCAGCCGTGACGCGACGTTGACGACGTCGCCCATCGCCGTGTAGTCATCGGTTCCCGACTGCCGCCCGACGACGACTTCACCGGTGTTGATGCCGATCCGCAGTTGCAGTCGCTGCTGTTCGATTCCGACCTCGACCGCCACGTAGTCGTCGATCGTCGCGTGCATCGCGATGGCGCTGCGCACGGCGCGGTCGGGATCGTCCTCGTGGGCGACCGGCGCACCGAAGATCGCCAGGATGCCATCTCCCAGCACCTTGTCGACGTGGCCACCGAAGCGCTCGATCTCGTCGATCATCCGATCGAACGCACCGTCGACGAGTCGCTTCACCGGTTCGGGGTCGAGATGTTCGGCGAGGGCCGTGTAGCCCACCAGGTCGGCGAACAGGACGGTCACGACCCGCCGCTCCTCGACCGCGTTCAGGCGTACTTCATGCCCACAGAACGAGCAGAACCGCGCGCCTTCGGCGAGCGGTTGAGAGCACGAGACGCAGGTCATCGACCGTCGAGCGTACGGCACGGCACGGCGCGCGTTCAGGAAGCGGTCGCACATCGTGCGCAGGCGGCGAATCGGAGCCATCGACTCGGAACCGCAAATCACTCTCCGAGCGGGCACTTTTTCGGGCAGGCTGTGGGCCATGAACACCGACCTCGACACCCCCACAGCCCCGCCGACGACCGCCGCCGGCTCGGTCGATGCCACGAAGATCTACGGAATCGGCGATGCCGAGGTCCGCGCACTCGATGGTGTCACCATCGGGTTCGAGACGGGAAAGTTCACCGCGATCATGGGCCCGTCCGGGTCGGGCAAATCGACACTCCTGCACTGTCTCGCTGGACTCGACGCGCTCACGTCCGGCGCGACCTACGTGGGTGACACCTACCTCGCCTCGCTCGACGACAAGCAACTCACCGAACTCCGTCGCACCAAGATCGGCTTCGTCTTCCAGGCGTTCAACCTGATCCCGACGCTGACCGCCGACGAGAACATCCGCCTGCCGATGATGCTCGGCGGCAACACCGGCGACGAGGCGTGGATCGACCAGGTGATCACCACCGTCGGCCTGAAGGACCGGGTCCAACATCGACCGAGTGAACTCTCCGGCGGACAGCAGCAGCGCGTCGCGGT
>NZ_BAOL01000114.1 GCF_000350145.1 Ilumatobacter nonamiensis YM16-303 | reverse complement strand
CTCCGTGCGCGAACTGTTCACGAGAACGGGTCAGGGTTGGCCGTCCGGGGTGGTGGTCGTGGTCGACGTCGGCGAGGGGACCGTGGTCGTCGTCGTGCTGGCCGTCGGGGGCACGGTCGATGTCGTCGTCGCGGTCGTGGACGTCGTGGTGGTCGTCGACGGACGCACCGTCGTGGTCGTGGTCGACGACGTGGTGGTCGTCGAGGGCCGTGGCGGCTTCGCCGTGGTGGTCGTCGTCGTGGTGGTGGTCGGCGTCGGAACCGGGGGCGGTGCACTCCACGGGAACGCGAAGACCGTCGGGCGGTAGCGAGACGGATGCGGCCACGCGTCGCGCAGCATGTTGCGGGCGTTGTTCGACACCGACACCACGGCCTGTCCGGCTGCGTCCCGCCACGGCAGGACGTGTGCGTGGTAGGTGTTCATCGTCGAATCCGCCCCGCGCGGGAGCAGCGGCCCCTGCTCGACGGTGGTCCACGGACCCCACGGATTGCGTGCGACGTCGAATTCGAACCGGTCGCCCCAGTACCCGTCGACCGCGGTGAACGCCACCCATTGACCGTCCATGAACCGGGGCTGGAACGGGAACTCGGCCCAATGCCGCTCGAGGAACGGCTCGGCGTCGCCACCGTCGCGGACCCAACCGCCGTCCGTCCAGAACTCGGGCTGATCGAAGAGTTGACCCCGCGACACCCGGGCGAGGTACATCTCGGTCCCGGAATGCGGCCCGTTGGCCCAGCCACCCTCGCGGGACAGGTTCTGCTCGAAGGTGTTCCCGAACAGATAGGTCCACTCACCCTGCGACTGGACCGTGTAACCGTAGATCGGACTCGCTCCACCCTGCGGTGCCGGGCGGAAGTCGAGCCGCTCCAACGTGCCGGGATCGTAGGTCCCGATGAATGTCGCTTCCGGGTGCCATCCGAGTCCGTCCGGCGGCTGAGGCTCGACCGGATCCTTGACCATCCGGGCCCAGAAGACGTGCAGCCGACCGTTGTGCACTTCGCCACCCATCGGCCAGTACCAGGTCGTGAGCGTGCGTGTGCCGGTGCCCGGCTCGAAGGGCGTGGGACGATCGGTGGTGCCGCTGTGCAGGAGTCGGAAACAACTCCCGTCCTGGACGAGCGCGGCGTTGTGCGCGAAGTTCGCCTGGTCGAGTGACCCGGCGGTGTTCGAATGGTCGATGAACGTGTCCTGGAAGAGCCACAGGTGCCGGTCGCCGCCGAGTGGATAGACGTGCTGGTAGTCCCAGCCGATCACCGGTCCCACGCGCTGCGCGAGAAAGGCGTCGAGCGAGCGCGGCGACGAATCGCGCGCACATCCGACATCGGTCGACACGTGCCCACCGGCCGTGGTGACCACGCTGTCGGCCCATGGCGCGGGTGGGGCATCGGGCGGAGGTGGTGGCGGGTCGACCGGGATCGGTCGCGCCATCACGGCCGGCTCCTCGTCCAGCAGCGGAGCGGTCGACGGCGGCTCGGTCGTGGTCGTGGTGGGTGCGGTCGTGCTGGTCGATGCGGCCGTCACCGTCGCCGCCGATTCGACGGTCTCGGGCGGCACCGTGGTCCGGTCGACGACCGGTCCCGTGTCTGCCGATTCGGACGCCCGATCGTCACTCTCGGTGCCGTCGTCGCGCACGGTGGATGCACCCGAAGAACGAACCACGCCCGACACCACGACGAGGCCGATGATCGCCAACGCGAGCCCACCGATGATCCATCGGCGATCGGTGGCGTATCGCGACCGAGAGCCCGTCTCTGGAGACGTCGCGGCAGGGATGTCCTGCGAATCGTCATCCATTCGCAACATTGTACGACGACGAGGTGGCCACGAGCGCGCGGGGCGCGGTTTCGGTCGGGACGCGCTGGGTAGCGTGTCGGCCATGGCCAATCCGCAGCTCTCACAAGCCGCCTTCGACAAACTGCAGGCGGAGTTCGACGATCTCACCACCCGCGGTCGAATCGAGGTGGCGAACAAGATCGAAGTCGCCCGCGAGGAGGGCGACCTCAAGGAGAACGCCGGCTATCACGCTGCCAAGGACGAGCAGGGCCACATGGAGGGCCGCATCCGCCAACTCGAGCACCTCCTCGAGAATGCGGAGATCGTGGAGGCTTCGCAGGTCTACACCATCGTCTACGAGGGGGATTCCGACGACATGGCCGAGCGTTACCTCATCGGCAACATGGAAGAAGTCGTCGACGGGGCTGACGTCATCAGTTCCACCTCGCCGCTCGGAGCCGCACTCGACGGGGCCGAGGAGGGCGCAACGATCTCCTACGACGCACCCAACGGCTCGCTCACCGTGAAAGTCCTGAAGGTCGACACGGTCTGAGCCAGCTCGACGACCCTCGAGACGTCGATCCGGATCCGCCGCCCGCCTCGCTCGGATCCGCCGACGAGGAGGTCCATGTCCGCGCGCTCGGACCCGACGTTCCGCCGTCGTCACCGGTCGAACTCCCGGACCGTGGCACGATCCCCGTCCGCGATTTCGGCCCCCGGGACGCGGACTCGACGATCGTGCTGCTCCACGGATGGACGGCGACCGCCGACCTGAACTGGTTCCGCTGCTACGACGCGCTGGCGGAACAGCACCGGGTCATCGCGTTCGACCAGCGCGGCCACGGAACGGGACTGCGCAGCAAACGGCGGTTCCGCCTGGAGGACTGTGCGGACGACGCCGTCGCGATCGCCGACGCACTCGGGATCGACCGATTCATCCCGATCGGCTACTCGATGGGCGGGCCGGTCGCCCAGCTCATCTGGCGACGCCACGCCGAGCGCGTCCGTGGGCTGGTCCTGTGCGCCACGGCGCCGGTGTTCTCGGTCGAACGGGTCGAACGGCTCTCCTTTCTCGGCGCCACCGGACTGGCCGCGCTCGCCCGCATCACTCCGGAACAAGCGAGGACGTGGCTCACCGACCAGCTGTACCTCCAGCGAAAGTCGCGCGACTGGGAACCGTGGGCCGTGCAGGAAGCGGCGAGCCACGACTGGCGGATGCTGCTCGAGGCCGGCACGGCGATCGGCGGATTCGACTCCACGCCGTGGATCTCCGAGGTCGACGTCCCCACGGCGCTGCTGATCACGATGCAGGACGGCGTGGTCAGCCGACGGCGACAGACGATGTTGTTCGACGCGTTGCCCGACGCAACCGTGTTCCGCATCGACAGCGACCACGGCGCGGCCGTCGAAGCGGCCGACGCCTTCGTGCCCGCACTCCTGCGCGCCATCGCCACCGTGGAACGCAGCTCGACATGACGAAACGGCGAACCGCTGCGATGGCCGTGCTGTTCGTCGGCGCCGCGACGGCGGTCGGTGCGATCGCCCTGGCACGTCGTGACGCCAACGGCCGGCTCGGCACGTCGTGGTTGGGACGCAACGCCCGACTCGCTCGGATGGGTGCGCGGGTCGGAGGCACGTACGCCACCACCGCCGCACGGAAGACCTTCGCGTCGGCAGAGCGCCGCGAAGAACTCGATCGCCAGCGAGAGTTCCGTACGGCCGAACAGGTGGCCGCGGACCTCGGGCAGATGAAGGGCGCGCTGATGAAGCTCGGCCAGATGGCGAGCTACCTCGACGACGGGCTCCCCGAACCGCTGCGCCTCGCGTTGGCCCAACTCCAGGCCGACGCACCACCGATGTCGACCGAACTCGCGCGCGCCACCGTCGAGGCCGAACTCGGTGCCCCGATCGACGAGCTGTTCGTCGAGTTCGATCCCGAACCGATCGCCGCGGCGTCGATCGGCCAGGTGCATCGGGCGATCGTCCGTCACGACGACGGAACCGAGCAGGCCGTCGCCGTGAAGGTGCAGTACCCGGGAGTCGCGGAGGCGATCGCGTCGGATCTGCGGAATGCCGACATGCTCGGCGCGCTGCTCAAGCAGAGCTTCGGCGGACTCGATCCGGCCGAGATGGTCGACGAGATCAAACTCCGACTGATCGACGAGGTCGACTACGTGCTCGAAGCGACGAACCAGCGCCAGTTCGCCGAGTACTACGAGGGTCACCCGTTCATCCGCATCCCCGCCGTGGTCGACCGGTACTGCACGGCACGCGTGCTCACCACCGAGCTGGTGAACGGTGTCCGCTGGTCGGAGATGCTCGAGCGCGGGCAGGAGACCCGGGATCGGGTCGGCGAGATCATCTTCCGGTTCGTGTTCCGGTCGCTCTATCGATTCGGGGCGTTCAACGGTGATCCCCATCCCGGCAACTACCTGTTCCACGACGACGGGACGGTGACGTTCCTCGACTTCGGACTCGTCAAGCACTTCACCGACGACGAACTCGCGACGTTCGGATCGATGGTGGAAGCGGCGGCGGTCGACCACGACGCTGTCGAGTTCCGTCGGATCGTCGAAGAGGCGGGGATGCTGCGTCCCGGCGCGCCGGTCGACACCGACGCCGTGGGCGAGTACTTCTCGGCGTTCTACGACATCGTGCGGACGGACCGGGAGATCACCTGGACCCGGGAGTACGCCAACTCGATCGTGCGACACACCTTCGACCGGACGAGCCCGATCAGCCAGTACGCCACCGTGCCGCGCGCCTTCGTCTTCATCCAGCGGATCAACCTCGGCCTGTACGCGCTGCTCGGAGAACTGGGCGCTCAGGGCAACTACCGGCGCATCGCCGCCGAACTGTGGCCGTTCGTCGACGCCCCGCCGTCGACCGATCTCGGCCGGGCCGAGGCCGACTGGCTCAGCCGCAACGGTCACACTCCCTGACGACAGCGACGATCGGAGCAGCGATAGCGTCCTCGCAATGCGTCGGACCACTTTCGCCATCTCGATCATCGCCGCCCTGTCACTCGCCGCCTGCGGTGGCTCGGATTCCGCCGGGGATTCCGAGTCGGCGGATCCCGCGGCGGACGTGGCCGACACCGGCGGCGAGAGCGCCGAGACGGACGCGGCGACCGATGACAGCGTCCCGGCCACCGATGCGAGTGCAGAGACCACCCCGCCGGCACCGTCCACGACGGAGAACCCGGACAAGCCCGAGGTCGAACTGCCCGCGGAGATGCCGACGGAACTCGAACGGACCGTGCTCGTCGAGGGAACCGGCGACCCCGCTGAAGCCGGCGACACCGTGATCGTCGACTACGTCGGCGTGCGCTCGTCCGACGGCGAGGAGTTCGACAACAGCTGGGACCGTGGCGAACCGTTCATTCTCGAACTCGGCACGGGCAGCGTGATCCAGGGTTGGGAAGACGGCCTGGTCGGCGCGCAGGCGGGCGAACAGGTCCAACTCGACATCCCGTCCGACCTCGCATACGGCGAAGCGGCTCGCGGGGAGGTCATCGGCGAGAACGAGAACCTCACGTTCGTGATCGATGTCCGCAACGTCGCCAAGGCGACCGACGCTCCGACGGAACCGGGTGTCGAACTCTCGACCGAGGAAGGTGTCGAGACGACGGAGTTCGAGGACCTCGTCGAGGGAAACGGCGATCCGCTCGAGATCGGTGACACCGCCGTGATCCGCTACGTCAACTTCCGCGGCGACAACGGCGTGGCGATCGAGCCCGCCTGGACCCCCCAGCCGCTGCCGTTCGACGAGAGCCTGCTCCCCGGCCTGGTCACCGGGATGGAGGGGATGAACGTCGGCGGAGTCCGTGCGATCACGATTCCGCCGGAAGAGGGCTTCGGTGTCGAAGGACGTCCCCAGAGCGGACTGCCCGCCGACACCGACATGATCTTCGTCGTCGAGCTCCTCGCCGCCTACTGAAAATCCAGGCCGAGGTCGAGCACTCGCGCGGAGTGCGTCAGTTCGCCGACGGCGATCAGGTCCACCCCGGTCTCGGCGACGGCGCGAGCCGTCGCGAAGGTCAGCCCGCCACTCGCCTCCAGCCGCACCGCCGGGTCGGTCTCGTCGCGGATCGTGACCGCTTCACGCATCTGGTCAGGCGTGAAGTTGTCGATCAGCACCTCGTCGGCTCCCGCCGCGATCGCCTCGCGCAGCCCGTCGAGTGAGTCGACCTCGATCTCGACCGGGATCGTCGCCTCGAGCGAGCGGACCCGCTCGTACGCGGCGGTGATCCCACCCGCAGCGGCGACGTGATTGTCCTTCACCAGCGCCATGTCCGACAGTCCCATCCGATGGTTGGCCCCTCCACCGCAGCGCACCGCGTACTTCTCGAGGGCGCGCAGGCCGGGCGTCGTCTTGCGCGTGTCGCGCACGGTCGCGCGCGTGCCGTCCAGCGCGTCGGCCCACCGGCGGGTGAGGCTGGCGACGCCCGACAGGTGACACAGCAGGTTGAGCGCAGTGCGCTCGGCGGTGAGGAGGAGACGAGTGGGAGCGGTGACCCGCGCGACGGCGGTCCCTGCGTCCACCCGCGATCCGTCGGCGACGAGCAACTCGACGTTGCTCGCCTCGTCCCCACAGACCGTCTCGACCACCGCGGCCACGATCGGGAGGCCGGCAACCACGCCCGACTCCCGCGCGCCGAACGTCGCGACGCTGCGCTGGTCGGCGGGAATCGTGGCTGTGGACGTGACGTCGACACCACCCATCAAGTCCTCCGCGATCGCCGAGCGGACGAGCGAGGCCACGGCGTCGGGATCGAGTCCCCCATCGATCAACTGCTCTCGCGTGTCGGTCGACACCGGATGAAACACGAACATCGGCCCGACCCTACGCGGGACGGTGCGCGCCCGACACAGTCCGTTCCGCTGTCACGCCGAGGTCGGCTCGGGACGGACCTCGACGGCGCCGGACGCGTCGAGCACGACTTCGAGGTGGCGGACCCACGCCGGCTCCGTGGCCGGATGATCGCTGCGACGATGGCACCCTCGGCTCTCCGTTCGTTCGAGCGCTGCGGACACGACAGCCGACGCCATCGTGAGCAGATTCGTCGCCTCCCACGATGCGCAGTTCGGCTCGACATCGGGGCTCGCGGCGCGGGTGAGGGCGCCCAACGACTCCATCGCGGTCGCCAGGCCGCCGGCATCGCGCACGACTCCGACATGGCGCGACATCGTCCGGCGCACCTCGCCCAACCGGTCGGGGCTCAGGAGGACTCCGGTGATGTCGGAGTCCGGTTCGTCGTCCAGTTGCGCAGGACGTGGAAGCTCCCACGCGAGATCGCGACCGACCCGCGTTCCTGCGACGATCGACTCGGTCAGGCTGTTCGACGCGAGGCGGTTCGCTCCGTGGACCCCGGTCGAACTGACCTCGCCGACGGCGAACAGACCGGGCAACGTCGTGGTGCCGTTCAGGTCGGCGGTGATCCCGCCGCAGCTGTAGTGAGCAGCGGGCGCGACCGGAATCCGGTCCACCGCCGGGTCGATGCCGATCTCGCGACAGGCAGCGTGGATGCTCGGGAAACGTTCGGCGAACCGCTCCCCCATGTGGGTGGCGTCGAGGTACACGTGGTCGTCGACGCCGGCGGGTGCGAGTGCCATCCGGGCACTGATCGCTGCCGACACCACGTCGCGCGGTGCGAGATCTTCCTGCGGGTGCACGCCCTGCATCACCCGCTCGCCGGCAGCGTCGAACAGGATGGCTCCTTCGCCACGTACGGCCTCCGAGACCAGTGCCTGCTGGCCGGTCGCACCGCGTCCGCGCCACAGCACGGTCGGGTGGAACTGCACGAACTCGACGTCCCGGGTCGGCAGCCCCGCGCGCAACGCCATCGCGATGCCGTCGCCGGTGACCGCCGGGGGGTTCGACGTCGATGCGAACACCTGGCCGTATCCGCCGCAGGCGATCACCACGGCGCGGGCCGTGATCGTGCCGACCGAGACGACGCCGCCGTGCTCGTCCATCTTCGCCACCCGAACGCCTCCGGCCTGGGGTGATCCGTCGGCGGAGCGGCCGACGACGAGGTCGAGCGCAAACGCATGGTTCAGCACCTCCGCTCCGGCTCCGACGGCCGACTGGTCGAGCGTCCGCTGCACCTCGGCGCCCGAGCGGTCGCCGCCGGAGTGGACGATCCGGTCGTGGCTGTGGCCACCTTCGCGAGTGAGCGCGATGTCGATGTCGAGACCGGGTCGCGGGACCGGGTCGTGGCTCGGGTCGAACGCTGCGCCGAGTCGCATCAGGTAGCGGATCGACATCGGCGCCTCGTCGACCAGTTGGCGGACGACCGCCTCGTCGCAGAGCCCCGCGCCGGCGACGAGCGTGTCGCGCACGTGGTTCTCGGTCGAGTCCGCGGGGTCGAGCACACCGGCGAGACCGCCCTGCGCCCACTGGGTCGATCCCGCTTCGAGGACGCCCTTCGTCACCACCAACACGCTGCGCACCGGACGCACGGCCAGCGCCGCGGACAACCCGGCCGCACCCGACCCGATCACCACGACGTCCACGTCGCGCGCCCACGTCGGAGCCGGTGCGGTCAACCGCCGAGGAAGCGCCATGGTCTCAGCTCATTCGGCGGTGGCGGAGGGCGTGCCGATCGCGATCATGCGTTCGACGGACCGGCGGGCGGCGTCGGCGATGTCACGGTCGACGGTGACCTCGTCCCGATCGTCACGCAGGCTGCGGAGCAACTTCGCCGGCGTGATCATCTTCATGTACTTGCACACCGCCGCCCGGTTGACCGGCTCGAAGTTGACGTCGGGCGCCGCCTTCTGGAGCTGGTGGATCATCCCGGTCTCGGTCGCGACGAGAACGGTGCTCGCTTTCGTCTCGCGGGCCGCGGTGATCATCCCACCGGTCGACAGGATCTTCGTCCGCTCCTCGGGCACGACACCTGCCCCCACGAGATACAGCGCGCTGGTCGCGCAGCCGCACTCGGGGTGGACGAACAACTCGGCGTCGGGCTCGGCTTCGACCCGGTCCTTCAGGTCGGCGCCGTTGATCCCGGCGTGCACGTGGCATTCGCCCATCCAGATGTGCATGTTCTCGCGCCCGGTGATTCGCTGCACGTGCGCTCCGAGGAACTGGTCCGGGCAGAACAGCACGTCGGTGTCGGCCGGGATCGACTGGACGACCTCGACCGCGTTCGACGACGTGCAGCAGATGTCGGTCTCGGCTTTCACCGCGGCCGTGGTGTTCACGTACGACACGACGACGGCGCCGGGATGCTCGGCCTTCCACGCCCGCAGCTGATCGGCGGTGATCGTCTCGGCGAGCGAGCATCCGGCACGTTCGTCGGGGATCAGTACCGTCTTGTCGTAGCTCAGGATCTTGGCCGACTCGGCCATGAAGTGGACCCCGCAGAACACGATCGTCGACGCGTCGACCTCGGCGGCGACCCGCGACAGACCGAGCGAGTCGCCGGTGTGATGCGCGATGTCCTGGATCTCGGGCAACTGGTAGTTGTGCGCGAGGATCACCGCGTCCTTCTCCTCGGCGAGCGCGAGCACCTGCTCGCGCCAGTCCGACGGCAGGAGGTCCACCTCGACTTCAGCATCGTGTGCCGGTGCGTGATCCGTGGATCCGGTCATGCTTCCAGCGTACGTCGGTCGGGCCGCCACGAATCAGTCGGTTCAGCCGGTGTCGGTCGAACCGGCTTGAATGAGTCGATGCCGCGCCCCACGACGCTCCTCGCCAGTGCCTTCTTCACCGGAGCCGGAGTGATGCACTTCGCCCGTCCCGATTTCTTCGAGTCGATCGTGCCCGACTGGTTCCCGGACAAGCGCTTGGCGAACCGAGCGAGCGGAGCGGCGGAGATCGCGCTCGGACTCGGACTTCTCCCGGCACCGATCAGGCGCTGGTCGGCATTCGGCCTCGTCGCCCTCACCGCCGCCGTCTTCCCGGCGAACGTCGACATGGCGATCCACGATGTCGAGGTCAAGCCCGTCGACGGAACCATGACCCGCTCGGTCGGAACCGCTGCAGGTTCGGGCCGGATCGTGAACTGGCTGCGCCTCCCGATGCAGGTCCCACTCGCGATCGGGGTGTGGCGGATCGCACAACGCTCGGCGCGCTGAAACGACGACCACCGGTTTCCACCCCGCGAACGGGCCGCCGTCGATCAGGCGCCGGCGAAGAACGCGCGGAGCTGGCGTTGGAAGACGACGAGGAACTCGTCATACAGCGGGCGGATCGAGCTCGCGGTCCACGTCACCGGCGTGAGCGCACCCGGAAGCTGTGGTTCCGAGCGCAAAAACCGCACCGCTGCCGCGGCCACCGTGAACGTCGTCGCGAGTGCATCGTCGCCGGCGGGCGAGTCGATCACAGGTAGATGGTCGTGCAGCACTCGCTCGAGGCGCCCGGCCTGCTGTTCGATCGAGTCGAGCGGCCAGAGCCGGCCGACGAGGTCGCCGACGTCATCGCACTCGAACGGCCCCCGGGTCACGATGACGCCCTCGGAGCGAGGCGGTGCCGGAACGTTCGCCGGCCGCAACCAGATGTCGGGACGCAGCTCGGCCATCCGGGCGCCTTCCATCGATGCTCGGAACGACCGCCGCTCGGCCGTGCTGCGGCGATCGGACTCGACGATGACCGACCACCACGTTCCGTCCCAGGATGCATCGATCACGCGACGACCGATGTCCTGCTCGCGCTGACGGTCCAGCAGCCGACCGGCGAGCTCGTACGACGCGTCGTCGGTGGTGAGTTCGCCCGAAGCGACCATCCGCGAGAGCGCGGTCCGCACGGTGCCGGGGCGGATGCCGAAGCGTTCCGCCAGGGCGATCAACGACCGCGCCGACTGCCTCGGCGGGTGGGAGCCGAGCAGCGAGGACAGAACCACCGACCGGGCGTTCAAGGGATCGATCCCCAGCTCGCTCACGGTTTCGTCCACCCCGTCGGTTCTGTTACCCCGATTGCGCACCACGAACAGATACTGTATCATGGAACCCGATGACGAGAACGACCACCGACCCCCTGGTCCCCACGGACGGCGAACTGCCGGAGGTGCTGCCGACGGAGCGGTTGAACGAGCGCGGAATGGCGCGCAATCCGTTGCGTGCGGACCTGCGCCGCATCGACGACCTCCGCAACATCGGCACCGTCATCGGGGCGCTCGTGCTGTCGGTCGGCGTCGCCGTGGCTGCGGGCTGGATCAACACATGGTGGTCCTACGTCCTGGCGTTCTTCCTGCTGGGAGGCGGCCACGCTCGACTGAACATCCTCGGCCACGAGGCAGCGCATCGGCTGTTGTTCTCGAATCGGCGCGCCAACGACTGGGTCGGACGATGGCTGCTGGCCTACCCGACGTTCCAGCCGTTCCAGTCGTACCGCCGCTCGCATTTCGCGCACCATCGCGACGAGATGGGCCCGGAGGAGCCCGACCTCGCGCTGTACCGGGGATACCCGATCACGCGGGACTCATGGCGGCGCAAGATGCGGCGCGACGCCCTCGGGAACAGCGCCTACAAGAACTTCCGTGGCCTCTACATGGCGGTGCGCCACGGCAATCACGACGCGCGCTGCATTCTCGGCATGCAGGTGGTGGCGTTGGCAACGACGATCGCTGTCGGTCGTCCGCTCGTGTACCTCGTGTGGATCCTGTCGTGGTCGACGCTCTGGCGGGTCTCCAACCGGATCCGTTCGATCGCCGAACACGGCGGCATGATCCGCTCCGGCGACCGTCGCCTGACGACTCACGTCATCCGCCAGTCGTTGCTCGCCCGGATGTGGATGGTGCCCTACAACACGGGCTGGCATCTCGCCCACCACGTCGACATGGGTGTCCCGTGGCGCAACCTGCCACGGTTCCACGACGAATTGGTCGCGTCGGGCTGGGTCACCCCCGACCTCGAGTACCCCAGCTACCGCGCCTTCATCCGCGCCGCCACGAGCCGCGACTCCGACCTCGCCCACGACCTCGGCGAGCGAACCGACGCCGGAGCGGGACTCTTCTCGCCGATCTCCTCGGACTGACCCAGGCGAACGTTCGGCGTCGTCAGTCGGCGAGCGCGACCGACAGCGCGTCCGCCGCGGCGATGACTGCGTCGCCGAACCGTTGACCGGGCTCACGGCTCAGCCGTTCGATCGGTCCGCTCACCGAGACCGCGGCGACGACGTCATCGCGACCATCGGCGACGGCCGCGCTCACCGACGCCACACCCGGCTCGCGTTCACCCACGCTCTCGACCCACCCGCCAACCGATGTCCCGGCGGAGAGGACGCGGCCGGCCGACCCGGCATCGAGCGGGAAGACGGACCCCTCGGGGACGATCCAACGCAGGCCATGTGGGGTCTCGAGCGACAGCACGCAGCGGCGTTGCGCGCCTTCGCGCACGTAGAGCTGCACGCTCTCGCCGGTGTCGTCGCGCAGGGTCGACAGGATCGGGCGTGCGCGCTCTGCGAGCGGAAAGCCCTCACGGGCACTCCGCGCGAGCGCGACCAGACCGTGTCCGAGTTCGTACCGGCCGTCGACGCCGCGCCGCAGCATTCCCTGCTGCTCGAGCGCGGCCGCCAGCCGGTGCACCGTGGCGCGCGGGAACCCTGTCGCCTCCTGGAGCCCTGGCAGCGACTGCGGACGATCCGCGACGGCCCGAACGATCGTCATCGCCTTGTCGAGCACGCCGACTCCCGTTACGATGTCCATATCCAGAGAAAGCTATCCCACATCGTGGGATCACGCAAGGAACGATGAGGAGATCAAACGTGGGCAAGACACTGCCGGAGAAGGTGTGGGAACGCCACCTCGTCCAGTCGGGCGACGGTGAGCCCGACCTCATCTACATCGACCTGCACCTCGTGCACGAGGTCACCAGCCCGCAGGCCTTCGACGGGCTTCGCCTCACCGGACGCTCGGTGCGCCGCCCCGAGTTGACGATCGCGACCGAGGACCACAACGTCCCGACCGAGAACATCGATCGTCCGATCGAGGATCCGATCTCGGCGAAACAGGTCGACACGCTGCGCGCCAACACCGCCGAGTTCGGCATCACCAACTTCCCGATGGGCGATCCGAATCAGGGCATCGTCCACGTGATCGGTCCTGAGCAGGGACGCACCATGCCGGGAATGACGATCGTCTGCGGCGACTCACACACCGCCACGCACGGGGCGTTCGGGGCGCTCGCGTTCGGCATCGGCACGAGCGAGGTCGAGCACGTACTCGCGACCCAGACGCTGCCGCAGGAACGTCCGAAGTGGATGTCGGTCAGGGTCGATGGCGACTTGCAGCCCGGGGTCACAGCGAAGGACGTGATCCTCGCGATCCTCGGCGAGATCGGCACCGGCGGCGGGCTCGGCCACGTGATCGAGTACCGCGGCTCGGCGATCGAGGCGCTGTCGATGGAAGGTCGGATGACCGTCTGCAACATGTCGATCGAAGCCGGCGCGAAGGCCGGCCTGATCGCCCCCGACCAGACGACCTTCGACTATCTGGAAGGTCGCGACGAGGTGCCTACAGGTGCCGAGTGGGACGCCGCTGTCGCCGATTGGAAGCAGCTCTTCTCCGACGACGATGCTGCGTGGGACAAGGAGATCGTGCTCGACGCTGCGCAGATCGCGCCGCACGTGTCGTGGGGAACCAACCCCGGCCAGGTCGCATCGATCGACACGCCGATCCCCGATCCGGCCAGCTTCGACAACCCCACCCAGCGCGAGACGATCGAGCGCGCGCTCGAGTACATGGGCCTGGAGGCGGGCACGTCGATGCGCGACGTTCCGGTCGACACCGTGTTCATCGGTTCGTGCACGAACAGCCGCATCGAGGATCTCCGGGCGGCAGCCGACGTGATGAAGGGTCGCACCGTCACGGTGCCTCGCGTGATGATCGTCCCCGGTAGCCACCGGGTGAAGGACCAGGCGATCGAGGAGGGCCTCGATCAGGTGTTCACCGCTGCGGGCGCCGACTGGCGCGAGCCCGGATGCTCGATGTGTCTGGCGATGAACCCCGACAAACTCGCACCGCGGGAACGAGCAGCATCCACGAGCAACCGCAACTTCGAGGGACGTCAGGGACCGGGCGGACGGACCCATCTGGTCTCCCCCGCCGTCGCGGCCGCCACCGCGGTGAAGGGCACGTTCTGTACACCTGCCGAGCTCGAGGCGGTGACGTCATGAGGGCGGTCCAGATCATCAACGGCACCGGCGTCCCGCTCAAGCGCAGCGACGTCGACACCGACCAGATCATCCCCGCCGTGTGGCTCAAGCAGGTCGAACGGACCGGCTTCGAGAAGGGTCTGTTCTCCGCGTGGCGCGACGAGCAGGACTTCGTCCTCAACGACGAGCGCTTCACCGGCGCGAACATCCTCGTCGCCGGGCCGGCGTTCGGCGTCGGGTCATCGCGCGAGCACGCCGTGTGGGCGATCCAGCAGTACGGATTCGACGCGGTGATCGCGCCGAGCTTCTCCGACATCTTCAAGAACAACTGCACCAAGAACGGCCTCGTGCCGGTCGTGCTTCCGGAGTCGACGGTCGAGGCGATCTGGGCGGCGATCGATGCGGATCCGCAGACCGCGATCGTGGTCGACGTCGAGCGGTTGGCCGTCGAGGTTCCCGCCGCGGGCATCGACGAAGCGTTCCCGATGTCGTCCGACGTGCAGCACCGTTTCCTCAACGGTCTCGACGACATCGGCATCACCCTCGGCAAGGCCGCCGCGATCGACACCTTCGAGTCGAACCGTCCCGCCTACCTCCGCTGACCGTTACGTAACGGGTCTGACCCG
>NZ_BAOL01000115.1 GCF_000350145.1 Ilumatobacter nonamiensis YM16-303 | reverse complement strand
ATGATGCACGACTTCAACGTCACCCGGAACCACGCGATCTTCATGGACCTCCCCGCCGTGTTCGACCTCGAGCTCGCGATGAAGGGCGAGATGCCGATCCGCTGGAGCGACGACTATGCCGCGCGCCTCGGCGTGATGCCTCGCAACGGCAACGACGCGCAGGTGCAGTGGTTCGACATCGAGCCCTGCTACGTGTTTCATCCGATGAACGCCTACGAGGACGGGGCGAAGATCGTCATCGACGTCGCTCGGCTGAGCCACATCTGGCGTGACGGCCCGATGGACTTCCCCGAGCCGGCGCTGCATCGTTGGACGATCGACACCCAGTCCGGTCGCGTCACCGACGAACAGGTCGACGACACGCCCGCCGAGTTCCCGCGCGTTCCGGATGCGCAGGTCGGGGTGAAGCACCGCTACGGCTACATGATGGCGAACGCCGCAGCGAAGGCGTTCGAGGAGCCACTCAACGCCAACGGCTCGATCCTGAAGTACGACCTCGAGTCCGGCGCACGCACGAACATCGACGTCGGCGCGGGTCGACTGCCCGGCGAATCATCCTTCGTTCCGCGCGCCAACGCGGCGAACGAAGACGACGGCTACCTGATGACATACGTGTTCGACGCCAACACCGAGTCGAGCGAGTTCGCCATCTACGACGCGGCGACGATGGACGACGAACCCGTGGCCACGGTCGCGCTGCCACGAGTGCCGTTCGGGTTCCACGGCAACTGGGTGCCGGCAACAACGGCGGACTGATCGGAGAACCGGTCCCGCGGGACCGTCCGAGGCGACTTTCGTGTCGCCGGTTCGCGAGAGTCACTGATCACAACACAACAGCAGCGGTCGGTGACCGCAGCGTCAACTGGGGGAAACATGTACCGATCGCATTCACGAACGAATCGCCGCCGCCGGCGCACAGGGCTCATCGCGGGGGTGACCGCCCTCGCCCTGGTGGCCGCGTCCTGTGCGAGCAGCGACGGTGACGACGACGCGTCGTCCACCGATGCACCAGCCGCATCCGAGGCGCCCGACGACACGGAGGCGTCGACGGAGACCGAGGCCCCCGAGGAGACCGAAGCTCCGACGGAATCCGAAGCCCCCGACGACGCCGAGGAACCGACCGACACCGAGGCACCGACGGAGACCGAGGCCCCGGACGACACCGAAGCTCCCGAGGACGACGACGGCAGCGACACGAACTGGGCAACCGTCTTCCCGGACCTCGGCCCACCGTCCGGTGAGGAGATGGTGATCGGGCTGGTGAACACCGAGGGCGTGCCCGGCCTCGACTTCCCCGACATCCGCAACTTCATCAACGCCTCGGCCGACTACCTCAACCAGCACGGTGGGGTCGGGGATCGCCCGATCACGGTCGAGAGCTGCACGGCCAACGGTTCACCCGAGGGATCCCAGGCATGCGCCCAGGAGCTGACCGGTAAGAACGTCGAACTCGTGATCATCGGACTCGACGTCTTCCCCGACTACACCACGTACGAGGCGGCGGGCACCCCGCTGGTCGGGATGCTCCCGCTCACGCCGATCGACAACACGGCGCCCGTCCGATACCTGACCGGTGGCAACGTCACCACGAACGGGACCATGGCCGCCGTCGCCGTGGACCACTTCGGTGCCGAAACGGTCGGCATCGTGAGTGCGGACAACGTCGGCGCCAACGCCACCTTGGCGGGCCTCGAGGCCGCGCTCGGCATCGCAGGAATCGAGTACACCGTCGTCAAGGGCGGAGACAACGAAACCGACGCCGGCTACCAGGGGCTCATGCGCCAGGCGGCCGATGGCGATCCCGATCTGCTCATCTCGCTCTACGCAGACGCCGGGTGCATCGGCACGATGCGCGGTCGCGCTGCATTGGGGATCGAGATCCCCGTGCTCACCACGGCGATCTGCGCCGACAGCGAAGTGATCGCCGAGGTCGGCGACGACGCACTCGGCTGGAACTTCGCCGGCATCGCCTCGGAGGAGGAGGGGCTCGAGCTGGACATTCTCCGCGAGGTGCTCGCACCAGCGATGGGCGGCGACCCGGCCGACGTCGACCCGACCGCACTCGGGCTCGGTGGACTCGGGTTCATCACGATGATGTCCGTCGCCACCTACGGCAACCAGCTCGCCGACACCGGCGGAGAGGTGACGGGTGCCGGAATCTACGACTTCATCGGCACCGCCGAGGGCTTGACCGTGTGGCCGGGAGGACCGTCGGATGCGGACATCCAGTGTGGTGCCGCGCCGAACTACCCGGCGATCTGCGCCTACACCAACCCGGTCTCGGCCTACACCGACAGCGGCGAGGTGCTCACGGTGCCCGGTCTCGAGAAGGTCGACAGCATCCCCTACCTGCCGTGATGCCTGACGCCCTCTCCGGATTGCTCCCACTCGTTCCCGCTGTCGCCGAATGACCGACTACCTGTACTACCTCCTGCTCGGCAGCGGAGCGGGAGCGATCATCGCTGCGCTGGGTCTCGGGTTGGTGATCACCTTCCAGGGATCCGGCGTCGTGAACTTCGCGCAGGGAGCGATGGCGATGTGGGTCGCCTACGTCTACGCCGACCTCCGGCGTGGGGCGTACCCGTTCCCGATCCCGGGACTTCCCGGGCGCTATCACTTCGGTGACGACGTGGGCTTCATCTGGGCAATGCTGCTGTCGCTGGCGACAGCAGCATTGCTCGGGTTGCTCGTGTATCGACTCGTCTTCAAGCCGCTGTACCACGCTCCCGCGCTCGCGAAGGTCGTGGCGAGCGTCGGCCTGCTGATCGTGCTCATCTCGCTCGTCGACCGGCGTTTCGCCGACGACACCAGCTTTCGCGTGGGTGGAATCCTGCCGAGCGAACCGGTCACGATCATGGACGACGTCACGGTTCCGCGGGACGGGTTGTGGCTGGCGTTCATCGTGATCCTGATCGCGACCGGGCTGTGGCTGATCTCGCGCTACACCCGCCTCGGACTGGTGACTCGAGCGGCCGCCGAGAACGAGAAGGGCGCCGTGCTGTTGGGATACTCCCCCAACCTCCTCGCCACGCTGAGTTTCGTCACCGCATCGGTCGTGTGCGGCTTCGTCGCCATCCTCGCGGCGCCGATGATCTCGCTCAGCTCGATGATCTTCACCTTCCTGTTCCTGATTCCGGCGCTCGGCGCGGCGCTGGTCGGCAACTTCCAGATGATCGTTCCGACGGTCGCGACCGGATTCGCCATCGGGCTGATGCAGTCGATGTTCACCAAGCTGCAGATCGACCTCAGCTGGTGGCCCGAGTTCGGCGCTCGTGAAGGAATCCCGTTCCTGATCATCATCGCGGTGATGGTCATCCGGGGAGATCGACTCCCCGACCGCGGCACCGTCGACAACTGGAAGCTGCCGGCCGTTCCCGCGGCGAGAGTCACGCCGCTGAGCGTCGGGTTCCCGATCGTGGCGGCGAGCCTCGGCATCCTGTTCCTGGGACCGCTCTGGCGCGGCGCGATCATGACCACCGTGATCGCCGTGGCGCTCGCGCTCTCGTTCGTCGTGTTGACCGGGTACGGCGGACAGACGTCGCTTGCCCAGATGGCATTCGCCGGCGTCGCCGGGTTCGCGCTCTCGAAGATCGCCGTCCAGTGGGGCGTCCCGTTTCCGATCGCTCCGATCCTCGCGGCGCTGATCGCCACGGTGTTCGGCGCGCTCGTCGCGCTCCCGGCGCTCCGATTGCGCGGCACCAATCTCGCGATCGTCACGCTCGCGGGCGGCGTCGCGATCTCGGAGTTCATCTTCAAGAACCCGAAATACGTCGGGGACGCATCGACGGGCGGGGCCACGGTTCCGAATCCTCAGATCGGCGGATGGGACATCGGTCTGGTGCTCGGCACCGAGACGTCGCGACCGATCTTCGGCCTCCTCCTCGTCGCGGTCGTGTCGATCCTGGCGCTGATGGTGGCCAACATCCGTCGCAGCGGGACCGGGCGGCGGATGCTCGCCGTCCGCTCGAACGAACGAGCCGCGAGCGCGCTCGGGATCAACACGGTGACGGTCAAGCTGTTGGTCTTCACGGTGTCGGCGTTCATCGCCGGGGTCGCGGGAACGCTCACGGCCTATCGCTTCGGTGCGGTGTCCGAAGCGTCGTACGGGGTGTTCGCGTCGTTGACCGTGTTGGCGTTCGCCTACCTGGGTGGCATCACCAGCGTGAGCGGCGCGGTTGCGGCCGGCATGGTCGCTGCGTCGGGGGTGGCGTTCTACACGACCAGCCGGATCTTCGACGCGGTCGGAGCGTGGGAAGCGTTCGTCGGCGGCATCCTCCTGATCTTCACCGCGATCCAGAACCCCGAAGGCATCTCCGGGGCGATTCGCAGCGGCGTGGCCGACGCGAGAGCCAAGAAGGCTCAGAAGAAGGCGGCCACCGAAGTCGACACCGCCCCGGCCGAGCAGTCGTCCCCCGCCCTCGACGTCCCCGTGTAACCCCACCGCCCCATCGCCAACTCGTGAACAGTTCCCGCGCTCCGTGCGC
>NZ_BAOL01000116.1 GCF_000350145.1 Ilumatobacter nonamiensis YM16-303 | reverse complement strand
CTCCCTCGGCTGATTCCGGAGCGAGAGGACGACCGGGTGCTGGTGATGTCAGGGACGCTCATTTCGCTCAGGATTCCGCACGGAAGCTCGTCAGACCCCAATTCCGCCCGGTCCGGCCCGGTGGTCAGAGGGTGGAGAGGCGGCCGCGGTCGAGGGAGATCATCATCGAGCCGGCGATGCAGAGGATCGCGGCGGAGGTGACGCCCATGGCGACCATTGCGTCGGCAGCGAGGAACGCGCCGCCGATCAGCGGTCCGAACACCCGGCCGAGGGCCATCACGGCCTGAGCGTCGCCGGCACGCTCCTCGGGGAACCGGGACTTCGACGCCAGCAGGGCGAACGCGGCGGGCATGCCCATGAAGAACACGAATCCCCATCCGATCACTGCGAACAGGAACACGGCGGTCACGTGCACCGACGAGAGCAGAACGGCCATCACCGCCGTGGCGAGGTACCAGATCCCCGCTGGTCCGCGACGGCCGGTCCATCGGGCGGCCGGCACGGCGACGAGCGCATTGGCACTGAATGCCAACGACACGGCGAACGGTGACAAGCCGTTGAAATCGGTGCCGATCGCTGCGGCGTACACGTAGACCGACGAGCCGCCGAGCGTGACCAGGCACAACGCGACCAGCATCACGACGCTCGACCGCGTCGCGGCGTGGCGCGTGCGGTGGGGGCGAAGTCGATCCTTCACTCCGACCTGATGAGCGAAGACCAGCGGGGACACCGCGATGACGGCGAGGACCACGAAGATCCAGCGCACGCCGATCGCGTCGAGTGCCACGGTGAACACGGGCGGGAAAACGATCCCGATGAGCGGACCGACCACGGCGACGTCGCTCGTCTTGTCGGCGTCACCGAATGCGTCCTGCCAGGCGAACCAGGCGGCCAGCCCGAGGGACACCCCGCTGACGAAACGCGCCGCACCGAGTCCCATGAGGCCGGGTGCGGCTGCGGCCGCGAGGTTGCCGACGAGACCGATCAAGCACAGCGCGACGAAGACCGATCGGACGGGGCGCAGGTGACGTCCCGCGCCCCACGAGCCCAGGACGAAGCCGGCCAACTGTGCGGTCGACACCCAGCCTGCCGAGCCGACCGAGACGTCGAACTCGTCGGCGATCGGGCGGAGGAGGAACGGCGTCGCCGTGAAGATCGCCGTGCTCGTTCCGATCGCGGCGACGATCGCCGGCCGCACCGACAACGAGGCTGCCTGCTGCAACCGTGCCGGGACCTGCAGGGGTCAGCCCGCTTCGGAGTCGGGAGTCGTCTCGGGCGTCGCGTCGAGCTCGGGTGCGACGAATCCGTGTTTCGCACGCAGGTCGTCACGTGCGTCGGAGATCATCGCGCGCACCTTGTCACGCAGTTCGGGAAGGTCCTGTTTCGTCAAGCCCGCGGTCGGCACCGGCTCGAGCACGCGTACCTCGGCAACGGCCCGACCCTGGCGCCAGTCGTTCTTGCGCAGGCAATCGCGGGTCCCGTGGACGGCCATCGGGAGGATCGGGTACTGCCCCTCGATCGCCAGCTTGAAGGCTCCGGCCGCGAACGTGTTCAGTTCCGGCGTGACGGAGCGGGTCCCCTCCGGGAAGATCATCACCGACACGTTGCACGACAGTCGCTCCCGGCACTCATCGAGCGCGGCAACCGCCGACTTCGCATCGCCTCGGACCAGCGGGACGTCCCGCGAGAGCCGCATCATCCACCCCATGAACGGCAGCTTCATGATCTCGACCTTCGACAACCACTTCATCTCGGTCGGCAGGTGCGAGATGAGGATCATGTCGACGAAGCTCTCGTGGTTCGACACCACGACGTAGGGGCGGCGCATGTCGTCGGGCAGCGTGCCCGACGTGTGGAACGTCCACAGCGGATTCAGCTTGCTCAACGGGATGACGACCTTGCGGAACGTGTACCCCGCGGCGTACGCACCCTTGTCGAACGGCATCGTCACCAGACGGACGATCGCCACGACGGGAGTGAACAGGAAGACCGAGACGCCGAGAACGAACCAGCCCCAGATCGACAGGACCGACTGCACAGCTTTCGACTTCACCGCAGCGACTGTACCGACCGCAACGGCGCGCACCCCGGCGCGGCCCGTCCGGGATCAGGGAATGAAGAGCTTGCTCGCCTGCGTCGTCGAGGTGATCGCATCCACCGCGAGGATCACCGCAGCGGCGGTGTAGCTGGTGTGTTCCTCGAACGGGAACAGCACGTGGTCCGGATACACGATGCCCGTCCAGTAGGAGCCGTCGATCCGACGGTGTGTCCGGGTCCATCGCAGCAGGTCGGTTGCGGTCGACAGGTCGCCGATGGCCGCGAATGCGAGGGCGCACTCAGCCGTCTCGGACGCGGTGACCCACGGTTCGTCACTGACGCAACGGATGCCGAGCCCTTCCATCACGAACGTGTTCCAGCCGTCGGCCATCCGGGCCTTCGCCTCGTGGTCGCGCAGCGCGCCGGTCAGCACCGGGTAGTACCAGTCCATCGCCCAGCGCTTCTTCGGTTCGAAGGCCTTCGGCTGCGTACGCACGGCAGCGATCATCTCGTCGGCTGCCTCGGTCCAGTCCGGCCGGGGATCGTTCATCGCCTCGGCGAGATGTGCTCCGCAGCGCAATGCGTGCTGGATGCTCGACGTGCCGGTCATCAGCGCGTAGTCCCACGGGCGACGATCGGGTTCGATCGCCCACAGCGGGAGTCCGTCCGGACGGCGAAGCCCGAGGACGAAGTCGAGCGCCCGCTCGACCGTGGGCCACATGTTGTCGGCGAAGCCGCGGTCCCAGGTGGAACGCCAATGGTGCCAGACGCCGGTCGCGATGTAGGCGCACACGTTCGTGTCGAGCTTGCTGTCCTCGACCGATCCGTCGTTCGCGTAGTAGTTGTGCCAGCTGCCGTCGGGCCGCTGCACGTCGGCGAGCCACTCGTAGGCGTGCTCGGCCTCCTTGTGCAGGCCCGCGACATCGAGCGCCATCGCGGTCTCGACATGATTCCACGGGTCGCAGTGACCGCCGGGGAACCACGGGATCATCCCATCGTCGAGCTGGAGCGACGCGAGGTGGTGCGCGGTCATCTCGAGCTCCTCGGCGGTGATCACACCGTCCAGTGCGGGAATCGCGCTCACGCGATGCCCGGTTCCGGGTCGGCGTCGGCGGGCTTGTGCCCGTAGAACACGATGCTCTTGCCGAGCACGGGTGACAGCACCTTGTCGGCGACCCGAGTCGATGTCGGTTGCTCGACGATGTCCCACTCGAGGAACGAGCGGTACTTCTCGACCATCGGATGATCGTCGTTCCGGGGACCGACGGCGCACTTCAACCACCAGTACGGAGAGTGCAGCGCATGGGCACGGTGGCTTCCGCGCAGGTCGAGTCCGGAGGAGCGCAGCTTCGCCGCCAGTTCGGTCTTGGAGTAGATCCGCACGTGTCCGCCGACGCTCTTGGGCGCGTGGTACTCGTCGGACAGCATCCAGTTGATCTTCTCGGGGCCCCACGCCGGCACGGTCGCGGCGAAGGTCCCGCCGGGCTTGAGGACGCGCACCATCTCGGCGATCGCGGTCACATCGTCCTGAATGTGTTCGAGCACCTCGGAGGTGATCACCTTGTCGAACGATCCGTCAGCGAAGGGGAGCTTCGTGGCATCGCCGCGGAGCACGCCCTTGAAGCGGGCGATGTCGATTTCACCGGAGTCGACCATGGCGCCGAGAGTCGCCCGGGTCTCGATGACCTCGTCCTCGGCGTAGTCGAGTGCAACCACGTCGGCGCCGCGACGTGCACATTCGAAGACGTGGCGGCCGAAACCGGCGCCGACGTCGAGGACGCGGTCACCAGGGCGCAGATCGAGGCGGTCGAAACGAATGGTGAGCATGATGACGGGAGGGTGAGGGGGTCAGATCCGGTTGTTGCGTTGCAGTTTGGCGACGTTGGCCGGCATCGACAGCACCTCGCGGTACTGATCGACCGTGAGTTCGGCGCAGCGGCGCCACGTCCACCGTTCGACGACGCGCTCGCGGCCAGCTGCGCCGATCCGTGCCCGCAGTTCCGGGTCGTCCAGACCGCGGGCGATCGCGGCGGCCAGGGCCTCGCTGTCGCCTGCCGGGCACGAGAGAACGGTCTCGCCGTCGGTGCCGGTGACCTCGGGGAGCGCACCGCCGTCGGTTGCGACGAGCGGCGTGCCCGAGCACATCGCCTCGATCGCGGGGAGGCTGAAGCCCTCGTACAGGCTCGGGACGACCGCGAGTTCGGCTTCGGAGTAGAGCTCGACGATGCGCTCGTCGGAGACGCCCGAGACGAACTCGATGTGCTCGCGCAGACCGAGTTCCTCGATCAGGCGCATCGACTTGCCGGGCTTCGGCTTGCCGATGATCGTGAGCGTGATGTCCCGTTCGGTGCGCAGCTTGGCCATCGCTTCGAGCAGGTACGAGAGGCCCTTGAGCGCCACGTCGGCCGACGCCGTGGTGATCAGACGCCCGGGTTGCCGCTCGACCTCGGGAACCGGCTTGAACAGGTCGGGATCGACGCCGACCGGTACGAGGCGCATCCGGTCCCTGCTGACGCCCATGTCCTGATGGATGTCGTCGATCGAGTTCTGGCTGACGACCACGATGCGCGGCATCTTCGAGGCGACCTTGCCCTGCATCTTGACGAACGAGTACCAGCGTCCGACCGACCACCGCTTGTAGCGGGTGCGGGCGTGGCTCATCTCGAGCTCGCGGTCCTTGGTGATCGGGTGGTGGAGGGTGACGATCGTGGGGATCTTCTCCTCGATCTTCAGGATTCCGTAGCCGAGACACTGGTTGTCGTGCACGAGGTCGAAGTCGCCGAGGCGCTGATTCAGCGCGTTCGCAGCACGCGCGGAGAAGGCGAGCGGTTCGGGAAACGTCCCGGTCAGGAACTGCGCCATCTCCATCAGGTCGTACCGGTCGTTGATCTCCCAATAGCCGGGGAGTCGACCGGGAAAGTGGTCGTTGAAGGTGTCGAGACTCGGCATCTCGTGCATCTTCACTCGATCGTCGAGCACCGGATACGGCTGCCCGCCGAACACCTCGACGGTGTGGCCGAGGTCGACGAGCGCCTTGGTCAGCTGGCGGGTGTAGACACCCTGGCCGCCGACGTGGGGCTTGCCGCGATAGGTGAGGTAGGCGATCGTCAGGGGTGCGTCCGGATCCAACACATTTCCCGACCCGTGCGATGACATTCGGGGAAGGCTATCGGGCACCGGTTACCGGTCGGTAGCCCACTCCGGGTTGTTGCACCGTCGACATCTGACGTGTGTCACACGTTCACCGAGCGCTCGCCGTGGGAGCGCGTGCCCGACCGCGTGATCGGGAGTTCGCCCGATCGACGGAGGTCGGCCACGCTGCGATGTGGCGACGTCGCCGGGTGGACTCGGGCTCGACGACGGTCGGCACGCCGGGCGACGACGGAGCGGCGGCGGAGCACGACGGCCAGCGCGAGTGCGGCGACCGACACCCCGATGATCAGGAGCGATCGCGGGATGCCATCGTCGCCGGTGTCGAGCGGTTGCGGTACCGCGTCGGGTTCGGCGACGGGAGCAACCGCTGCTGCCGCCGGAGTTTCGGTGACAGCCGCGCTCGGCGCGACGGTGTCGACGGCATCGGGATCCTCGTAGACGCCGAGCGCGCGGGCGGTTGCCATGTCGACGGCGCCCGTTACCTGGAGGTCACCCCGGTCGCGCTGGTACTCGGCGACCGAGGCCATCGTGTCGTACCCGAAGACGCCGTCGGCACCACCGGGAACGTCGACGCCGGAGTCGATCAGGGCCTGTTGGACCTCGGAGATCGGGTCGCCTTCGGCTCCGGGCACGAGGATCGTCCACGGTGCCGCAGCCGGGCTGACGTTCTCGCCCGCCAGCACTCGGTCGACGATGCCGGAGATGAACAGGGTGACGGCGTCGACGCCGGTCGGCGTGAGGTGGACACCGTCGCCCTCGAACCAGCCGGATGCGCCGAACGAGTAGGCAGCCCAGTCGGCGACCTGGAGATAGCCGTCGGACGTTTCGGCTGCTTCGAAGAGTTGCTGGTTGTACTCGCGGAAGGTCTCGATGCTCGACTGTTCCTGCGGATCGGAGTAGTCGACGTCGTCGCTGGTGCGCAGGCTCAACCAGACGACGTGGTCGACGCCCTGCTCCCGTGCTTCGTCGGTGACGGTCTCGATCGCCTCATCGATCGTGGAGACGGGGTCGTTGTATCCCGACATGACGACGAGGACCTCGCCGAGGTCCCCGAGCGTGCGAATCGCGGTGACCACGTTGTCGGACCGGTAGCCCTCTCGGCTGATGCACGATTGTTCGATCGTGCGTCGGCACGACTCGGCGCTGAACACGAAGTTGAACCGTTCGAGCGGGCCGTAGTCGGCGTACCAACGAACAGCGCTCAACGTCGAATCGCCGATGACGCTGATCTGCGGGGCGTCCGCCGCGTCGAAGTGGGTCACGGGTTGGTCGGCAGCGACGGTGCTGCTCGCCCCGAGCAGGATGGCGAGCGCGGCGATGAGCCCGGTGAGCGCCGCCCACGGCCGGGGTGCGCGCTCGTGAGCGTGAGGGGATGCGTCGGGGGCCGTCATGAGATCGCAACAATCTACCGATCCGAGAGGGGAGTGACGAGCGCGGCGGTCCGGGCAGGATGCCGATTCGGAAACCGCGCCGGAGTCCGACCCGGACGGTGGGCGCGTGTGACGATGGGCGGATGCGCGCCGTCGTCCAGCGAGTCACCTCCGCCAGCGTTCGGAGTCGTGCTGACAGCAATGCCGACTTCCAGACGGTCGGCGAGATCGGAGCGGGACTCTGTGTCCTCGTCGGGGTCACCCACTCGGACTCGGCGGAACAGGCGGACAAGTTGGCTGCCAAGCTGGCCGGACTCCGCGTCTTCGACGACGCCGACGGGGTGATGAATCTCGGAGCGAGCGAGGTCGGGGCGGATTTCCTCGTCGTCAGTCAGTTCACGCTGTACGGCGACACGTCGCGCGGCCGTCGGCCGAGTTGGATCGAGGCGGCGCGCCCCGAGCATGCGGAGCCGCTCGTCAAACGGGTGGTGGAGCGACTCCGTGCGAACGGCGCGTCCGTCGAAACCGGCCGGTTCCGCACGGAGATGGAGGTCGAACTCGTGAACGACGGTCCGATCACGCTGGTGATCGACGTCTGACCCAGTCGAATCGACCGCCCAACACCATCGAGGCGATGGCGGCCGCGAGCAGCGCGACGATGAACGGTGCGTCGCCCAGCGACGTGTACCAGGTGAATCCGTCACGCAACTCGATCTCGTGGGTCAACACCTTCTGTTCGCGCTGCGAGGTGCGCTCGACCACCGTTCCATCGGGCGACACGAACGCGGTGAACCCCGTCGGCGCGACCTGGACGACCCAACGGCCGGTTTCCATCGCCCGGAGCCGACTCGATGCGACCTGTTGGGTCTGCACGATCGTGCCGGTGTAACTGGCGCCGTTGGTCGGGTTGATCACGGCGCTCCCACCGAGTTCCACGCCCTCGCGTACGCGTCCACCGAAGAAGACCTCCCACGAGATGACCGCGGAGAGTTGCTCGCCGGTCGGGAGTTCGAGGATGGCAGGAGTGGTGCCGGGGACGGCGTCGCCGACGCGATCGACGGCGGAGGTGATCCGTTCGAGCACCCCGCGCAGCGGGACGTACTCGCCGAACGGCACCCGGCGCACCTTGTCGTAGCGGCTGACGATCTCGCCATCGGGGGCGATGACGACTTGAGCGTTCGTGTACCGACGCTTCCCGTCGATCACGACGTCCTCGGTGAGGCCGACCGAGATCGGAACATCGAGACGCCGGGCTTCGTCGACGATCTGCTGTGCGATGTCGGAGGTCTCGAACGTGACGACGTCGATCGCATTCTCCGGCCACAGCACGAGGTCGAGTTCGGGATCGGGCTCGATCGTCGCGGTGGCATCGAGGTGACGCTCGGTGACGAGGCGTGAGGGAACGTCGAGCGCCGAGGTTCCCTGCTCGCCGCCTCCCTGCACCGCGGCGATGGTCAAGGTCTCGCCAGTCGAGTCTCCATCGGGTGCGACGTAGGCCACCCCGATCACGGCCACGGTGGCAGCCGTCAGCGACCACATCAGCGTGGCTCCCGGCCACGCGGTCGGCACGGTCCGTGCGGACAGCGCCGCGCTCGCGAGCGTGCCCAGCTGGAACACGACCCACGTGATGAGAATGACCCCGCCGACGGTGACCACGGGAGCGATCGGGCCGCCGACCTGGGACATCCCCATCGATGCCAATGGCACACCCCCGAACGGGAACGAGAAGCGCAGTGCCTCGGCCAGCGTGTGTAGGGCCGGTCGTCCGAGAACGCGCCACTTTCCGTCGGGAGCGAGTCCCGCGGCGACCGAGTGGAAGCCGCCGAAGATCACGCCGGCGGCGATGTAGCCGGGGCCGGTCAACTGGATCATCCACCCCATCCCGATGAACATCCACCCGGCGCCGAACAGCCATCCGAACGCGAAGCGCTGTCGTCGGGTCGGGTCGGCACCGAGGCTGACGTCGAACAGGACCACGCCGATCAGCGCGAGCGGCCAGAACCCCCACGGCGGGAGCGACAGCGCGACCAGGACTCCCGCGCCGAGTGCCAGCGCCCCCCGGGCGAGGTTCTGTCGGCGCGGGGCGTCGCTCGGAGGCGACATGGCGGCACCGGCGGTCACGGGGGACTGTTCTATCCGCGATCGAGCACCACGGAACGGGTCCGCCCCGTCATGCAACGCCTCAGGTCGCGAGTTCGAGGTTGACGACGATGCGCTGGGCGACCGAACCGGGCGGATGGCAGGCGAACAGGGTGGCCGTGGGCTCCGGAGTGGGGTCGGTGATCCAGAGCGCGTCGGGTTCGACGATCTGGGTTCCCGTCACCCGGTACTCCGTCTCGACCCCGTCGGTCGTGAACGACACGACGTCGCCGTCGACCAACTGGTCGATGTGACGGAACGGCCCGCCGTGGCTCGTTCGATGCGCGGCGACGACGACGTTGCCGACCTCGCCAGGCATCGCGGAACCGGGCCAGTGTCCCGGGCCGAGATCGAGCGTGGTCAGTCTGATTCCTTCGAGCAGCGGCGCTTCGACGTCGAGCTTGGGAATCGACATCGAGCCGAGCTGGAGGAACTCCTCCTCGGCCCGGGAGTCGGCCGGAGGAGCGATCGGCTGGGGGAGCTCGGCGACCGTGCTGGTCGGGGCGACCGTCGTCGTCGGCGCCGTGGTGGTGCTCGTCGTCGATGTCGACGTGGTGGTCGATCCGGGCAGGATCGCCCGCTCCGTGGTCGTCGGTGGAGTGGTCGTCATGGTGGTCTGGACGTCGGCGAGGCTCGACACGAACTCGTCGTCGCGTCGCGATCCGAACAGGAACGGGACTGCGCCGACGGCGGCGACGACCGCGACCGCCGGGACTCCGACCGTCAACATCTTCCTGCGTGAGACGGGAACGTCGATGGTCTCGGGCGCGCCAGGATCGATCTCCGCGGGGCGATCCACCCCTTCGGCGTCCGCGTGGCCCATCACTTCATGTTGCCAGAGCCTCGACGAAATCGACAGCGCAGTCGGCGAATCCTCGCCCGCTGCGGACACACGCGGGGATGCCGATCCCGTCGTAGCTGCTGCCGGCCACGAACAGACCGGGATCGAGAGCCGAGCGAATGGCTTCCACCTGGTGCCGATGGTGCGGGCGGTACTGGGCGAACGCGCCCGGCCAGCGACTGACCCGAACCTCGACCGGAGTGAGGGCGACGCCCAAGTGGGTTCGCAGGTCGTCGAGAGTGCGTCCGACGATCTCGTCGTCGTCGAGATGCAGGATCGGTGCGCCGTCTCGACCGAGCGACACGCGCAGGATCTCGCCCCCGCTGGGCGGCCTCCAGTGCGCCCACTTCTGGCTGCCGAACGACACCGCGGTCACGTGTCGTTGCACCGGTTTCGGCACCAGATAGCCGCTGCGACCCCGGAATCGTTCCGGGAACTCGTCCTCCGAGACGTGCAGCGTCACCATGACGACATCCGCTCGATCCATCGTTTCGGTCGGCGCGATCGGAGTCGAGCCGTGGACGACCGCATCGATCCGGTCCGACGGGAGCGTGCAGATGACGGCGTCGAATCGCTCGCCCCCGACTTCCCACGCGGCGCCGACTCGGCGGATCTCGGCAGCGGTCCCCGATCGCAGCGAACCGCCGGCGGACTCGAACGACGCCACCGTGGCGGTTGCGAGCGCGCGCATGCCGCCGCGTGGCGTCGCGAAGATCGGCGCGGCGTCCGCTGACGCGGTCCCTGCGTTGCGGCGCGCGATGCGACGTGCTCCGAGGAGCAGGCTGCGATCTTCGGTCAGCGCGGCGAGTTGCGGGACCTCGGCGAGACTGAAGCGGTCGGTGTCGGCGGCGTAGATGCTGCCGACGAGTGCGTCGACGAGTCGCTCGTGGACCTCGTCACCGAAACGAGCGCGGACGTAGCGCCCGATGCTGTCGTGTTCGGTCGACGTCCGCGGCAACAGCGGCTCGGCCGCCGCGCGCGCCTTGCCCCGCCACGTCAGCAACCCGCTGCGTGCCAGGGCGAGTGGGTTGCCCGGCACGCCGAGGACGAGTCCTTCCGGGATGTCGTGGAAGCCGTCGAACCACACCGCAGCCCCGACCTTCTCCGGATGTACGAGATCGTCGCCGAGGCCGACCTCGTGTGCCAGACCGACCGCGTCCGGGACCCGTGCCAGGAAGGCGTCGGCCCCCGCATCGACCGAGTCCAGACCGGCGAACGGCCCACCGTCGATCCGCCCTCCGACGCGTTCGTCGCGTTCGAACAACACGACCTCGTCGACGACGTCAGCAGACGACGTCACGAGGCGATGGGCGGCGGCGGCGCCGGTGATTCCCGCTCCGACGACAGCGATGCGACGGGTCCCCATCACGCCGCTCGGCGCTTCGCGATCGAGATCACCGGACGGCGTCGATCACGCGACGGGCGAGCGCGTCCATCACGTCCTCATCGTCGTTCACACACGCCGTTCGGTCGAACAACAGGCCCGCATCGTCGGCGCGATGGCGAGCTTCGATGTCCAGGTCGTACAGCACCTCGAGATGGTCGGCGACGAAGCCGCAGGCGCAGATGATCACCCCGCCGACCGTCGGGTCCGCTCCGAGATCGTCGATGACCTGGAGGATGTCCGGTCCGATCCACGGTTCGGGAGTCCGACCAGCGGACTGCCATCCGATCATCCAGTCGTCACCCTCGGTCAGGCGAAGCTCGTCCGCGACGGCTTCCGCGGTGGAGCGAAGCTGGTCGGGGTACGGGTCGCCCTCGTCGATGATCCGCTGGGGGAGCGAGTGGGCGGTGAACACGACCCTGATGCTGCGGTCGTCGCCGGCCTCGGCGAGCGCACTGGTCATCGCCTCGTGCCGCGATCGCAGGTCGTCGCCGAGGAACTCGATGAATGCGGGCTCGGTCGCCCAGCTGTCGATCGCGACGACGGGCATCGACGCTCCCGCTTGGTCCACACCGTCGCGAACGCGCTGCTGATACTGACCGATCGAGTACGACGAGTAGTGCGGCGCGAGCACCAACCCGACGATCGCGTCGACGCCCGACCGTGCGAGCTGTGCCGCACCCGCTTCGACCTTCGGGTCGGCGTGCTTCAGGCCGAGCGTGACACGGAACCGTCCGGGTGCTCGCGCATCGAGCGCACCCTGGAGCGCATTGCGCTGGTCCGCCGTGAGCACGGCGAGCGGAGAGATTCCGCCGATGGCGTCGTACCGGGCGACGAGGTCGGCGAGCGCCTCGGGTGTGGGCGGGCGACCGCGCCGGATGTCGGTGTAGTACGCCTCGACCTCGTCCGGATGACGTGGCGTGCCGTACGCCATCAGGACGACGCCGGTCGGTGGTGTGTTCTCGTCCGTCATCGGGATGCCGTCGCGCTGTGCACTCGGTCGACGACCGCCTGGAGAACGTCGGGGTCGGAGTCCTGATGCACCCCGTGGCCGAGATTGAAGATGTGTCCCGGATGGCGATGGCCACCGGACTCCGTGTTGTCCTCGAGCACCCGGTCGGTGCCCGCGAGCGCAGCGTCGACACCGGCAAGGACGAGTGCGGGGTCGAGATTTCCCTGGACGACGAGTCCGGGGCCCATGCGCCGGCGAGCGGCGCTGATCGGAGTCCGCCAGTCCAGGCCGAGGATGCGCGGCCCGGCCGTCGGCATCGCGGCGTACATCGCCTCGAGGAGATGGTCGCATCCGATCCCGAAGTGCACGCACGGTGCATCCGGGTGCCGCATGCGGAGCTCGGCGAAGACGCGCAACGAATGGGGGAGCACGAACCGCTGGTAGTCGGCCAACGAGAGTGAGCCGGCCCAGGAATCGAACAGTTGGAACGCGTGCGCGCCGGCGGTGAGCTGGGCATCGATGAAGGTGATCGCCGAGGTCGCGAGTCGGTCCATCACGTCGTGGAACAGCGACGGATCCTCGTACATCATCGACTTCGTGAAGCGGTAGTCCTTGCTCGGGCGTCCCTCGATGAGGTAGCTCCCCACGGTGAACGGTGCGCCGGCGAACGCGAGCAGCGGGACCGATGCGGGGAGTTCATGGGTGAGGAGCTGCACGGTGTCGGTGACGTAGTCGACATCGTCGGGCTCCAGCGGACGCAGGCGATCGAGGTCGGCACGGCTCCTCAGCGGGTGGTCGGCGACGGGGCCGGTGCCCGGGGACACGTCGATTCCGAAACCGACCGCGTGCGGCGGCACCACGATGTCGCTGTAGAGCACCGCCGCATCGACGCCGTAACGACGGATGGGTTGGAGCGTGATCTCGGCGGCGACCTCGGGCTGCTTGATCGCGTGGAGAATCGAACCCTCACCTCGCACCCCTGCGTACTCGGGGAGTGACCGCCCGGCCTGACGCATGAACCAGACCGGTGTGCGCGAGCCCGGACGTCCGTGTGCTGCGTCGAGGAACGGGACGTCGGGAGCGGTCATCGACATCCGACGCTATCGACCGCGTTCCGGGCCCAATCGCCCCCGTTCTCGTGAACAGTTCGCGCACGGAG
>NZ_BAOL01000117.1 GCF_000350145.1 Ilumatobacter nonamiensis YM16-303 | reverse complement strand
CGTGGAGCTAAGGAGAATTGAACTCCTGACCTCTTCCATGCCATGGAAGCGCTCTACCAACTGAGCTATAGCCCCATTTTCTGCGACGACGGATGATAACGGCGTCAGTTCCACTTCACACGAGGAACGTCGCCGTAGAGGCGCTCGATCTCGTAGAAGTCCCGCATTTCCTGGTGGAACACGTGCACGACGACGTCGCCGTAGTCGAGCAGCACCCACTGCTTCTCGCGGTGGCCCTCGGTGCGGGCCGGGGCCCGGTCGAGGTCGGCCTTGGCTGCGGACTCGATGTCCTGGGCGAGTGATTCGACCAGGCGACTGTTCGAAGCGCTGACGACGACGAACCATCCGGCGATCGCGAGGACGTTGCCGACGTCGAGCACGACGATGTCGTCGCCCTTCTTGTCGTCCGCTGTTCGAGCGGCGAGGAGCGCGAGTGAGCGGCCTTCGTCGTCATCGACCGACGTCGCGTCGATCCCCGTCGTTCCCGTGTCAGCCATCGTCGGCGACGGTATCGCTGCTCGTGTCCGGAACCGAGTCGTCACTCGAATCCGACGCGTCATCGGGGTCCGCAGATTCATCGGAAACCGACGTGTCGCTCGGCGTGAAGTCGCCCGAGTCCGAGACATCGAAGTCGGACCGTTGATTCTCCTCGGCCGCCGCTTCGGCGCGGGCTCGTTCGTCCTCCAGCACCTCCGCCCGCCACTCCAAGAAGTCTTCGCCGAGCACCACGACCACATCGATCCCGTCGATCAGTTCGTCGGCGACCACGACCTCGGCGTCTTCGAAGCCCTCGGACATCGCTCGCGCGGCGCTCTCCATCGATTCGTCGGCGATCCGCAGTTGCGTCACGGCCGGCACCTCTTCGGGCGTGTCGGCAAGGTCCACGCCGACGATGTTCGCCTGCCCGAACAGCAATTCGCTCACGAACCGGCGCGCGAGCCACGTCTTCGTGACCGGCGCACCGCCTGCCGTCTCCCCCAGTTCTGCGACCTCGTCGGAGTCGAATCCGACGACCAGCGACAGCGTCAGTGAATCGTTGGGGGTCGGAACCAGCGCCGGAGACACCGCACCGAACACCACCAGCGCGTCGGCTCGGTCGGCGAAGACGAAGTCCGCGTCGGTGTCGTTGTCGGCGATCTGGGCAGATGGCTCCTCGATGTCCAGCGCACGCACGCCGACCTCGCCGGCGAAGAGGCGATCCCACAGTTCGCGGAACGACGCCGGGGTGACCGGTCGATCGTCGGGACCGAGCGGTACATCCACGTCGGGTCCACCGGTGGCCGCGATCGCCTCCCACAACTCGACGTCGGTTTCGTGATGGTCGTAGGAGGTCTCCGTGGCGTCGATCGCGGTGAGCCCCTCGGCCATCTCCTCCGCGTCGAGGGTCGAGGAGCCGCTCGAGACCACGCGACCCGTCCCCGGGCTGTCGGAGTCGACGATCGACTCGGAGAGATCCACCTCGAACGGACCGAAGGGCACGAGCAACTCTTCGAGTTCGCCCGGACCGACCACCTGCCCGCGTTCGATCGTCAAGGTCAACAACGGTTCGATCTCGGACATCAACTCAGCGGTCTGTGCCTCGTCACCCGGCAAGTACGGCTGCCGGCTGACCGGAAGCCGCTCGGTTCCGACCCCGTTGGTCCGGTCGACGTTGACCGGGACCACGACGACGCTGCCGCCGATCCCGGACGGGTCGAGTGTGAGCACCGCGATCGACGTGAGCCGATCGAGGTCGTCGACGACGCCGATCAGTGCGTTCGGGGTCGCGGGAAAACTCGAGACCGGACGCGTCTCCTGGTCCGGCGCACGACCCTCCTGCGACGTCCGCAGCGTCGTGACGGCGACGACCGAGATCACGATGAGCGCGACCATGCCGAGCCCACCGAGCACGGCTCCGAGGATGGTGAAGCGACGTCGACGGTCGGAACTCGCGGTCAACCTCGGCCCCCTTCGGTCACGAGGTACAGCGAACGCTCGTCGATCACCTCGAGCACCGGGTTGGTCAAGAGGTAGTCGAGCGGACGACCGTCGGAGAATCGGGACCGGAGGTCGGTACTCGACACCTCGAGACGGGGCACCTCGACGCGGATCCAGTCGACGTCGGCGTCGAGCACGACGGGCGCGCCCGGGCGATCGACCACCACCAACTGCGACTGGGCGAGCACTTCGGCGCTCCGCTCCCATGTGTGGAGTCCGGCCGCCGCATCGTCGCCGACGATGGTGAACAGCTCGGCTCTCGGATACTCCCGGCTGAGCACGCTCAGGGTGTCCGCGGTGTAACTGTTCCCTCCCAAATCGATCTCCTGTCGACCCGGTACGAGCCCGGGAACCGACGCGACAGCGGCCGACACCATGGCGAGCCGATCCTCGACCGGGGTGATCTCCCGACTTCCGTCCTTCTGCCAGGGAACGTTCGCCACCATCATGATCACCAGATCGAGGTCGAGCGCATGGTGCACGTTGATCGCCGTGACGAGGTGCCCGACGTGCGGTGGATCGAAGGTCCCGCCGAACAGGCCGACGCGCGTGGGCGCGCCATCATCGAGCTGCGGAGTCTCGCCTCGGGACACGAGCGCCAACCCTACGAGACAGCGACGCAATCTGGACTGCCATCGTCGTCTTTCGCTCACCCGCACGTCGCGCGGATACCTGCCAGGAGGGGGCTTGACACGTCTGTTACTGTCAACTGTCCCCCAAATCACCCCCTTACCGGTTTCAATTCGGTTTCCCTCGGGAAACCTGCGTCCATCAGCGCGCGTCGCTCGGATCACTCACCCACATGTCGCCTCGGCGGCGAGTCCACGATCCTGCCGCCGCCGGCCGTGTGCCACAAGGCACAAGCGGAACCGGAATCCCCAGCACAACGAATGGTTGTAACAAGCATCATGAATGATTCCATCGGTCTTTACCTCAACGACATCGGCAAGGTCCCCCTTCTGACCGCCGAAGACGAGCGCGAGCTGTCCCGCGTCATCGAGAAGGGCCGCGACGCACAGGAGCAGCTCGACAACGGAAAGCGCGGTGTCGCACTCAAGCGGCAGGTCCGCGAAGCCGCCAAGGCCAAGGATCGGTTCATCCGGTCCAACCTCCGTCTCGTCGTCTCCATCGCCCGCCGCTACCCACTCCCGCAGGGCATGGACCTGCTCGACCTCATCCAGGAGGGCAACCTCGGCCT
>NZ_BAOL01000118.1 GCF_000350145.1 Ilumatobacter nonamiensis YM16-303 | reverse complement strand
GTGCCATCGGGTGTCAGACACCGGTTGGCACATCCGAGAGGAGAGAGACATGAAGGTACTGAGGACACCCGATGAGCGGTTCACGGATCTGCCGGACTATCCGTTCGCGCCGAACTACGTGGACGTGTCGGACCAGGACGGTGGCAGCCTGCGCGTGCACTATCTCGACGAGGGTCCCGCCGACGGCCCGGTCGTGCTCGTGCTGCACGGCGAACCGTCGTGGAGCTTCCTGTACCGAAAGATGATCCCGCTGCTCGTGGACGCGGGGCTGCGCGTGATCGCGCCGGACCTCGTCGGGTTCGGCAAGAGCGACAAACCGACCGAACAGAGCGACTACACCTACGCCCGACACGTTGCCTGGATGCAGGAGGCGATCGTCGATCATCTCGACCTCCGTGACGCGACGTTCTTCGGTCAGGACTGGGGCGGACTCGTCGGGCTGCGGCTCGTTGCCGAGAACCCGGAGCGGTTCGCACGCGTGGTGATCGGGAACACGGGCCTGCCGACCGGGGAGCACGCGCCGAGCGACGCGTTCCTGGCCTGGCAGAAGTTCAGCCAGACCTCACCGGATTTCGACATCGGGTTCCTGATCAACGGCGCGACCATCACCGAGTTGTCCGACGCCGAGATCGCTGCGTACGACGCTCCGTTCCCCGACGACACGTACATGGCGGGAGCGCGGATCTTCCCGTCGCTGGTCCCGACGTCGCCGGACGACCCGGCCGCGAGTGCCAACAAGGCGGCCTGGGAGGTCCTCATGGCCTGGGACAAGCCGCTGATCTGTTGCTTCGGTGACAGCGATCCGATCACGGCTGGTGGCGACAAGCCCTTCCTCAAACTGGTGCCGGGTGCGCAGGGGCAACCGCATGTCACGGTCGCGAACGCGCACCACTTCTTCCAGGAGGATGTCGCGCCGGAACTCGCGCAGATCATCGTCGACGCGGTCGCCCGCGGTTGAGCGAGGCAGCGCTCTTCGCGATCTGCGCCCGGGTCGCTCGTCACGGTCTGATCACCGCGGAGTGCGAGAGCCTCACGGGTGGTCGCCCGGACCCGGATGGCATCGCGACGTGCGAACGGATCGATCTCGTCGCGCGCGCCGCGTACGTGCAGACGGGACTCGCCGTGTTGGCGACGGGTCGATCGCTCGACGAACTCGTGACGAACGTCGGTGACGCGACCTTCGCGGCCGACGGCTTCCGGATCGACGTCCACGATCCTTCCGACAGGATCGGGCGGTCGACGCAGGAGGTCGCCACGGCGCTCGCCGACGTGATTCCGTACGGTCCTGACCTGAGCACCCCCCGCTGCCGCTTCGTCGTGGCGGCCGCAGCGGACCGGTTGATCTTCGGTGAGGTCGTCACCGTCACCGACGCGTCCTACCGACGCCACGACGCGAAACCGTGGACGACGTCGTCGTCGCTCGACGGCCGATTCGCGCGAGCGTTGGTCAATCTCGTTCCGCATGCCCGCTCGATTCTCGACCCGTGCTGCGGTGCAGGGTCGATCGTGCTCGAAGCGGCCTCGCTCGGTCTCGACGCGTACGGCGTGGACGACAAACCGGCGATGGTCGGGATGACGACCGAGAATCTCGCGCACTTCGGGTACGACGCAACCGTCGTGCGTGCCGACTCGCGCGAACACGAGCAGCGCGCCGACGCGATCGTCACCGATCTGCCGTACGGCCACGCGATCGACGCGGACGAGGCGCAGATCCGGGGGATCCTTCGACGATGTGTCGAGTCGGCTCCGACCGGCGTGTTCGTTGCTCCCGCCGACTTCTCGATGTGGATTCGCGCCGCCGGATACGACGACGTCGAAGTGTGCACCGTCCGCAAACGCGCCGGCTTCACGCGTTGGGTCCACGTCGCCCGACGATCCGAGTAGCGGCTCCCCGAGACGGTTCAGACCCAGCGGCGCGGAATCGGCAGCTTGTCGCGGACGCGGGTGAACGTCAGCAACGCCTTGTTGATCGCCTTCGTGTTGTCGAAGCCCTTGACCTCGCTCGGGATCAGGCGGATCAGGGTCTGGCCCTTCGATTCGCGATCGGCTCGCGAGATCTTCTCGTACTCGTTGGCCCCGAGCTTGCCGAAGTAGCGCGTCGCCATCTCGGTCGAGAGTTCGCCCGCGGTGCCGATGTCGACGAGTTCGACGGTGCCGTCGATGATCACGGCGCGGTAGGGCGGGCGTTCGTCCTGCACGGTCACGCAGACCCGGTCGTCGCGGAGCAGAGCACGGTGTTTCGCCGAATCCGTCGACACGGCGAACACCATCACGCCGTCCGCGTATCGGTACCACAGCGGGGCCTGGTTGGGTCGTCCGTCCTTGCGCAGGTACGCCAGATTCGCGATGTGGTTGCCTGACAGGAACTCGTCGAGTGCGTCGCGATCGAATCCGGGTTGTCCTCCGAGGGCGGAGAACGGCAACGACGGGATGGGAGCGATGGTGTCGCCCCGGAGGTTTACGGTGTAATCCATCCCGTCAGCGTAGCGAGCGGCCGTCGCGATGTATACACCGTAAACTGTGACCATGGCCGCACCGGAGAGAACACCGTTGACCGTGGCGGCGATCACCTCGGCGGCGATCGAGTTGATCGACCGCGACGGACTGGACGGCCTGTCGATGCGACGTCTCGGAACGACGCTCGGCTACGAGGCGATGGCGCTGTACAAGCACGTCGCCGACAAATCAGCGTTGCTCGACGCGGTGGTCGAGGAGGTCTATGCGGAGATGCAGCCACCCGACCCCGCCGAGCCGTGGCAGGAGCGCATCCGCTCGAGCGCGCGCGAGCTGCGCCGGGTGGCGCAGCGGCACCCCCATCTCTTCGTCCGGCTCGTGACCGAGCCCCCGTCCACCACCGCGGTCGTCGAGCGGATCGACTCCATCCTCTCGGCCCTCCAGGAGAGCGGAGGGGACGATGCCGAGGTGGTCCACCGATTCTTCCTGTTCGTCAACATGACCTCGGGGGTGTTGCTGGCCGAGACGACGGCATTGATCGCCGATGGCGGAACGGCGGTGTTCGACACCGAACGAATCGATGCCGAGGCGCGGTGCCGAGCCCTGCTCCACTTCGGCGAACGCCTCGCCACGTGCGACTTCGATGCCGAGTTCGATCGCACCATCGAGGCGTACCTGTCCCTCGTCGACCGGGATCAGCCGGGGTCGGACCCCGGTTGACACCCACCTCAGAAGATCAGCACGGGTTTGATGACCGATCCGTCGGCGGATGCGGCCTCCGCTTCGTTGATCTGATCGAGGCCGTAGGTGGTGATCAGCTCGTCGTACGGGAACTCGCCCGCCGCGTTGAGCTCCGCGAGCCGTGGGATGAACTCCTGCGGCGTGGAGTCGCCCTCCATCACACCGGTGATCGTGCGGCCGCCGATCAGCGAGATGAAGTCGAAGGTGATGTCGCCGAAACCCACGCCGGCGAGACCGATCGTGCCGAGGTTGTTCAACCCCTCGAACGAGGCGCGGACGACCGCGGCGTTGCCGGTGGTGTCGAACGCGTAGTCGGCACCGACACCCGTCGCCGCATGAATGCCTGCCGTCAACTCGGCGGGGGCCCCGGACAGCGTGGTCGTCGCGCCGTACTTCGTCGCGAGTTCGAGCCGGTTCTCGTGACGATCGATCGCGATGATCTGCTCGGCTCCCGCGACCTTCGCGGCCATCACGGCGCTGAGTCCGAGCGCGCCTGCGCCGGAGATGACGACCGATGATCCCGGTTGGACGTCGAGCGTGTTGAGGATCGCTCCGGCACCCGTCTGGATTCCGCATCCGAGCGGGCCGAGCTTGGCGAGGTCGTAGGACGGGTCGACCTTCACGACCGACGTACGTGCCACGACGGAGTGGCTCGCGAACGATGACTGTCCGAAGAAGTGCGAGCCGACCGCGTCACCGGCTGCGTCGGCGAACGCCTTCGTGCCGTCGGGACGCGCGCCGCTCATGTTGTACGCGTTGAAGTTGAAGCAGAGCGGCAACCGTCCGGCGTCGCACGCTTTGCAGGAGCCGCAGTGATTGAACGAGAGGACGACGTGATCTCCGACCGCGAGGTCGGTCACGGACGAACCGACTTCCTCGACGACACCCGATCCCTCGTGGCCGTAGACCTGGGGACCGCCGAAGAACTCCGGTGGAAGTTCGCGCGACAGCAGATCGGTGTGGCACATCCCGGCGGCGACCATGCGCACCACCACCTCGTCGGCTCGCGGTGATTCCAGTTCCAGTTCCTCGATGGTGAACGGACCGTCTCCGGTCCGCATGACCGCTGCTCGTACCTGCATGTTGATGCCTCTTTCCGTTGATCAGGGAGTGGTGTACGCGTCGACGATCGGCGCGAGTTGGCCCGGCGTTGCGCCATGGAGGATGACCGCATCGGCACCGAGAGTCAGTTGACCGCGCACCGCCGTGGCGCACTGTTCTGCGCTCCCCGTGGCGCTCGGCGCGAGCCATTCGTCGGGGATCAGCGTCGCGATGTGCTCGAGTTCGGCGGTCGTCGCCTTGTCGTCGATCGCGCCGCGGAATCCCGAGACCATCGGGTCCGCACGGAACGCTGCGAGCACGGCCGGATCCCACCGGTTCGTCTCGACCATCAGGTCGCCGTACGCCTGGAGGTAGGTGGCCAGTCGGCCGACGCTCTTCTTGAGGCGGAGCGGTTCATCGATGTGGTCGCCGATCGTCGCGAAGCAGGACCACACACGGACCGCGTCGGGATCGCGTCCGGCCCGCTCGGCGGCGGACTTGACCGTCTCGACGCAGCGCGTCAGCGTCTCGTCGGTGAAGAAGGTGTGCAGGATCACGTCGTCGAAGACGCGTCCAGCGAGGTCGAGTGACCGCGGACCGAAGGCGACGAGCGCGAGCGGGATGTCGGCGTCGAAGTCGGGATCGAGGCGGAGCACCGGCCACGAGCCGTTCGAGTCGTCGTGGCCGATGACCGTCTCGCCGTGCCACAGCCGCCGCATCAGGAGTGCGAAGTCCTCCATCTGTTCGGTGGTGATCCGCCCGATCCCGAAAGCGTCCTGCATCGGGGCGATGCCGCGACCGATCCCGAGCGTGAATCGTCCGCCCGTGAGGTAGTGCATCGTCGACGCGTAGGAGGCGGTCACGATCGGGTGACGCGTGTTGTGGTTGGTGGCGCCGGTGATGATGCGAATGTCCTCCGACACGGCGCCGGCCGCTCCGCTCAGCGTTGCGGCCTCCTTGATGTTGAAGCGTTCGGAGATGAACGCCGCGCCGAGGCCGAGTGCCTCGGCGTCTCGGATCTCGTCGATCAGGTCACGCGGCGAGTCGGGCGCTCCGGCGAGTGTGTAGAAGCCGAGTTCCTCGTGTTTGGCCACGGGGCCCAACGTAGACGCGGCACCCTCCCGGAGTTGTACCGTCGCAGGCAGGCAACGTTCTCTGGGGAGGGACATGACCACATCAATCGACCGAGGCCGGACGGACACCGCGCTGCTCGACCAGACCATCGGAGCGAATCTCGCCGCGACCGTCGAGCGGTTCCCTGACCGTGAGGCGCTCGTCGTGGCCCACCAGGGAATCCGTCAGACCTGGAGCGAGTTCCACGAAACGGTGCAGGCGGTCGCCAGGGGATTGATCGCACGCGGTGTCGGGAAGGGCGACCGGGTCGCGATGTGGAGCACCAACTTCGCCGAGTGGGTCTACGTCCAGTACGCCACTGCCGTCATCGGCGCGATCCAGGTGAACGTCAACCCGGCGTACCGACGGAGCGAGTTGCGTTTCGCGCTCGAACAGTCGGGCAGCAAGCTGCTCGTCGCCCGGACGGAGTACCTCACGTCGAACTACCGGGAGATGGTCGAGTCGGTGCGCGACGAACTGGCGGACCTCGAGTCGGTCGTGTTCTTCGACACCGACGACTGGAGCGATCTGCTCGCGGCCGGCGAGACCGTGGAGCCCGGTGAACTCGGGGTCCGAGCGAACTCGTTGCATCCCGACGACCCGATCAACATCCAGTACACGTCCGGCACGACCGGCAATCCGAAGGGCGCGACGCTGAGCCACCGGAGCATCCTCAACGACGCCCTGCTCGTCGGGTCGGCGTGCGGCTACTCCGAGGTCGATCGGGTCTGCATTCCCGTGCCGTACTACCACTGCTTCGGCATGGTGATGGGGAACCTGGCGTGCTCCGTTTTCGGCGCGACGATGGTCGTGCCATGTCCGACGTTCGACCCCGACGCGGTGCTGCGCACCGTCGAGGCCGAGCGATGCACCTCGCTGTACGGGGTGCCGACGATGTTCGTCGCGGAGCTCGGCCACGAGCAGCTGGACTCGTTCGATCTGAGTTCGCTCCGCACCGGGATCATGGCCGGATCGCCGTGCCCGATCGAGGTGATGCGCAAGGTGATCGACCGCATGAACATGGCCGAGGTCACGATCGCGTACGGGATGACCGAGACCTCGCCGGTGTCGACACAGACGACAGCGAACGATTCGATCGAGCATCGGGTCACCTCGGTCGGTCGCGTGCTGCCGCACGTGGAGTCGAAGATCATCGATCCCGGCACCGGTGAGGTGGTCGAGCGCGGTGAGGAGGGCGAGTACTGCACACGCGGATTCCACGTGATGCTCGGCTACTGGAACGACGAAGAGAAGACCGCCGAAGCGATCGACGACGAGGGTTGGATGCACTCCGGTGACCTCGCGACGATGGACGCGGACGGCTACGTGAACATCGTCGGACGGATCAAGGACATGATCATCCGCGGCGGTGAGAACATCTCGCCTCGCGAGATCGAGGAGTTCCTCTACACCCACCCCGATGTCGCCGACGCGCAGGTGATCGGTGTCCCCGACGAGAAGTACGGCGAGGAGGTCGTGGCATGGGTCCAGCTCGCGGCCGGTGCCGTGCTCACCGAGGACGAGGTCAAGGACTTCTGCCGCGGGGAGATCGCGCACTTCAAGGTGCCGCGCCATGTCCGCTTCGTCGACGGGTTCCCGATGACGGTCACCGGCAAGATCCGCAAGGTCGAGATGCGCGAGACCTCGATCGCCGAACTGGGTCTCGAGTCCGTCGCGGGCTCCGCGACCGCGTGACCACCCCGACCGTTACGTGACGGGTCAGACCCGTTACGTAACGGTC
>NZ_BAOL01000119.1 GCF_000350145.1 Ilumatobacter nonamiensis YM16-303 | reverse complement strand
GCGCACGGAGCGCCGGAACAGATCACGAGAACGCTGGTTGGGGGTTGGTTTCGGGCGGATGAATCCGTGTCGGGCATCGGGTGCCGGCTGCTTGACGGTTTGTAAGATTCGCGCATGACGCTCGCCGTCCCCACATCACTCGACGACGCGGTTCGCCTGCTCGACGAGCACCCCGATGCGATGCTCCTTGCCGGTGGAACCGACGCGATGGTCGAGATCAACGACGGTCACCGTCGGCCGGCGAGCTTGGTCATCGCACTGAATCGCGTGAGCGACCTCCGGTCGTGGAGACATGACGCCGACGCCGGCACGGTCACGATCGGCGCCGGGATCACCTACACGGAGTTGATGGAACCGCCGCTGGCGACACTGCTCCCGGCACTCGCCGAGGCATCACGAACGGTCGGTTCGCCCCAGATCCGCAACGCCGGCACGCTCGGCGGAAACCTCGGAACGTGCTCGCCGGCGGGCGATGGTCTCCCCGTGCTGTCCGCGCTCGACGCGAAGGTTCGGATCGTGTCGGCCGACGGAGAGCGCGACGCGTCGATTCACGACGTCATGCTCGGCGTCAAACGGACGTCGCTCGAACCCAACGAACTGATCGCCGAGATCACGCTGCCGGTCCGCTCGGGTTGGCAGGGCTACGCGAAGGTCGGCGTGCGCAATGCCATGGTCATCGCTGTCGCCAGTGCCTGCCTGGCCGTCGACGAGACGAACCAGTCGGTCGCCATCGCCCTCGGGTCGGTGGGACCGACCGTGATCCGCTGCACCGAGGCCGAACAGCATCTCGCGAGCGCCGTCGACTGGGATACAGGAGTCGTCGATCACGACGCAATCGGTCGGGTGGGCGAACTCGTCTCCGCAGCGAGTTCACCGATCACCGACCATCGCTCGACCGCCGAGTACCGACGTCACGCGGTCGGAGTGCTCGCGCGCCGACTCGCACGCCGAGCGTTCACGATCAACGGGGTCGCAGCATGAGCAACGAGTTGTTCACCCTGCGCGTCAACGGGTCGGACCACGACGTCGCCGACTCGTGGCTCGGCGAGAGTCTGCTCGACGTGTTGCGTGACCGCATCGGGCTGATGGGTTCGAAAGGCGCATGCACGCAGGGGGAGTGCGGCTCGTGCAGCGTCCTCGTCGACGGGGTACTCGTTTGCTCCTGCCTCGTGATGGGTGCATCGGCGGTCGACCAGGAGATCGTGACGATCGAAGGAGTCGCCCCCGTCGGAACGCCGAGCGATGTTCAGCAGGCGTTCGTCGATGCGGGCGCCGTCCAGTGCGGTTTCTGCACGCCGGGACTGGTGATGGCGGTCCACGACCTGTTGGAACGAACCGGCAGCCCGACCGACACCGAGATTCGCGAGGAACTCGCCGGCAACGTGTGCCGGTGCACCGGATACGGCCGGATCATCGACGCCGTGCAGCAGGTCGCGGTCCGGCGCTCGAGTGACCACGACGGCGGGCGAGGTGACGCATCATGACCGTCATCGAGGAACCCCGCACGACGATCCGATCCGGCACGATCGGTGACTCGCCGGTGCGCCCCGATGGGGTCGCGAAGGTGCAGGGAACGTACGCGTTCTCGTCCGACCTGCACGCCGATGGCTGTCTGTTCGGGGCCACGTTGCGCTCACCTCACCCGCACGCACGCATCGTCGCGATCGACCTGTCGGCGGCCTGGAAGTTGAACGGCGTCGAGGCCGTGATCACCGCGGAGGACGTTCCCGGCCAACTGACCTACGGGTTGATCGCGCAGGACCAGCCGGTGTTCGCGGTCGATGTCGTCCGCTACGTCGGTGAACCGATCGCTGCCGTCGCGGCGATCGATCCGGAAACCGCTCGACGTGCACTCGACGCGATCGAGGTCACCTACGAGGTGCTCACCCCGTTGCTCGATCCCGAGGCTGCGATCGCCGGTGGGCATGATCCGATCCATCCGGACGGGAACCTGATCCGTCATCAGCACATCGTGCACGGTGACCCATCGGCGACCGGTGCCGTCGTCGTCGAGGGAACCTACGAGATCGGGATGCAGGACCAGGCGTTCCTCGGACTCGAAGCGGCGATCGCGTATCCCGATCCTGGGGCGGATGGCGTCGAACTCCACGTCGCGACGCAATGGCTCCACGAGGATCAGAAACAGATCGCGGCATGCCTCGGATTCGCCGACGAGAAGGTGCGGATGGTGCTCGGCGGCGTCGGGGGAGCGTTCGGTGCCCGTGAGGACATCAGCCTCCAGGTGCACACGTGCCTGCTCGCGCTGCGTCTCGCTCGACCGGTGCGGATGGCGTACTCGCGGGCGGAGAGCTTCCTCGGCCACGTCCACCGTCACCCGGCGACGATCTGGATGCGCCACCACGCCGACGCCGATGGTCGTCTCGTGAACGTCGAAGCCCGATTCGTGTTCGACGGTGGTGCGTATGCCTCCACGTCGTCGGCGGTGCTGGTGAACGGCATCACGATGGCGCAGGGCCCCTATGCCTGCCCGAACGGGATGGTCGACGGTTACGCGGCTCGGACCAATCACCTGCCGTGTGGAGCGATGCGCGGCTTCGGCGCGGTCCAGGCGTGTTTCGCCTACGAATCGCAGATGGACAAGCTGGCCGCCGCCTGTGGCGTCGAGCCCGCCGAGATTCGGCTCCGCAATGCGATGAAGACCGGTGACACGCTGTTCACGGGTCAACCGGTGCTCAACGTCGCGCCGGTCGAGGACTGCATCCGCGAAACCATGGCGCTTCCACTTCCTGATGAACCCGTCGGCGGCACGCCGCTCAGTGACGGTTCGCAGGACGCGATGAAGTTGCCGGGTGGGGCCGGACGAACTGCCGACGCGGGCGACATCGTCCGTGGCATCGGGTGGGGTGTGTCGATCAAGAACCTGATGTATTCCGAGAACTTCGACGACTACTCGACCGCGCGCTGCCGGCTCGCCGACGGTGTCGCCACCTTGAAGTTCGCCACGGCCGAGGTGGGGCAGGGATTCATCACGATTGCGGCCCAGATCGCCAGGTCGATCCTCGGCGTCGACGAAGTCGAGCTCGATCAGATCGACACCCACATCGGCTCGGCCGGCTCCACCTCCGCTTCGCGCCAGACGTGGATGAGCGGCGGAGCGGTCGACGCTGCCTGCCGAGCAGCCCGTGAACGACTGTTCGAGGCGGTCGGTACGGCACACGGCATCGAGCCGATCCGGTTGATGATCGAGGGAACCGACGTGATCGACACCGCCGGCGATCTCCGGATCCCCGTGGTCGAAGCCTCCAGCGGTCTGACGATCGACGAAACGATCGAGTACCACCACCCACCGACCGAAGACCTCGACGAGAACGGCCAGGGCAACTGCCACACGGCATTCGCGTTCGTCGCCCACCGCGCCGTGGTCGACGTCGATCCCGAACTCGGGTTGGTCAAAGTGGTCCAGATCGCGACCGCGCAGGACGTCGGGAACGCGCTCAACCCGCTGTCGGTCGTCGGTCAGATCGAGGGTGGCATCGCACAGGGTCTGGGCCTCGCGGTGATGGAGGAGATCATTCAGATCGACGGGGTCATCCGCAACGGCAACTTCACCGACTACCTGCTGCCGACCTTCCTCGACATGCCGCCGGTTCTCGCGACGCTGATCGAGCAGCCGGACCCCCACGCACCTCTCGGAGCCAAGGGAGTCGGTGAGCCGCCGTGCATCTCCTCGACCCCGGCCGTGGTCGCCGCGATCCGCGACGCACTCCGGCAAGCCGGAATCGACGCGCCACTCGACCGGGTACCCGTCCGCCCTGCCGACATCTGCCTCTGATTCGTCGCGGCTCGCTGACTCGCTCACGAGCGGTAGCGTCACGACCCATGACGACCGGCCGATCACGCGCCGGACCTGCCGCGGCGGTCGCTGCAACCAGTCTCGTTGCGCTCTCCGTCCTGTTCGCCGGTGTCCGCGCCGCGGTCGGTTCGTGGGTGCCGCACACCGACAACGCCTACTTCACCGCCCGCTCGCTCGACGTGGCGACCAAGCACCACCCCTGGCTCGGAGCCTGGTCGTCGGGTTCAGCCGACATCGAGCTGGACGTGAACAACCTCGGCGCTCTGCAGCTGTACCTGCTCGCGCCGTTCACCAAGATCGCGCCGATGGGCGGTACCGCGATCGGTGTCGTCGTGGTCCATGCGATCGCCGTCGTCACGATCGCGTGGCTGGTTCAGCGCATCGGCGGTTGGCGAGCCGTCGTGCCGGCGATGGCGGCGGTCGCACTGCTGCTCTGGCAGATGGGCTCGGAGATGATCATCACGCCGCAACAACACCAGTATCTGCTGGTGCCCTACCTGTGCGTCCTGGTCGCGGCGTGGGCCGCGACGTGCGGCGATCCGTGGGCGCTCATCCCACTCGTGGTCGCAGGAACGCTCGTCACTCAAACGCACCTCAGCTACCCGATCCTCGTCGCTGCCGTGGGGCTTCCGGCCATCATCGGCCAACTCGCCGCCGCCCGGGGTGGATCTGACGTTCGCCGAAGATTCGTCCGACCCTGGACGATCGCCTCGGTGATCGCCGTACTGCTCTGGCTGCCTGCGGTGATCGACCAGTTCTTCGGTTGGGGCAACCTCACCAATGTGCTGCGATCGCCCGGTGACGCACCAGCGCCAGGGTGGGAAACCGGCGTGCGGATCGTCGCGGATGTGCTCCTCGATCGCCGTGGGTACCTGCGGACGGGTTTTGCCGACTACTTCCCGTTTCCGACGTTCGCCGGAACCCTGAAGGTGGCGCTCTTCCTGGTGGTCTGGCTCGTCTTGGCGGCAGGAGCAATCCTTGCGTTGCGACGGAACCGACGGACCGCGACGGGCGGACTCGTGGTCGCGTTCTGCGCCGTCACCGCGGGCGTCGTGAATGCGTCTCAGCTCCCGCCGACCGTCTTCGGACTCGCGGCGGTCAACTACCGGTGGCTCTGGCCGACCGCGGCGTTCCTCACGATGGGTGCCCTCATCGCGGTCGAACGGGCGCTGCGCACCGTTCATCCGAAGCTCGGCACGACCGCTTTCGGTGTTGCCACGGTCGTGCTGGTGGCTCTCGGTGTACCGGAATCCCAACAGGTTGCCCTGGACGACGAATACCGAGCCGACGAACGCCTCACCGCAGAAATCGTCCGACAACTCGATGCCGCCGACCTCGGCCGCTTGGATGGTCCCGTCCTCGTCGACGACCGGGCGCTGGGCTTCGGGAATCCGTTGAACTACGCGGTCGCGGCGGTGTTGAGTGATCACGATGTCGATTTCCGACTCGAGGGTGAGCGCCAATCACGCAGGTTCGGATCGGCGAGAGTGAGCGACGGCACGGAGCCCTACCGGTTGCAGTTCGTCCGGGGTGCGGAAGCCCGATCCCTCGAGGGTGACGAGTCCGTGGTGGCATTCGTGGACGATGCCGGCCCGCTGGCTCTCGTTCTCGTCGATGATGCTCCATGATCCGGGACGGCAGTGCCGACACGGGCCGCGACGGTCGGCGGCCCGCGACTGCTGGAGTGATCCAGATGCCGCAACGTGTCGATCGGGCCTGTAGGTTCGCTGCACATGTCGGACGAGCGCGAGATCATGACCTGGGACATGCTGGGAGAGGCGACCCGGAGCCTGTCGCAGATGGTGGCCGACGACGACTACCAGCCCGACATGATCCTCGGCATCGCCCGCGGTGGACTGCTCCCCGCTGGTGCCATGGGGTACGCGCTGTCGGTCAAGAACGTCTACACGATGAACGTCGAGTTCTACACCGGCGTCGACACCCGCCTCGACGTGCCGCGGATCCTTCCACCGGCCCCCGATTTCGTTGACCTGTCGAACGGCCGCATCCTCGTGGTCGACGATGTCGCCGACACCGGCCATACGTTGAAGTCGGTGGAGGAATTCTGCGAAGGCAAGGTCGGCGAAGTCCGCACGGCCTGCATCTACGAGAAGTCGCACTCGGTGGTGAAGTGCGACTACGTGTGGAAGCGCACCGACCAGTGGATCAACTTCCCGTGGTCGGACAAGGACCCGGTCGCCAAGCGCGACTGGTCCGTCAAGGACGCCTGAGCCGCCCGAGCGGCGACCGCTGCGCGGTGGTCAGGCCTGACCCAGAGCGGCGGCGCGTGCGCCGTCGAGGCGTTGCGTCAGCACCTTCGGCGGCACGACCCCGACGAGCTTTCCCTCGTTCCACACGGTCACGACCGGACGAACCGGATTCAGTCGGGGGAGCACCGCCGACAGGTCGTCGTCGAGCGACGCGCGTGCTGTCTGGTGGAACGGAACCATCAGGCTGTTCAACATCACGAGCGCACGCTGATCGCCCGGGATCGCCCAGAGCTGGTCCTCGAGGACCAGGCCGTCGAGTTGGCCGTCGTCGTTCGCGTCGATGGCGACGGCGCCGGCTTCGCCCAACCGTGAACGCTGTTCGATCATCGAATCGGCATCCATGTCGGACCCGGCATGGGCGACGCCCCACCAGGTGAGATCGCGCACTTTGACACCGTCGAGATGCTCGCTCACGTACGAGGCCGAGATCTCGGCCTTGGCGTTCAAGGCGATGAACAGACCGGTGATCGCGATGAAGATTCCGGACGTGCCGTTGACCATCAACGCCACGCCGATGATCCCGAGCGACCAACCGAGTACCCGGCCGGCGTTACCGGCATCGCGCATCGCCCGGTACTTGCTGCCGGTTCGTGCCCAGCGGACAGCGCGGAGCACGCGACCCCCGTCGAGCGGGGCGCCGGGGAGCATGTTGAAGACGGCCAGGAACAGGTTGACGATGCCGATCCACGCGAGCACGTTCGACGTGAGCAGATACGCGGAGCCGAATGTGACGACACCGATGACCAGGCTGACGATCGGCCCGGCACCGGCGATCAGACCGTCGGCGCGTGGGGTCGGCGGCTCGCGATCGAGACGGGCGACGCCGCCGAGCGCCCAGAGATCGATCGACTCGGTCTCGACGCCGTAGCGCCGGGCGACGAGCGCGTGGCCGAACTCGTGGGCCAGGATCGACACGAAGAATGCCAGGACGGCCACGATGCCGGCGGTCACCCCGAGTGACGACGCCAGGTTGACCCCGAACAGGGCGGCGATGAGCGCGATGCTCCAGTGCGCCCGCACGGGGATCCCGAGCACCCGCCCGAGATGGAGAGATCCGTTGCTCATGTCGTCCTCAACCGTAGAGCGCCCCGGTTGATTCCCACCGTCATCACCGCCACCGGCACGGCGACGACACGCACCGACGCAGGGATGTCGGGCACATCCAAGGTTCACGTCGCGGATCGACCCGAACCGCGGGCAGCATCGCGACGAGAACCGAGGGGAGGGGCAGGCCAGCAGGCCAGCAGGGTGGTGGTGGCAGATCGTGCAGGTGGTGGAGGTGGCTCCGGGCGGTCAGGGCTGGTTCGACAGGACGACGGTGGCGCAGTTGCGTCCGCTCGCGCCCCAGACGCCGGCGCCCGGGAACGTTGCGGCGCCGGTCAGGTAGAGCCCGCCGAGGTCGGTTTCGTAGGCGGTGAGTTCCGGGTTCGGGTTGCGGAACGCGGCGAGCGGTCCACCGGCGAAGCTCGTCGCGTGACCGGCCGGGAGGTGGAACTCGGACTCGTAGCGATCCGGGGTCATCGCTCGCCAATCGACGATCGAGTCGAGCAGGCCCGGTTCGCACAGGTCGGCGAACGCTTCGAGCCAACGGCGAGGTTCGCTCGAACCCGGCCATCCGCCCTCCAGCCCGAACGGCGTGTACAGCGCTTCGAGGCTGAGCACGTGGAGTCCTGGCGGCGCCATCGTGGGATCGAGAAGCGTCGGAACGTTCACCAGCAGGCCTGGGCGGTCGAGCACCTGGCCGCGTTGCATCAGATTCCATCCGCGGTCGATCGACGCGAGGTCCGGGGCGATGCACGTGGTGGAACCCAACGCTCGGTCCTGGTCCTTCAGCCGCGGCGCCTCGGTCAGCACGACGTCGAGCTTCGACTCGTAGCCGTCGGCGTGGGGGATCTCACTCCACCGTCGAATCAGATCACGAGCGACCGGCGGGGGATTCCGGAGCCAGCTCAGGAAGGTGTCGTGGGGGTTGCAGGCCGACACGACGGTCGCTGTCGAGACGAACGACCCGTCGTCGAGACGGACACCGCTCACGGCGTCGCCCGCGCAGCAGATCTCCATGACCTTCGTCCCGGCGCGGAGCACCCCTCCGGCTGCCGTGAACGCGGCGAGCAGCGTCTCGGGGACCTGGCCGGAACCGCCGATCGGTCGCCCGACCGTCGCGACATGGCGCATCGCATGGGTGAGCGCGCCGAGTCCCGACCCCCCGAACTCCGGTGAGATGCCCCAGACCATCGGGCCGGTCATCGCTCCGGGGCCACGGATGAGTTCGCTGTCGAAGTAGTCGCGGAGCACCTCGGCCGCGCTGCGTCGGCTCCAGCGCAACAGGGCCGAGGTGCCGGCGAGTCGTCGACGGAGCGCGAGCCTCGTGAGGCCGGTGATCGACGGCGGTTCGGCAGCCGCTTCGAAGATCATCCGGACGGCCGGCATCGCCGTTTGTGCGTACCGGCGGTACCCGTCGACGTCTCCGGGAGCCACCGCTGCGATCTCCTCCAGCGTCTCCTCGAGATCGTGGTACGACGTCCAGCCCACCCCATCGCCTGCCGAGTCCCAGGTCATGTTGTGCTGGGCGGGGTCGACGTCGAGATACTCGAGTCCGTGATCGGCGAGGCCCAGTTCCTCCATGACCGGGGTGGTGCGGAAGGTCAGGTGGTCACAGTTGCAGATGTTCACCGTCGCCCCGGCGAACGTTTCGCTCGCGGCCGTTCCGCCGACTCGGTCGCGAGCCTCCACCAGCAGTGTCGACAGTCCGGCTCGCGCCAGGTACGCCGCGGTGACGAGCCCGTTGTGCCCGGCCCCGATCACCACCGCGTCAACATCGCTCACCCCGCGTTCTCGTGATCTCCTCTGGCGCTCCGTGCGCGAACTGTTCACGAG
>NZ_BAOL01000120.1 GCF_000350145.1 Ilumatobacter nonamiensis YM16-303 | reverse complement strand
GCTCCGTGCGCGAACTGTTCACGAGAACGAGCCGTCAGGACGTGCGACGGGCCTTCTTGCGGAGCGCGGCGATCGCGATTCGTTCATCGGGAAGGACGTTGCGGTCCGCGAGTCGGTGTTCACATGCGGCTTCGAGGTACGCGTCGACGAGACGCCGGCCACGGGACCGACGAAACGTGCGACTGAACAGCCATTGGCCGACTCGATCCGCGCTCGACTCGACGCCGAACGTGGTGACCTCGACGTAGGTGATCGCCGCGTCGAATCCGGCGGGTCCACCGGCCGCGTTCGTCCAGTCGATCACCACCGGTCCGTTCGGCGACATGATGACGTTCATCGGATGCATGTCCAGGTGGAGGACGCTGTGGGCGTGCGACCGGTCGGCGGTGTCGGCCAGCAGCCAGTCGGGGGCCTCGATCTGCGCCAGCCGACGCTGGAGACGGGCGAGTAGACGGGCGTGCGGCACCATCTTCCAGGGACTCGCTGCAAGGCTCTCCATCATCGTCGGCCCCTCGATGCGGTCCATCACGATGTCGTTCCCATCGACCGAGTGGACGGTGGGCACCGGATACCCGTGTTCCGCCACGAGTCCCATGATCCGCGCCTCGAGGTCGACGTCGTGATGGCCATCTCGGTAGCGGCGCAGCACCGTTCCGTCACCGAGGTCGAACACGTCCGCGGCGCGCCCGGATGCGATCAGGGGCCCAGGCTCGTCGGTCATGTTCGGACGGTATCGCGCGCGAGGACGAGCCGATTTCGGCCGGCGCTCGTGTTCGTCTGATCTCGAGTTCCGATTCGCTCAGCGGGGGCTGACGGTGACGGAGTCGCCCGCGCGGATCGAACCGGGGCGCACGACCGACGCGTACCAGCGGGTCGACTCGGGATGTAGTCGCTGATCCATCAGTGAGATGTCACCGTCGAGGAACCAGCGGGCGTTCTTCTGACACGGCACGGCCGGAGCACTCAACTGGCAGCGAACCGTGCCGATGTCGATGACGGTGCCGCCGCGCAGCTGTGCCCAGTCGAGACCCGACACCGTGACGTTCTCGCCTGCACAGCCGGGTGCGATCGGGTGCCCGTCCGCGGCGAGTCGTTCGATCACGTCACCGCTCCAGATGCAGAGCGCCTGCCAGGGCCGACCGTGGTGGACGCGAGCGGCCTGGACGTCGCCCTCGACACCGCGCACGCCGACGGTCGCTTCGTCGATGGCGGTCTTCGGGACCCCGCCATCCGATGCGTTGACCTGCAACACCGCTCCGCGTTGGGTCGGGATCGTGTCGTCTGCCGCCCGGCGCACGTCGGCGATGGAGACGAGGCCGTGCCAGAGGTGGTGGACCTTGTCCTCGAGTTCGACCGACGCGGCGATCGCCTTGAGGTCGTCCACCCACCTGGCCTCCAGTTTGTCGACCAGCTCGGGACGCGCATCGGCGCTCCAACCCTTCAGGAAGTCGGCGGCATGAGCAAGTGTTCGGGTCGCATCCTGCTCGTTCCACTGACTGCGGTCGAAGCCGCACCGGTCGCATTGCTCGACGCCGATCATCGCCCGAAACTAGCCGCGGGCCACTTCCCCCGACGCCCGCTCGCCGGTCGGGCGGATTCCCGACCCGGTTCTCTCTCCGCAGCGGCAACGAATCGAGGTCGAGAAGGGGTGGGTGGGTCGAAACGGCTTGCCCGAGTCGGTCGGAACGGCGATGCTCGGCGGATGACGCCACTCGTTCCCTATGTCCGCCGACCCGACTGGTCGACCGACGACACGCTGGTCTCGGCGCTCGCTGCAGCGATGGTCGACTTCGAGGTCGTCCCCTTCGACGCCCTCGATGCGAGCCGGTACGACGAGGTGTCCGTGGCAGTCGTGGACGGACCGAGCGCGGATCAGTTGGCGAAACTTCCCCATCTCGAGCTCGTGCAGAGCTCGTGGGCGGGAGCCGAGGCGGTCATGCCGGTGGTTCCCGACGGTGTGCACGTGATCCGGCTCGTCGACCCCCAGATGGCGGAGACGATGTCCGAAGCGGTGCTGGCCTGGACGCTGTATCTCCACCGGGAGATGCCCCGCTACGCGCGTCAGCAGCGCGCGGGCGAGTGGCGGCAACACCCGATCGTTCACGCCCGCGATCGTCGCGTGGGGATCGCAGGACTCGGAATACTCGGCACCGCGGCGGCGCGTCGTCTGCTGGCTCAAGGATTCGCGGTGGCCGGGTGGTCGAGATCGTCGAAACAGATCGACGGTGTCAGCTGCTACGACGGGCCGGCAGGGCTCGGCGCGATGCTCGAGCGATCCGACATCGTCGTCAACCTCCTCCCGCACACGGAGGCGACGGTCGGCACGTTCGATGCCGACAGATTCGCCACGATGCCGGCCGGCTCGGCGATCATCAACTTCGGTCGCGGTCCGACGATCGACGACGGCGCGTTGCTGGACGCGCTCGATCGCGGTCACCTCGATCACGCGGTGCTCGACGTGTTCGACGTCGAACCCCTTCCGGCCGAGCATCGGTTCTGGGATCACGAGTCGGTCACGGTGCTGCCGCACATCTCGGCACCGACGACCGTCGAGACCGCTGCGGTGATCGCGGGGGAGAACATCCGCCGGTTCCTCGCGACCGGTGAGCTGCCGACCGAGGGTCTCGTCGACCGCTCGCGCGGCTACTGATCCCCCGTGGCGCGGACCGAACCGTCTACGCGCTGAACTCGAGTACGCCGTCGTCGATCTCGACGTTCGGCCCGAGGAGGTGCTTCTTGTCGTAGGCGTAGCTCTGTGAGGCGGTCCACGGGTCGCGATCCGACTGTTTCGGGTACAGGTGCAGGTTGCGCTTCATGTACCCGGCCGGGAAGTCGTCGATGTACGGACGTTGCGGCATGTCCGGATCGCTGACGACCGGGACCACCTGTCGGACACCGTCGGATCGCATCTTGTTGAGCAGGCGACAGACGTACCGAGCCACCAGGTCGGCGCGCAGCGTCCACGATGCGTTGATGTAGCCGAACGTCGTGCCGAGGTTCGGGATCCCTGAGTACATGAAGCTCTTGTAGGTGAAGGTGTCGGCGAGATTGATCTGTTCGCCGTCGACCACGGGGGTCACACCGCCGAGCGCGAGCAATTCGAGTCCGGTGGCGGTCACGATGATGTCGGCGTCGAGACGTTCGCCGCTCGTGAGGACGATTCCGTCGGCGTCGAACGTCTCGATGTGATCGGTGACGACACTCGCATTTCCGGCGCGGATCGCGGCGAAGATGTCGGCGTCGGGCGACAGACACAGCCGCTGATCCCACGGGTTGTAGCTCGGCGTGAAGTGCGGATCGATGAGGCCGGCGTCGTCACCGAGCGCCTTGGTGACCTGCTTGTTGAGCATTCCCTTGAGCTTCTCGGGCTTCTTGCGCGATGTCGTGTACGCGTACTCGGTGCGCCAGGAGTTGAACTTGCGGATCGTCTTGTAGGCGGCTGCCTCGGGAAGGACTTTGCGCAGTCCGATGGTGATCGGGTTCCGGTTCGGGGCCGGGAAGATCCAGGTGGGTGACCGTTGGAGCATGGTCACTTGTGCGCCCTTCTCGGCCAGCGAGGGAATGAGGGTGACGGCGGTGGCGCCCGAGCCGATGACGACGATCCGTTTGCCGTCGAGTTCGTCGCGCGTCTGCAGCTCGTCGGGCCACTCCTGGGGATGCACGATCTGTCCCGTGAACTCCGACTCGCCGGGGAACTCGGGCCGGTGCGGGTTGGAGTACGAGTAGTAGCCGCTGCACATCTGGAGCCAGTTGCAGGTCATCTGCTCGACGGTGTCGGTCGGTTCGCCGTCGGCATCGACGTGAGCGACATCGATGGTCCACTTCGAGGTCGCGGAGTCCCAGGACGCGCCGACGACGCGGCGCCCGAACGTGATGTGGCGCAGGACGTCGTACTCCTCGGCGGCCTCGCGGATGTACTCCTTGATCATCGGTCCGGGTGCGATCGAGATGTCGCTCTGCCACGGCTTGAAGTCGTAGCCGAGGGTGTACATGTCGCTGTCCGAACGGATTCCGGGATACGTGAACAGGTCCCAGGTTCCGCCGAGATCCTGGCGGGCTTCGACGACCGCGTAGGTCTTCGTCGGGCACTCACGGGTGAGATGGCACGCCTGGCCGATCCCCGACAGTCCCGCTCCGACGATCAGCACGTCGACATGTTGTAACGCTGTTCCAGATCCCATGCTCCGACCGTACCAACTCTGCGTTCTCGTGAACTGTTCGCGCACGGAGCGCGGGA
>NZ_BAOL01000121.1 GCF_000350145.1 Ilumatobacter nonamiensis YM16-303 | reverse complement strand
GCGCTCCGTGCGCGAACTGTTCACGAGAACGGCCTATTCGGCGGCGACGGCCGTCTCGTGGTGGGCGTCGTCGAGCTCGTGGATGCCGAGGGCGTCGAGCATGTCGTTCATGTGATGGAACAGGATGCGCTTGCCTTCGATCTTGTACTCGTGACCGGTCGAGCTGTCCGTGATGACCGCCGTGCGCACCGACATCTTCTGGTGCATCTCGACGCTGAGGCTGGCGCGATCGAGCGTCTCGATCAGGATCAGGTGCTTCGCGAGGATGATGCCCTTCGCATTGTTGGACGTCATCAAGTAGAGCTTCGTCGGCGATGCGGCCAGGATGATGACCGGCGGGAGCTGCCCCGACGTGGCGGCATAGCGCCCACCGATGTAGCCGGCGGAGGCTCCGATGCTCTGCCCGAGGTCACCACCGACGGCGTCACCGAGCGTCGAGCCGGCCAACGACCCCGCCGCCACCTTCCACGTCATGCCCTTCGGTTGGAAGTCGCCGGCGACGGTGATCTCGTCGTCGCCCGTGGCCTCACGTGCGAGGTCGATCAACTTCTGCTTCAGATCCATCGGAATCTTCCTTTCTGGAGTCGTCGCCGACGGATGTCAGCAGCGTGCGTCAGCAATCTAGACCCCGATGCTTCCCTGGACGTGGCACGTCGCTCACCGATCTCCGCATCGTGTCGGGTCGTTCGGCCGTCGGGTTTCGGGCGCCGGCGTGATGGGTACCTCGATGTCGGAAGGTGACGTACATCACATCACGTTCAACGACCGAGATCGAGCAAAGGGAGACCATCAACATGGCCGATGAACACGACCGCAACGAGAGTTCGATCAGAACCCGACAGACGATCCGCATCGTGGTGTGGGTCGTGGCCGTTGCTGCGGTGGTGATCTTCGCCGCGGCGAACAGCCAGGAGGTGCCGGTCGACTGGGTGTTCGGCGACACCGACCTCGCACTGTGGATCGTGATTGCCGGCTCCGCGCTCGTCGGAGCGATCATCGGCTACGTCGCCCGTTGGCGCCGCGACTGATCGAGCGTCGTTCTACCGGCCGCTACGGGACCGGCGACCGCCTCCCGAGATGGCGTGCACGATCAGCAGCAGCAGGATCGCTCCGAGGGCGGCGACGAGGATGCTGTAGATCGAGAACCCGTCGACGCCTCGGTTGTCCACCAGCGACATCAGCCACCCGCCGATGAACGCTCCGAGCACGCCGATCACCAGCGAGTAGATGCACCCGCCGCGGTCGTCGCGCACGATCCAGCGTGCCAACACACCGGCGATCAATCCGACGACGATCCATCCGAGAACGCTCATGGATCGGGACCGTATCAACTGGGGTCAGACCTCAGTTGTAACGGTCCGGACGGACCGCAGATCGCGTCGCTACCCTCGAAACGGTGAACCGACTGGCCGAAGAAACATCGCCGTACCTGCGGCAACACCGTGACAACCCCGTCGACTGGTACCCCTGGGGCGATGAGGCGTTCGCCGCCGCGCACGAGCGCAACGTGCCGATTCTGCTGTCGGTCGGGTACTCGGCGTGCCACTGGTGCCACGTGATGGCCCACGAGTGCTTCGAGGACGACGAGGTCGCGTCCAAGATGAACGAGCTGTACGTCAACGTGAAGGTCGACCGCGAGGAGCGCCCCGACGTCGACCAGCTGTACATGGACGCCGTGCAGGCGCTCACCGGCCGCGGCGGCTGGCCGATGACGGTGTTCCTCACGCCCGACGCCAAGCCGTTCTACGGCGGCACCTACTTCCCCAAGCCGCAGTTCCTCCAGTTGCTCGACGCCGTCGACGACGCCTACCGCAACAAGCCGGACGACCTGGCCAAGAACACCAAGACCCTGACCGAGGCGGTCAGCAAGACCGCCGATCTCGAACCGGCAGATGACATCCCGACGATCGAGCAATTGAACACGACGGTCCAGACGCTGGCCCGCGCGTTCGACCCCGAGTGGGGCGGGTTCGGCAAGGAACCCAAGTTCCCGTCCACCTTCCACCTCGAACTGATCATGCGCGCCTACATGACGTCGGGCTCGGATGCGGCCAAGACCGTGATCACGACCACGCTCGATGCGATGGCCGCCGGCGGCATCTACGACCACATCGGCGGAGGGTTCGCCCGCTACTCGACCGACCGCGAGTGGCTCGTCCCCCATTTCGAGAAGATGCTCTACGACCAGGCGCTCCTCGCTCAGACCTACCTCCATGCGCTCGTCGTCCTGCGCCAACCCCAGTGGCGTCAGGTGGTGCAGGACACGATCGAGTACGTCCTGAACACGCTCACCCACGAGGAAGGCGGCTTCTACTCCGCCGAGGACGCCGACTCCCCCGACGACGAGGGCAACGGTGTCGAGGGGCTCTTCTACACCTGGACGCCCGACGAGGTGAGGGCCGCACTTCCGAAGGTCAAGCCGGAGATCATCGAGCAGACCCTGGCGTGGTGGGACATCAACGACGAGGGCAACTTCGAGACATCGAACGGATCACGCTCCATCCCGAACCGCACGAAGCATCGCGGGGAACTGGTGCGGCCCGACGAGATCTCCTTCACCCGCCAACGGATGGCCGAGGCGCGCGCCAAGCGCCGCCGGCCCGGACTCGACGACAAGGTGTTGGTGGAGTGGAACGCTCTGTTCCTCTCGGCGCTCGCCCAGGCCGGCGCCGTGTTCAACCACCAGCCATGGCTCGACGCGGCGGTCAAGAACGCCGAGTTCCTGATCGACAACATGCGGGGCATGAACGGCCGCTGGTACCGCTCGTGGCAGGCGGACGGGAACCCGCCAGCTCGCCATGATGCGCTGGCCGCCGACCACGCCGCGCTCGTCGACGCCTTCACCCGGCTCGCCGAGGCGACGGGCGAAGCCCGCTGGATCGAGGAGGCTCGGGCGACGGCCGACACGATGCTCGACTGGTTCTTCGACCCCAGCAACGGTGGGTTGTTCACCAACGCCGAGGACGGCGAGCACCTGATCGCGCGACAGAAGGACATCGCCGACAACGCGACCCCGTCCGCCAACTCGCAGGCCGCCATTGCGCTCTATCGCCTCGCCGCCCTCACCGGTGAGCCCCGCTACACGAACCATGCCGACCGCATCCTGCACGTGCTCGCCGGCCAGGTCGACGACAAGGTCGGGATGTTCTCCAACGGCATGCTCGCCACCGACCTGTCCCGCCGCGGCACCACCGAGATCGTCATCGTCGGCGGCGAGGACGAGAACGGCGTCGAACACGACATGTCGCAGTTCGTGCGTCTCGCCCACTCGGTCTGGCGTCCGGACGCTGTCCTTGCCTGGGGCGAGCCGTACGACTCGCCGCTGTGGGAGGGCCGGACGCCGGGCAAGGCGTACGTGTGTCGTGACCACGTGTGTGCCGCACCGTCGAGCACGGTCGACGAGTTCGTGCAGGCGCTGACCGGCGTCAAGCAGAAGGCTGCCAGCGACCCCGACGAATGATCTCGCCGGGTGACCGACGCGGTCGATCCGCCGAGCGAGCCTGCTCCTTCGGCTCGCCGGACGCGGCCGGCAGTCCGAGGGCGATCACCCCGATGATCTGAAGGCGGTCCGGGACCGCAAACTCCTGCCGGACCTCGCTCTCGTTCTGGAAGAGCCCGAAGAACAGGGCACCGAGGCCCTCGTCCTCCGCGGCGAGCAGGATCGTCATCGCTGCCATCGACGCGTCGATCGTCCAGTACGGCGCCGGCCACGCCTCGGTGCCGGCGCCCAGACCCGTCCGCTCCTTGTCGGGCTCGCCGTACCGCTCGACGTAGGCGTCTGGGTCGGCCAGCACGATCATCAGCACCGGCGCGTCGAGCAGCTGCGTCCAGCGGAACGATGCCCGCTTCTCGATCGGGAGCGTGATGTCCCAGTAACGGCCGACCTGCTCGGGCCCCTCGAGCACCAGAGCGTGCCACCCCTGGGTCTTGCCCGCACTCGGCGCCCGACTCGCCAGGTCGACGAACTCGTCGATCAGCGCGGGGTCGAGACCCTCAGGCGCGAACGCCCGCGTCATCCTCCGGTTGCGGACGACGTGGCGGAACTCCGTCATTTCCCGGGTTCGTGTGACCGAAAGTGACAGCGGACGCAGATTCGGTCACACGAATCGGAAGGACCGGGGCACGTGAACCAGCTCAGCGTTTGCCGAGCTTGACGAGGTCTTCGGCCATGGTCCAGCCGTACACGACCATCGCCCCGCCCTTCTTGGCGGGGATCTTGCTCATCATGTCGACGAGCTCGTCGTCGAGCTTCTCCGGGCTGGAGGTCTCGAAGTCGAGGTAGCCGTCCTGGGCTCCCGACGCCGACGTGAACGTCTTCGCGTCGTAGGTCTTGTCGATCGCGAAGCGCTTCGCGAGGCGGCGGCCCCATGCACGCTCTTCGCCGACCGCATCTTCACCGGGCGACGGCGTGAGGCCGTCGAGGTCCTTGAACGCCTCGCGGGCGTCGGCGTTGATGAACCGCGAGCCCACGACGACGTCTTCGTCGGGGAAGGCCATCAGCGCTCGGTGGTAGGCCTCGTTCATGAGTCCGCGCAGCACCTGGTCACGCTTGCTGGAGCGCTTGACACTCATCAGGCCGATCAGAACGCACGGCGTGCCGCCGATCCGCTCGAGCGTGGAGAAGGTGAACCCGTGCAGTGCATTGCCGAAACGAGCCGTCGTGATGAGCACCCAATCTTCCTGCGCCTTCGACAGTTGACCTGCGGTGAACGCGTCGTCCATCGACGCCAATTCATCGAGATCGGTGTCTTCCAGCGCGGACGCGTCATTGGTCACAACATCGAGAGCCATCAACACCATTCTACAGCAGGACGGCGTCGTGACCGAAAGCCATCCGCAGTTCCCCCACCACTCGATCGAGGTCGACCCGGAACTCGTCGGACAGCTTGAGTACCTTCTGCTGGCCGATGTCGACCATCACGACCGAGTCGCCCGGATGTTCCTTGACGATCCGCTTGAGCCGTTGAATCTTGAGCTCATCGAGTGTGGGTGCCGGCAGTCGCAAGCGGAGCGGAGCTGCCGGGCCGTCGCTCAGGCCCTGCAGCACGTTGATCGTCTGGCCGATCAGGCCGAAGCGGGATTCGTCCCGACGGTCGAGTCGCCCCTTCACCGAGACGATCAGGTCGTCTTCGAGCTTGTGCCCCTGTTCGGCCAGCGTGCGCGGGAAGATGGTGACCTCGATCGAGGCGTCGAGGTCCTCGAGCACGAACACCGCCATCTGATCGCCCTTCTTGGTGAACTTCCGGGCCAGATTGGTGATCACGCCGCCCACGACGACCGGCGTGCCGTCCTCCATGTTCGGGAGATCGATCAGGTTGTGCTCGACCTTGCGCTTGAGCGCGCCCTCCACACCGAACAGCGGATGGTCGGACACGTACAGCCCGAGCATCTCCTTTTCATAGCGAAGCTTGTCGGCCTTGTCGAACTCCATGTTGTCCGGGATCGGCGTGCGTTCGTCGAAGGCCTCCCCGGCACCACCCGCTCCGTCCGCGGAGTCACCCGAATCACCGGGGTCGTCGTTCCAGTCACCGAACAGGCTCATCACACCCTTCTCGGCCTCCCGACGACGCTTGACGGTCGTGTCGATGATGTGCTCGAACACCGTGAGCAGGGCACGGCGGTCGTGGCCGAGCGAGTCGAAACCGCCGCCCTTGATCAGGGACTCGATCGTACGCTTGTTCAGCACACCCTCCGGAACGCGCTCGACGAAGTCGTGGAAGCTGACGAACTGACCGTTCTCGTCACGCTCGGCGAGCAGTAACTCGACGAGCGCCTCGCCCACGTTGCGCACCGCCGAGAGGCCGAACGTGATCGCTCCTGGACTCCCCACGGGCACCGTGACACCCTCGGGCAGCTCGTCGGGCGAGAGCGCGCCGAAGTTGATCAGTGACCGGTTCACGTCCGGCGGCAGCACCTTGATCCCCATCGACCGGCAGTCGGACAGGTAGGTGGCCGCCTTGTCGAGGTTGTTCTTGACGCTGGTGAGCAACGAAGCGATGTACTCGACCGGGTAGTGCGCCTTCATGTACGCGGTCTGGTAGGTGATCAGCCCGTAGCCGAACGTGTGGCTCTTGTTGAACGCGTAGTCGGCGAACTTCTCGATGATGTCGAACAACATCGGGCCCATCTCGTCGCCGTAGCCCTGTTCGACGACACCGTCCTCGAACGCCTGACGCGCCTTGGCCATGACCTCGCGCGACTTCTTGCCCATCGCCTTGCGGAGGTTGTCGGCTTCGGCGAGCGAGTACCCGGCGAACTTCTGCGCCACCCGCATCACGCTCTCCTGATAGATCATCAGGCCGTACGTGTCGCCCAGCACCTCCTCGGCGTCGTCGTGGAAGTAGCTCACCTCCTGGCGACCGTTCTTGCGGTCGGCGAAGTCGTAGTGCATGTTCACCGACATCGGACCGGGTCGATACAGCGCGAGCACCGCGGCGATGTCTTCGAACGTGGTCGGCTCCATCGCCTTGAGCAGCTGACGCATCGGCGGTGACTCGAGCTGGAAGATTCCGATCGTGTCGCCCCGGGACAGCAGCTCGAACGTCGCCGGATCTTCCAGGGTCACCTGCTCGATGTCGAAATCCGGATTGCCTCGCTCCCGGATCATCGTCTCGGCATCGGAGATCACGTCGAGGTTGCGCAGCCCGAGGAAGTCCATCTTCAGCAGGCCGAGCGATTCGACGCCGTGCATCTCGAACTGGGTGACGACGGGAGCGTCCTCCGGGTCGACGCCCGATTCGGGTTTGCGCTGGATCGGGACGTAGTCGGTGACCGGATCCTTGGTGATCACCACCGCTGCCGCATGGATGCCGTCGGAACGTTTCAGTCCCTCGAGGCCCATCGCGACGTCGATCACCTTCTTGATGTCGGGATCGGTGTCGTACATGGCGCGCAGATCGGAGGCGGCCTTGTACCCGTCGGCGTACTTGGGGGTCTGCTCGAAGCAGTACTTGAGCGGCGTGTCCCGTCCCATCACGAGTGGCGGCATCGCCTTGGCGATCTTGTCGCCGACCCCGTACGGATAGCCGAGCACGCGCGCCGCGTCCCGCGCCGCATTGCGGGCCTTGATCGACCCGAAGGTGATGATCTGCGCCACGTGGTCCCGGCCGTAGCGCTCGGCGGCGTAGCGGATCATGTCCTCCCGATGTCGCGTCTCGAAGTCCATGTCGATGTCGGGCATCGACACGCGGCTCGGGTTCAGGAAGCGCTCGAAGAGCAGGTCGTACTTGATCGGGTCGAGGTCGGTGATCCAGAGGCAGTACGCCACCGCGCACCCGGCGGCCGATCCACGGCCGGGCCCGACCCGGATGTTGTTGTCACGGGCGTACTTGATGAGATCCCAGGTGATGAGGAAGTACGACGCGAAACCCATGTCGCAGATGGTCTGCAACTCGTACGCGAGCCGTTCGACTGCCTCGGGTGGAACCTCCTTGCCCCAGCGCTTCTCGGCGCCCACTTGCGTGAGGTGGCGGAGATACGCCTCGTCGTCGGCGAAACCCTCGGGGAGCGGGAAGTTCGGGAGCAGTGGCTTGCCGAACTCGATCTCGACGTTCGCCCGCTCGGCGATCCACAAGCTGTTGTCGCACGCCGTGGGAACCTCGCGGAACAGGTAGCGCATCTCGGCCGCGGTCTTGAGGTAGTGATCACTCCCCTCGAACTTGAAGCGCTTGGGGTCCGACATGAGCGAACCGGTCTGCACGCAGAGCAGCGCGTCGTGGGAGTCGTGGTCGTGCTGATGGGTGTAGTGGCTGTCGTTCGTGGCCAGCAGCGGTGCCTTGATCTTCTTCGCGATGTCGAGCAGCTTCGGATTCGTCTCGCGCTGGGCCGGGATTCCGTGGTCCTGGATCTCGATGAAGAAGTTGTCCCGACCGAAGATGTCCTGGAGCCGAGCGGCCTTCTCGAGCGCTCCGCCCTCGTCGCCGTTGAGCAGCGACTGCAGCACGTGACCGCCCAGGCATCCGCTCGTGGCGATCAGCCCCTCGGAGTACTTCTCGAGCAACTCCCAGTCCATCCGGGGCTTGTAGTAGTAGCCCTCCATGAACGCGAGCGACGACAACTGGATCAGGTTCTGATACCCGGTGTTGTTCTCGGCGAGCAGGATCAGGTGGTAGTAGAGCTTGTTCCCCGACTGTGTCTCGCCGCCCGAGTCGTCGACCCGGCCACGCCGCGACGGCCGTTCGGAGCGGTGGTCGTGGGCCATGTAGGCCTCGGTGCCGATGATCGGCTTGATCCCCTGCTTGTTGCACTCCTTGTAGAAGTCCAACGTTCCGTACATGTTGCCGTGATCGGTCATGCCGATCGCCGGCTGGCCGTCCTCGACCGCCTTGGCCACCATCTCGTCGAGTCGGGACGCACCGTCGAGCATCGAGAACTCGGTGTGGACGTGGAGATGGGTGAACGAGTCGGCCATGAGAGCTGTTCAAATTACCCGCGTGTGACTTGGACTGCCAGCGCGATCGGCGAGATCGACGCGATCACAGATAGGTGCCGGTCTGCGGCGGCTGCTGGCCACCGGGCCGTTGCCCCGGACCCGCGCCCTCCGCCTGACCGGGCAGCTGCTTCATCTGTTGCAGCTGCTGCTGCGCTGCGTACTGCTGGGCCATCAGGCTCGCCTGGATCCCGTGGAACAGACCCTCGAGCCACCCGACGAGTTGAGCCTTGGCCACCCGGAGTTCGGCTTCGCTGGGCACGCCGTCGTCGTCGAACGGCAACGACAGCATCCGCAGTTCCTCTTGGAGGTCGGGAGACAACGCGCTCGACAGCTCCACGATCGAACGCTCGTACACCTCGGCGAGCCGCTCACGGGACGCCTGATCGAGGTCGGCGTTGCGCACTTCTTCCAACAGCTGCTTGACCATCGAACCGATCCGCATCACCTTGGCCGGCTCGGTGACGGCGTCGCCGTCGGTCTCCTCGTCCTCGCCGTCGGACACCTCTCCGTCGGCAGCGTCGTCGGGGCGCTCCGTTTCGGCGGTGTCGTCCAATTCGACGACTTCGGGTTGTACAGCGCTGTCGGAAGTGTCGGCCATGTGGCGAGTCTCGCGCGTCACCCCACGAGAGCGCCAAGGAGTGGGACATTGACCTCGGCCGACGTCATCGAACCGTGGCGACAGACGAGTTCGAACGGGCCGGAGTCGGACTCCTCGTAGAAACTCACGGGCTCGTGAGCGCACAATGCCACGTCGCCGAGACGGCGCTGGATCTGCGGCGGCACCGTCGGGCCGAACCAGGCTTCGTCGAGCATCTGCTCTTTCGTGACGACCCAGGCGATGTCGTCGTACGCATCCGTTGCTGCGTCGACGAGCCCGTCGATGTCGTTCGCTGCACAGTGCCACCACCGGAAGCGACCCTCGCCCGACTGGAACGTGACCGGCCCCAACATCTCCTCGGACGGATGAATGACGCGGTCGCCCACGTGAACTTGACCGTGATCGGCAGTGACCAGTACCGCTGTCCCCGCCGGGACGGTGGCCAACACGTCAGCGACCAGTGCGTCGGCGTAGCGGAGTTCGGCGTCGTAGAAGTCGCCGAAACCCCGCTCGTGGGCGATCTTGTCGATGCCGTTGTAATAGCAGTAGACGAACCGCTCCCCCGCCCGAAGCTGCTGCGCGGTCTCGACCGCGATGCTCGACGGAGCCCGCCAGCCGACCTGTGCGCTTCCCCGCAGATGCGCCTCGCTGAACGCCGAGTTCTGCAGTTCACCCTGAGCGATCACCGGGACCCGATGGCCCAGGAACGGCTCGAAGGGCTGGATCGACGACGGTGGCTGCGATCGCCGAACCTGTTGCTCACCGACCGACCAGCGCAGCACGTTCATCACCTCGCCGCCCAGCACCATCCGGTAGCCGACGAGCCCGTGCTCACCCGGTGTCAGCCCGGTCGTGATCGAGCTGAGGGCCGTCGCGGTGGTGGTGGGGGCGACCGTGTGGATCGCCTGTCCCTGCATGGACATCAGCGTGGGCGCCAACTCCGCGTGGCTGTGCAATTGGTCCCAGCCCAGGCCGTCGAGCACGAGCAGGACGACGGCGTCCGCGGCCCGAACCGCGTCCGGCATCCACCCCGGAACGGTGTCGGCCCACGTGGAGGGGCCCAGAATCGCCGGGATGATCCCGCGGACATTGGGACCGGAATAGTCCGGAACGATCGGATTCCCGCCTGCACGACTCACTTGCCACAGTCTACGGACTCGACGCGGTCGTGGCCTACAGTGCAGTGCGTGCGCATCTCCACCCGCGGCGACTACGCCTGTCGCGCCCTGCTGTCATTGGCATTGCGCGACGACGAGGGGCCCACGTCGGTGCGCGACATCGCGGAACGGACCGGGCTCCCCCAGCCGTATCTCGAGCAGATCCTGCTCGCACTGAAGGGTGCCGGACTGGTGCGCTCGAAGCGCGGGGTCGGTGGCGGCTACCTGCTCAACCGTCCAGCGGATGAGATCACGCTCGCCGAGATCGTGTCCGCCGTCGACGGCCCGATCACGCTCGGCGACTTCGGTCAGCCGCACCAGGACGGTTCCTGCGACCACGAGGGCCAGTGCGTCCTGTTGGCCATCTGGGACCAAGCCGGCTCCCACATGCGCCAGCACCTCAACGGCTACACGCTCGCCGCGATTGCCGACATCAGCCGCGGCGAAGCCCCCTGGCCCGCACTGACCGCCCACGAACTGTCCTGATCGTCGGCGCCGCCGCGGTGCACGCGTGCCGTACCGTGGCGGGTCAGAGCGTCATGTGACGCCGGCGTTGTCGAGCCAGGCCTGCAGGTCGGGGGCCAACGGGCTGTGGTGGGTGACGCGCTCGCCCGTGCCGGGGTGATCGAATTCGAGTTGTGCGGCGTGGAGGAACGGACGCTCGAGGCCGAGCACGGGGCGACGCTGACCGTACGTGGGATCGCCCACGAGGGGATGATTGATCGACGACAGATGAACCCGGATCTGATGGGTCCGGCCGGTCTCGAGGCGGCATTCCAACCGCGACACGGTCGCAGGTGACGTGTAGCTCCCGACCACTCGGTAGTCGGTGCGCGACGGGCGTCCGTCGGCCACGACCGCCATGCGCAGCGGGTCGCTCCGGCTGCGTCCGAGCGGTGCGTCGATGATTCCGTGCGGCGCCTCGGGAACGCCCCACACGACGGCGTCGTACACCCTCGTCGCACTGTGGTCGGCGAACTGGCTGATGAGGACATCGACCGCGTGACTGGTGCGAGCGACGACGAGCAGCCCCGAGCTTCCTGCATCGAGTCGGTGCACGATGCCCGGCCGCATCCGGTCCCCCACACCCTCGATGTCGGGAAATCGTGCGAGGAGTCCATTGGCGAGCGTGCCGGTCGTGTTCCCGGCGCCCGGGTGCACCACGAGCCCCGGCGGCTTGTCGACGACGATCACCTGATCGTCCTCGTACACCACGCCGAACTCGACGGTCGGGTCCGGTCCGGGCACCTCGTCCACCGGGAACTTCGTCGGGTCGACCGCGACCACCTGGCCGGCAGCGAGGCGGACCTTGCCCGACGGAGCGGCTTGTCCGTCGACGGTCACGCCACCGGCGCTGATCGTCGCCGTGGCATCGGAACGACTCACGTCACCGATCAGCGCCACGATGCGATCGAGACGCTGTCCGTCGAGCGCCGTCGGCACCTCGTCGACGAGCGCGTGGCCCGGCTCGGGAGCGCTGTCGTCGCTCATGTCGATGCCGATCCTGCCCCGAACGCACGCGCTCGACGAGCGGTCAGTATCGCGTTCAGGATCAGGGCCGCGGCACCCACGTTGATCGCGATGTCCGCGATGTTGAAGATCGGGAACCACTGGAAGTCGATGAAGTCGACGACCGAACCGCGGAGCCATGCCTCCTGGCGGAACGCCCGGTCGATCAGGTTGCCCGCGGCTCCGCCGATGACACACCCGATTCCGAACGTGTTCAGGCGCCCGCCCGTGGTGCGCAGCGACACGAGCAACCACACGATGACGACGGTGGCGACCACTGCGATGATCGGGCCGAGGCCCTGGCCCCGACTGAACGCCATTCCGCTGTTGAACGCCAGATTCCACTGGAGCGTCCAGATCACCTCGATGACACGACCGTCGGACAGCCGATTGACCGCCCAGTGCTTGGTGAGCTGGTCGAGCACGACCACGCCCACCGCCAACAGCACCGGTGCCCGCCACTCGCTCGCCGAACGGACGGGCTCCGAGCCCTCGTCGGACGCGACCGCCTTATCGTCGTCCAGCGCCACTGACCTTCTCAGCGGCCAGCACCGTCGTCTCCGGCAGCGCCTCGAGCCGCTCTCGCGGGATGGGGAGGCCCGAGACCTCCGAATACCCGTAGATGCCCGTCTTGATCCGTTCCAGGGCCTCGTCGATCTCCAGGATCGTCTGGCGCGCCTGGCTCGACAGCAGCCGGTCGAGGTCGCGCTGGACGACCATCGTGTCGCCCTCGCCGCCTTCGTCGTCGAACTGGACGTCGCCCATTTCGCCGTCCTCGATCAGGCTCTCGGCCTCGTCCTCGAGCCGGGTCGCTCGCTTGAGCTCCGCGGCCTTGCGCGCTTCGAGTTCATCGCGTTGCGACTTGAGGAACTTGACGTCGAAATCCTTCGTGTAGCCGATCCCATCCTTGGACATCCGGGCAGCCGGAATCTCGTGCACGGAGGGAACGTCGTTGGACAGCAGGGGGGACTGACTCGACGTCGACTTCTTCGCTGACATCTTCGTGCTTGCTCGTTTCGATGAAGGGCGGGCAGCGCCGGAGCGCTCCGCCGGTTTCGTGGATGCGGTCTTCTTGCTTGCGGACTTCTTCGCCACCGTCTTCTTGGCGGCGGCTTTCTTCGCCGGCGACTTCTTGGCGGGCGCCTTCTTCGTTGCGGTCTTCTTCGACGGAGCCTGCTTGGCTGCGGACTTCTTCTTCGCGGGCGCCTTCTTCGACGCGGTCTTCTTCGCCGCCGCTTTCTTCTTGGCCGGCGCCTTCGTGGCCGGTGACTTCCTCGCCGCCGCTTTCTTGGTCGCCGATTTCTTCGCCGCGGTCTTCTTTGCTGCGGTCTTCTTCTTCGACGCAGTCTTCTTCGCAGCGGCCATGGAGATCCCCATCAAGTTCGGCGGTGTGAGCGCCGGACTCTACCGCCTCAGCCTGCGCGGACCACAGCGATCTGCGGCTCCTTCACCCCTTCGGGTGCTTCGACGATGTCGAGCGACGTCGCCAGGGTCTCTGAGGAGACGAGGTCGCCGTGCGTCCGCAGCGCCTCGACGACGTCGGGCCCGGCGGTGATCGACAGCGCGATCCGGTCGGAGACGTCGAGATCAGCGTCACGGCGCGCCTGCTGGATCGAGCGGATCAGGTCACGCGCTCGACCCTCGATCTCCAGCTCGTCGGTGACATTGGTGTCCAGTGCCACCACCCCGGCGTGGGCGCCGAGGCCGGTGCTCGCCTGGTCGTCGGACGCGACCTGCTCGACGGAGAACTCGCCGTCCTCGAGGACGAATCCACCCACGGTGACCACACCGGCGTCAACCGACCAATCGCCGGCCTTGTGCGCCTTGATGACGTTCTGCACGTCCTTGCCCAAACGCGGTCCGAGCTTCGCCGGCACCAACTTGAGTTCTTCGGCGGCAACCGCTCCCACGTCGGTCGTCAGCTCGACCGCGCGCACGTTGACCTCGTCGGCGATCAGATCGGTGAAATCGGCCAGGCGGTCGGCTTCGGGCGACGCCACGGTCAACGACTGCAACGGCAGACGGACCCGACGACCGTGCGCCTTGCGGACCGACAACGTCGACGAGCACACGTCACGAGCGAGGTCCATCGACGCGACCAGCTCCTCATCGGCGGGAAGCTCGTCGACGGTCGGCCAATCGGTGAGGTGGACACTCGCGTCGTCGGACAGACCGTCGTGGATTGCTTCGGAGATCAGCGGCAGCAGCGGAGCGGACAGCCGGGTGAACACCGACAGAACCGTGTGCAGCGTGTCGATCGCGTCGGCATCGCCCTGCCAGAACCGCGAACGGCTCCGCCGGACGTACCAGTTCGTGAGCACGTCGAGGTACGAACGGACCCGCTGACAGGCGCCGAACAGGTCGTACTCGTCCATCGACTCGGTGACGTCCTCGACGAGGTCGCGGGTCTTCGCGAGCACGTACCGGTCGAGCACGTTCGTGGAATCGGTCCGCACCGTCCCGTGATGACCGCCCGCGTTCGCGTACAGCGTCAGGAAGTACCACGAGTTCCACAACGGGAGGAGGATCTGTCGCACGGTCTCGCGCATGCCGGCTTCGGTGACCATGCCGTCACCGCCGCGCAGGATCGTCGACGACAGGAGGTGCCAACGCACGGCATCGGAGCCGTGGCTGTCGAACATCTCCGACGGGTCGGGGTAGTTGTCGAGCGACTTCGACATCTTCTGGCCGTCGTCGCCGAGCACGATGCCGTGCGAGACGCAGGACGAGAAGGCCGGGCGGTCGAACAGCGCCGTGGCCAAGACGTGCAGCGTGTAGAACCATCCGCGCGTCTGGCCGATGTATTCGACGATGAAGTCGCCCGGGTAGTGGTTCTCGAACCATTCGGTGTTCTCGAACGGATAGTGGACCTGGGCGAACGGCATCGACCCCGACTCGAACCAGCAGTCGAGTACCTCGGGGACGCGACGCATCATCGACTCTCCGCTCGGATCATCCGGGTTCGGACGCACGAGGTCGTCGATCGCTGGACGGTGCAGGTCCGTCACCGACGCGCCGTCGAGGCACTCGGCGAAGTCGGCTTCGAGCTGTTCGAGGGAGCCGTACACGTCGAGTCGCGGGAACTCGGGATTGTCGGACTTCCAGACAGGGATCGGTGAGCCCCAGAAGCGGTTGCGGCTGATCGCCCAGTCCCGAGCGTTGGCGATCCACTTCCCGAAGCTGCCGTCCTTGATGTGCGCGGGCTGCCAGGTGATCTGTTCGTTCAGTTCGACCATCCGGTCGCGGAACTTGGTGACCTCGACGAACCACGACGACACCGCCCGGTACACGAGCGGCTGCGCGCAGCGCCAGCAGTGCGGATACGAGTGGTCGTAGGTGGCGTGGCGGATCACGACGTCGCCGCGCTCCTTGAGCGCGCGGATGACGTCCGGGTTCGCGTCGAACACGTGCTGACCCACCCAGTCGGACACCTCCGCGGTGTACTGGCCGTGCTCGTCCATCGGGCAGATCGTCGGGATCCCGACGGAGGTGCACACGTTCTGGTCGTCCTCACCGAAGCCGGGTGCCAGGTGGACGATCCCCGTACCGTCCTCGACGGTCACGAAGTCGGCACCGAGGATCTGGAACGCGTTCGGCGTGTCGGCGAAGTAGTCGAACATCGGCGTGTAGGTGCGCCCGACGAGTTCACTCCCCTTCAGCGTCGACACCACGGTTCCCTCGCCGAGTTCGGCGTCGTAGTGGGAGCGCAATGCGTCGGCGATGACGTACCGGGTCCCGGCGAGTTCGACGACGGCGTAGTCGACGTCGGGGCCGACCGCGAGCGCGAGATTCGAGGGCAGCGTCCACGGGGTGGTCGTCCACGCGAGGAGCTTCTCGCCCGAGTCGAGCGTGAAGGCGACGGTGAGCGCCGGGTCCTGGCGATCCCGATACGTGTCGTCCATCCGGGTCTCGGTGTTCGACAGCGGCGTCTCGCACCGCCAGCAGTAGGCGAGAACCCGGTAGCCCTCGTAGATGAGACCTTTGTCGTGCAGCGTCTTGAACGCCCACATGACGCTCTCCATGTAGGAGAGGTCGAGCGTCTTGTAGTCGTTGTCGAAGTCGACCCAGCGGGCCTGACGGGTGACGTAGTCCCGCCACTCGTCGGTGTACTGCAGAACGCTCGTCCGACACGACTCGTTGAACTTGTCGATCCCGAACTCGATGATCTCGGGATGACCGGAGATGCCGAGTTCCTGTTCGGCCTTGACTTCGGCGGGCAGGCCGTGGCAATCCCATCCGAAGCGCCGCTCGACGCGCTTGCCCCGCATCGTCTGGTAACGCGGGATCGCGTCCTTGACGTAGCCGGTCAGCAGGTGCCCGTAGTGCGGCAAGCCGTTCGCGAAGGGAGGACCGTCGTAAAAGACGAACTCGTTGTCGCCGTTGGGACCGGCGTCGCGCTGGTCGATCGACGCCTGGAACGTTCCGTCGCGCTCCCAGCGATCGAGAATGTTCCGCTCGAGCGCTGGGAAGTCGGGTTGCGGGTCGACGTCGGGATAGGACACGGACGAGAGGCTATCGACGCCTCCCGTGCGGAATCACGTGCGTATCGAGCCCGGATTCGAGTCGGAGTCGGGTTCCTCGTCGGCGATGTCGGTCTGGATGACCAGACCGACCGTGTCGTCGCCGTCGTCGGCTCCGTTCTCTCCACCATTCGACTCGACCGCGCCGGCGCCGTCGTCGGCGTCCGTCGAGTCGTCACCTCGCGCGAACTCGAGTTGCTTGGCGACCTCGTCCTCGGGCGCCTCGATGCCGCCCGGCGTGTCGTCGTGCGACGCGGAGAGCAGCGGCCGGCGAACCTCACCGATCCCACCGGGCACCCGCTCGGTGAGTTCGAGCATCGTCGTGGCCGCCTCGCGCATCCGCGATCGTTCGTCGGAGAGATGACGTTCGAGGTGATCGACGTCGGACTCGAGGAAATCGCGTCGGGCGCGGAGCGAGTCGACCTCGGCCTTGACCGTGACCCGCTCGGACTCCCCCGCACGCCGCGCCTCGTCTCGCGCTTCGGCCAGCATTCGCTCCGACTGCTCGCGGGTCGATGCGAGCGTCTTGTCGGCCTCGGCCGTGGCGTCGCGCTCGATGCGTTCCGCTTCGGCTTTCGCCTCGGCCATGGTCGTGTCCGCGGTGCGCTGTGCGAGCAACAACGTGCGACTGATCGTCTCGGACTCGTCCACCGATGCGGTCGGGCCGGCCTCGCCGGCGGCGGGGCCCGCCGGTTCGCTCGTGGGCACGGGCGTCGGCGCGCCGTTCTCGGTGATCTCCTGGAGGCGGGCGACCGCGGCGCGA
>NZ_BAOL01000122.1 GCF_000350145.1 Ilumatobacter nonamiensis YM16-303 | reverse complement strand
CCCGCCGCTCGCGGGGATCGTTGAGTCGCCGTGGCCGGTGAAGTCGAGTGCAGCGATCGCACCGGGCCACTGCTCGACCCACCTCGGGACGCGCTCGGGGGAGCGGTCGCCGAGTGCGTGGAGCAACAGCAGCGGACGGACCGGGTGGTCGACGTCGAGTGGGTCCGGGCGCAGCAGGTGGAGCGCGAGGTCGATCTTGTTGTGCCGCAGTGTCACGACGTTCTCTGCTCCGGTCACGACGGTGCTCCGATGAAGTCGAGCACGAGCGCACTGACACGGTCTGGTTGTTCGATGTGGACGAAGTGGCCGACGTCGTCGAGCACGTCGCACCGGCCGTCGAGGGGCATGTAGGGCACGACCTTGTCGGGTGGTGTTCCCCACCCCATCTCCTCCATCTGCCCGCCGAGGATCCCGAGGAACGGCATCGGCAGCCCGGGGATCCGCATCAGCGTCCACTCGGGCCGCCACGGGCCGAAGCCGCCGAAGCGCAGCGCCGGGTCGATCTTCCATCGCCACCCGTCGTCGGACCGGAACCCTCCGGTCGTCACGAGACGACGGAGCCATTCGTGGGGGAGCCGCGGGTTCATTCGTCCTCGTCGTTCTGCGAGTTCGTCGAGCGAGCCGGGCTTCCTGCTCGAGGTCGCCGTGCGTCGGCGGTGGTCGAGCCACCCGGCGAGGTCCTTGGCGAGCATGGTGGTCCGTTCGTGCTCGGCCAGGTCCGGGATGTTGCGCTTGTAAGGAATGCCGTCCATGTTGACGAGGCAGCGGAAGCGATGTGGTTGGGCGTCGGCGAGCTGGGTCATCAGCGCTCCGCCCTTCGAGTGGCCGACGACGGGGATCGGACGGCCGCCCGACACGTGATCGAACACCGCAAGGGTGTCACGCATGTCGCCGTCCCACGAATAGAGGGCAGCGTGCTCACTGCTCCCGTGGCCCCGCTGGTCCCAGGCCACGACGCGCCAGCCACCGGCGGCCAGCTTGGGCGCGAACACGTCGAACGTCCGGGCGAAGTCGAAACCGCCGTGCATCATCATCAACGGTGGAGCGTCGGCGTCGCCCCATTCGTAGACGGCGATGCGCACTCCGTGAGCTGGAAGGTCGTAGCTCCGGTCCGGGCGCTCGGCCTCGGGGAACGGAGATTCACCGTGTTCATCCAGTCCCGGGTCGTCGTAGGTGCTCGCCATCGAGGCGACGGTAGTGGAGGTGACGCGGCCGCCATGTGGTCGACCGGGCAGGTGGATGTGGACCGGCGTGGTCAGGAGCAGTGCGTCGTCGGTGCGGTTCGACATATCCTGGCCCGTGATGGATCAGAGTCGGCGAGCAACCAGCTTTCGGCGCGGAGCGCTTCGCGCTGCCGTGGTGCTGGCAACGGGCGTGGCGGTCGTGAGCTGCGGGACGACCGACGAGGCGTCGCGGATGACGCTGCCGCCGCTCGAGACCACCACCACGACCACCACGACGACGACCAC
>NZ_BAOL01000123.1 GCF_000350145.1 Ilumatobacter nonamiensis YM16-303 | reverse complement strand
CGGCGGGGTCTGTTCGGCGGCAGGTGCGGCTTCGTCGGCCGGAGCCGGGGTCTCGGCCTGCGGTTCCGCAGGCGGTGTCGGAGCGGTGGCCCCGGACGCAGGAGGCGCCGATTCGACGGGCGCCGTCGGTTCGGGCGCCGGGTCGGTCTTCGTGCCGGCGTCGTCCTCGGTGGTCGACTCAGCGGGCTCATCTGTGGCGGCCGCCTTCTTCGCTGCTGCCTTCTTCTTGGCGGGCGCCTTCTTGGCCGCTGCCTTCTGCTTGGCCGCGGCCTTCTTCTTGACCGCCTTCTTCACCGGCTTCGGCTCTTCGGGCTGCTCGTCGCGAGTCAGCCCCTCACGCTCGGCGCGACGCCGCAGCATGTCGGCGTATGCCTCTTGCAGTGACGAGGACGGCGCTTTCGCTGCGACCCCCGCAGCTCCGGCAAGGTCGAGCACCTCTTTGTTGGTCATTCCGAGCTCTTTCGCGAGCTCGTGGACGCGGATCTTCTTCGCAGGCACGTTTCGATTCAACCTTTCCCTGTCGTCATTCCCTCACCACTGCATCGATCAGCTGGTGGGTTGTTCGTCTCGTCGAAGCGCGGCACGGATGGCCTCGACGTCGTCCGGGCCGACACGTGTGCGCCAGGCCCGGCTGAATTGCTGTTGTGACAGCGCCCGATCGAGGCACGCCTCGACCACGCTGAACTGGGCGTCCGAGCGAGTGCCTTCGATCCGGCACAACCATGCACCACGTCCGCTGCTCGGGCCGTCGACCACGAGAGATACCGGCGCGTCGTCGTCCACCGTGCGCGTGATCCGAACGAGTTCGGATTGCGGACGGCGCCGGCGACAACCGATGCAGCTGCGGACGGGTACGTGTGAATCAATCGCTCGAACCCGCTTCGATCGTCGATGCCTCGGAGTCATCGGTCGGACTTTCCGGCTGGTCGGCCTCGGCGCCGGCCGCGTCGCCGGCGCTTTCCTGGTCGGACGCGTCGGCGGCGTCGGCTGCGGGCTTCTCGCCCGCTGCTTCGGCGGCGATGGCGGCGTCTTCGGCCTCGCGGTTGGCTTGGCGTTGTGCGGCTGCTTCCGCGGCCTGCTGGTCCTGCCATGCCGACTCGGAGATGACGGTGCCGTCGCTGGCGTGCCACTCCATCTCGCCGGTCTCCTTGTTGGCGACCCACTGTCCGTCGGCGTAGTCCACGTCCTCGGCGTCGCGGCCGCCGGAGGGGATACCTTCGGCGAGCTGCGTCTCGGAACGGATGTCGACGCGAACGCCGGTGAGGCGAGCGGCGAGCCGTGCGTTCTGGCCTTCGCGGCCGATCGCCAGGCTGAGCTGGTGATCAGGCACGATGACGTCGGCCTGGGTGGCGTCGTCGGAGATGATCACCTGGGTGACCTTCGCCGGCGACAACGCCTTGGCGACGAAGTCGGGCAGATCTTCGGAGAACGGCACGATGTCGATCTTCTCGCCGCGCATCTCGTTGACGACCATCCGGACTCGACCGCCACGGGCACCGACGCACGCGCCGACCGGGTCGACGTTGTGGTCGTTCGACCAGACGGCGATCTTCGTGCGGTGACCGGGCTCGCGGGCGCAGGCCTTGATCTCGACGATGCCTTCGGCGATCTCGGGCACTTCGAGCTCGAAGAGTCGCTTGATCAATCCGGGGTGCGTCCGTGAGACGACGATCTGCGGGCCCTTCGGCGTGCGCCGGACCTCGACGATGTACGCCTTCTGGCGCTCGCCCTGGGCGGGACGCTCGAACGGAACCTGCTCGGCCTGCGGGAGCAGCGCCTCGGCGCGGCCGAGGTCGAGCAGCGTGTAGCGCGCATCGGTGCGCTGGATGATGCCGGTGACGATGTCGCCCTCGCGGTTCGCGTACTCCTCGAACTTGCGATCGGACTCGACCTCACGGATCCGCTGGCTCATGACCTGGCGGAAGGTCTGGGCTGCGATGCGACCCATCTCTTCCTTGCGCGGCGTGTCGTCGCGCTCGTTGATCCAGTTGCCGTCCTCGTCGACGTCGTAGGCGATGAACGAGAACTCCATCGTCTCGGGATTGACTTCGACGACGACCTCGTCGGCGGCGTCGGGGCGGCGCTTGTAGGCCGACGCGAGGGCGTCGACCAGCACGTGGAGCAGGGCGTCCTCGGTGAGGCCCTTCTCCTGGGCCAACATCGAGATGGCTTCGCTCATGTCGAGATTCGTCACGACTGCTGCTTCTCCTTGTTGCTCTTCTGCGGATTCTTCGACTGCTTGTTCTTCGTGTTCCCCGGACCCTTGCCGGGTTTCGGCTTCGGCGACCAGTCGAACACGGTGCGCGCTTTGTCGACCGCGTCGATGTCGATCGTGCGCTCCTCGCCTGCGGTGGTCAAGACCGTGGCGGTGGTGTCATCGGCGGCGACGAGCTTGCCGTCCAGACGGCGAGACTCACCCTCGGCGACCGCGTGGCCCGTCAGGCGGACGGTGATGTCCTTGCCGATCTCACGTTGGAAATGGGCGGGTGTCCGCAGCGGCCGTTCGAGCCCGGGACTGGTGACCTCGAGCGTGTACGCACTCGAGATGGGATCTTCGTGATCCAACTCTCGGCTGATCAACCGCGTTGCGAGTGACAGCGTGTCGAGGCTGATGCCGTCGTCGGAACCGGCCCGAGTGTCGATCGTGATCCGCAACACCTTGCTGCGGCGCTCCACGTCGTAGAGGTCGAGGTCGAGATCGGAGGCGATCGGTTCGACCAGTTCACGCACTCGTTCGAGTTCTGTTGCCATGTCGATCTGCCTCCTCTCTGTTCCGATTCTCGGTCGGTTTCCTGGCTCATTCAACAAACAAGGCGTGAGGCAGAAGCCCCACGCCTTGGTCACGAAACCAATTTGCGATGTTCGATGATAGCAGCGGATCCTCCCGGTCGGAGGAGGAACACGGGAACGTCCGGTGCCGCGTGAAACCGGGCAGGGTAGGTTCGCTCCGTGCTCCGGATGTCGAACCTGTTCGTGAAGACCTTGCGTGACGACCCCGCCGACGCCGAGGTCGCGAGCCATCGCCTCCTCGTGCGCGCCGGCTACATCCGCCGCGCCGCGCCCGGCGGGTTCTCGTGGCTCCCGCTCGGGTGGGAGGTGTACCGCAACGTCGAGAACATGGTGCGCGACGAGATGAACAAGGCCGGGTTCCAGGAGGTCCACTTTCCCGCGCTCCTCCCCCGCGAGCCGTACGAGACGACCGGACGCTGGACCGAGTACGGCGACAACCTGTTCCGTCTCCAGGACCGCAAGGGCGCCGACTTCCTTCTCGCTCCGACGCACGAGGAGATGTTCACGCTGATGGTCAAGGACATCGCGGCGTCGTACAAGGATCTGCCCGTCAGCCTCTATCAGATCCAGACGAAGTACCGCGACGAGGCGCGCCCGCGTGCCGGTCTGCTCCGCACACGCGAGTTCGTGATGAAGGACTCGTACAGCTTCGACCTCACCGATGCCGGTCTCGACGAGTCATACGCCGCCCACCGGCAGTCGTACATCGACCTGTTCGATCGGATGGGTTTGCCGTACGTGATCGTGTCCGCGATGTCGGGTGCGATGGGCGGATCGAAGTCCGAGGAGTTCCTGTCACCGATGGACGTCGGCGAGGACACCTACATCCGCTGCACGAACTGTGACTATGCGGCCAACGTCGAAGCGGTCACCACGCCGGTTCCGGATGACGTCCCGCTCGACGGGCTCCCCGAAGCGATCGTGCACGACACCCCGGGGACTCCGACGATCGAGACGCTCGTCGACTTCATCAACGCGGACGCGTCGTTGCGGCTCCCGGATCGGGACTGGTCGGCGGCCGACACGTTGAAGAACCTCGTCGTCACGCTGAAGCACCCGGATGGCACCGTCGAGCCGCTCGCAATCGGCATCCCCGGTGATCGTGACGTCGACATGAAGCGGCTGGAAGCGGTCGTCGCTCCCGCCGAGGCCGAGCCGTTCACGGAAGCAGACTTCGCCAAGTACCCGAGTCTCGCCAAGGGGTACATCGGCCCCGGCGTGCTCGGCGAGCAGAATGCGACGGGGATCCGCTACCTGGTCGATCCGCGCATCGTCACCGGTACCGCCTGGGTCACCGGCGCCGACGCACACGGGCGCCACGTGATCGGGCTCACGGCAGGACGCGACTTCACCCCCGACGGCGTGATCGAGGCGGCCGAGATCCTGCCGGGCGACACGTGTCCGGCCTGTGGATCCGACGTGGAGATCGCGCGCGGGATCGAGATCGGCCACATCTTCCAACTCGGACGGAAGTACGCCGAAGCGCTCGACCTGTGGGTCCAGGGCGAGGACGGCAAGCCGGCCACCCCGACGATGGGCTCCTACGGCGTGGGCGTCACCCGCTGTCTCGCGGCGATCGCCGAGGCGACGAGCGACGACATCGGGCTGTGTTGGCCGCGAGAGATCTCACCGGCCGACGTGCACCTGGTGATGGCGGGCAAGGAAGGCGGTCCGCAGCGCGAGGCCGCCGAGAAGATCGCCGCCGAGTTGGAAGCGCGCGGACTGCGAGTGTTGTTCGACGACCGGGTCAAGGTCTCCCCCGGCGTGCGGTTCAAGGACGCGGAACTGATCGGGATCCCCACGATCGCTGTGGCCGGCCGCGGCGTCGCCGACGACGAGCCGACGATGGAAGTGAAGGATCGGCGCACCGGCGATCGCGAGGACGTCCCCCTCGACCAGGTCGTCGACCACCTCGTCGCCGTCACGAAACGGGTCTGACCCGTCACGTCGCGCTCAGGCGAAGAGTTGCTCGACGAACTGGGTCACAGGGAGCGACGGACGCCACGGAATCCAGCTGAGTGCGATCTGCACCACGGATGCACACGCGAGCAGGATCGTCACGTTCCGGCTGGGTCGTTCGGGCACGGTCATCACGCCGATGCTCGCGATGATCACCAGCGTCTGGCCGGTCCCGAGGTTGAACCCGAGCCACTGCGCGACCGTCAACGAGAGCAGCGCCATCAACGGTCCGCCCAGCGCGATCGGTCGCCGCCTCGCGATCAGGATCGCGGTGATCACGAACACCGGCGTGATCGCGACACGGCGGATCACGTCGACGAACTCGAGCAGCAGCGTCCCGAAGACGCCGTCGGGAAAGGCGAGGAAATCGTCCTGGGCCCGGACCGAGGCGAAGATCTCGCCGGTGAACTGCCATTCGAGGAACGCCCAGCCCAGCATCGCGGCGGCCGCCGGGAACACGACGACCGCGAACGTCGCGGAGATCGCACCGGGCTGGCCCCGGTACCGACGCCAGGCGACGAGCGGGGCCGCGGTCGCGAAGAACGTCGCGTACACGACCGTTGCCGGATCGCACATCGCTGCCACGCCCAGCGCGAGCCCGCACTGGAACCCTCCTTCGGTGTCACCGTCGACCGCGAAGCGCAGCAGACCCGCGAGCGCGAGTGCGAACAACGCCATCCCGAGGAATCCCGCCAGGTCCTGCGTCGACAGATAGGCGAACGCCGGAGTCGCACCGACGGAGGCGACGAGCAACGTGAGTGCGAGCGGAGCCACGTCACGGATGCGCAATCGCTCGGCGAGCACCTGGAGCACGACGCCGGCCGCGAGCGCTCCCACGAGACCCGACCAGAGTGCACCGCCCGGCAACAACGCGGCGACAGCCGTGGGGATCGGTGGATACACGTTGCCGAGGAAGTCGAACCGGTCGTCGCCCCAATCGATCGTCTTCCCGGCGACCTCGAGTTGTTCGTTGCTCAGGCTGACGATGCCCCGCGCATCGGCGACCAGCGCCAGGATCACGAACGGCACACCGAGGGCGAGACGGAGGAGCCATCGCCGTCCACGCGTCGACGGCCACCGTGGCCGCAGTGTCACGTCGGCGTCGAGCACCCCGGACATCGTCGCGGTCGTCATGCGGCCACCCTCACGTCGCCACCGGTTCGTCGGCAGGTGCGTGGCCGACCGTACTCAACCCGTGGGTGGTCTTCTCCCAGTAGTGCGGCTTGAACACCAGCTGCCAGAGCGCCTTGTAAGCCGCGATCGCGTGGAGCAGCCAGTAGACGGGGTTGAGCAGTCCCCACAGCACCAATCGGTACCGACGGCGACGGAACGCTCCCATCATCGAGACGTACACCATCAGCGCGTTCCCGACGAGGAGGTTGACGAGGCCGGCCCACAGCACCCATCCGGGCATGTACTCCGAGATCTGGTCGGGTGACGACAGCAACGTCACGATGAGGAGCGCGATCAGCGGTGGCGTGCAGAGGAACGCGAGCGGGGTTCCCCCGATGAGCAGGGCGAACGACAGCGCTTGACGCAACCCGACCGTGCGCACGAGCTGGAGCGGATGGCGCAGGTGTACCAGGGTCGTCTGCATGTAGCCCTTGATCCACCGTGACCGCTGACGGATGAAGTTCCCGTAGGCCGCGTTCGCCTCCTCGAAGGTCGTCGAGCGGATGACGCCGACGTGTTCGCCCAACGCCGACGCCCGAATTCCGAGGTCGGCGTCCTCGGTGACGTTGAACGGATCCCAGCCTCCGAGCCGCCGCAGCGCCTCGGTGCGGAAGTGGTTCGAGGTCCCGCCGAGCGGAATCGGCAGTTTCAACGCATCGAGCCCCGGAAGCATGTAGTCGAACCAGAAGCTGTACTCCAGCGTGAACATCCTGGTCAGAGCGTTCTCCTCGGCGTTCCAGTAGTTCAGCGCCGCCTGGACGCACACCATCGAGTCGTCGCCGCGCCGAAAGGCGATCACCGCCTGCTTCAGCTGATCGGGGTCGGGCCGATCCTCGGCGTCGAAGATCACCAGGAACTCACCCTTGGCGAAGAACAGCCCGACGTTGCACGCCTTCGGCTTCGTCTGGGGTTGGCCGGCGGGAACGACGACGAAGGTGATCGTCGCAGGAGGGTTCGACGCTTTGGCCGCCTCGATCGTCTCGGTGTCGTTCTCCTCGAGGAGCAGCAGGATCTGCAGCCGGTCGCGTGGGTAGTCGAGCGCTCCGAGGTTCGCGACGAGATCGGCGACGACGTTCGCCTCACGGAACACCGGCACGAGCACGGTGTACATCGGCAGCTCGGAGTCCTGCAGCGCGGCGACGTCCTCGGCGCTGATCGCATCCTCCCGTTCCAGGCGCGCGCCGACGAAACACACCCAGAACTTGAACGCGACGCTCACGAGGAACCCGACCCCCACGAGGGACGAGACGACGATGAACGTGTCGCGGGTGAAGGCGATGACGGCGACGAGCCCGAGGATCAACCCGACGACGAACAGGATCCGTTGGGAGGAGTTGAGGACGGTGCGCGCCGACTGGTCGGACGCATGTCGCCAGAGTCCGAGGCACGCGTCGTCGAGGATCTCCTCCTCGAATGCATGGAGCACTGCGCCTTCGACGTCCCATTCGGTCGTGGCGTGGAGCTCGACCGGTCGCTCGAGGACCGCCTCGAGGACCCGTCGCCGCTCGGCCGTCGGTGGGCTCGCCGTCGCGACGACGACCGACTCGCCCTCGCCCGGACCGATCGGGAACCACCCCTCGGCGACGAGGCGGCGCGCTTCGAAACGGTGCACCAACGCGTCGTCCCACTCCGTGGACGAGAGGTCGCAGAACGGGACCTCCCACGCCGATGCGAGCGCGCGAGCGAGATCGAGGCGGCCCACCGTCGCATCGGCGAGCAAGAGCGTCTCGGGCCGGGATCCGATGTCGTCGGCTCGTACCCGTGCCTCCGCAACGGCGGCTTCGTCTGCGAGCCCGGCGGCGAGGATCACCTCGCAGACGTCGACCTCGGTCAGGTCGCGATCGGTCGTGTCAGACATCAGGGCACGCCGAGACGGGGTTCTCGCGGTCGGGATCCATCGGCCGTCAGGAGTACCGGAGCAGACCCTGGTCGATCACGAGACGTTCGGTGTCACCTTCGCCTGCGCTGGTGGTGAACACGGCCTGCCCCGACTCGATCTCCCACATGCGAATCGTCAGCGATTCTCCGGGGAACACCGGCGATGCGAAACGACCTTCGATGTGGGTGAAGCGGGTCGGGTCGCTGTCGCACAACGCGTGGAGCAGCGCGCGGCCGGTGAAGCCGTACGTGCAGAGTCCGTGCAGGATCGGAGTGTCGAAACCGCCCATCGCCGCGAAGGCGGGGTCGGTGTGCAGCGGGTTCCGATCACCGGAGAGACGGTACACGAACGCCTGATCACGAGCGGTCGCATAGGTGACCTCGTGGTCGGCGCTGCGTTCCGGTGGGACGTTCTGCGGTCCCGAGGTCCCACGTTCACCGCCGAAGCCACCCGCACCGCGGATGAACACCGACGACGTGTTCGTGTACAGCGGTTCACCGCCGAGCGTCGCAGTCGTCGCCGACTCGATGACGGCAGCTTTGCCCTTGTCGAACATCCCGGTGATCTCACCGGTGAGGGTGACCGTGCCGCTGACGGGAATCGGTCGGTGCAAGGTGATCGCCTGCTTGCCGTGCACCAGTTGGGTCGGATCGAAGCTGCCGACCTTGCCCATCGCAGATCCGGCACCCCAACCGATGACGACGGGAAAGGTCGGGAACACGCGCTGGTCGACGCCGTCGGTGTTCTCGGTCGTGAACTCGAGTTCTTCGTGGCCGGCGCCGATTCCGACCGCATAGAGCAAGGCGTCGCGACTGTCCCACGTCGCCTCGACGGGATCAGAGGTAGAGCCGACAGCGTCCGGGTTCAATGCCATCCCTGAACGGTACGTCGTGGACTCCGACCGACACGCACTCGGCATGCGGAGGAGCGATCCACGCGCCCGATCTGGGAACATCGGGGCATGGCCGCTGACAGAGCTTCCGACCGACCGCACCTCGCCGCGACCTACCGAGAGGCCCGCAGCGCCGTGCTCGCTGCAGCTGACCGCGTGGGCGCCGAACCGCTCTCGTTCGTCCACCCCTCGGCCGGCCGAGAGGACGAGGAACTCGCGATCGACGTCATGACCGTCGGACCCGTCGACGCCGATTCGGTTCTCGTGATCGTCTCCGGGACGCACGGCGTCGAGGGGTACGCCGGCTCCGCGCTTCAGCGCTGGTGGCTCGAGTCACGGGCTGGTCAACGGCCGCCGGGCGTGCGCGTCGTGCTGATCCACGCACTGAATCCGATCGGCTTCTCCTGGGTCCGTCGGGTCAACGAGGACAACGTGGATCTCAACCGGAACTTCGTCGACTGGACGCAGCCACCGACCAACGACGCCTACGGCGAGGTCGCCCACCTCCTCGTGCCGGAGAGTTGGGACGAGGAGTCCCGAGCCGCCACGACGCACGCGCTCCTCGAGGTCGCCGGCGAGGTCGGGTTCGACCGCTTCCAGGAGATCGTGAGTTCGGGCCAGTACACCCATCCGACCGGCGTGTTCCACGGCGGATCCGGGCCGGTCTGGTCGCACCGCTGGCTCGCAGATCACTTCTCGGAGATCGCCGGGTCGGCACGTCGACTGGGACTGATCGACCTGCACACCGGGCTCGGTCCGTGGGGTCACGGCGAGCTGATCTCGCACGAAACGGGCGGGGATCCGGGCTACGAGCGCGGGACCGCCTGGTGGGGCGAGGTGCGCTCGATGCGCGACGGCGAGAGCGTGTCGGCATCGCTCGACGGCGACTGGCTCGCGGCGATCGATGGATGGGTCCCCGACGTCGAGGTCACCGCGGCAGCGCTCGAGTTCGGCACCGTCGACACCATCACGGTGATGCAGTCGTTGCGCGCCGATGCCTGGCTCCACGCCCACGGCGATCCGTCCGGACCCGACGCCGATGCGATCCGCGCGCAAGTTCGCGCCGCGTTCGCCGACGACGACCCGGCGTGGCTCGCGAAGCTCGTCGAGCGCTTCGACGACGTGACCTCGGCCGCCCTCACGGCGCTCACCCCGACCGTTACGTGACGGGTCTGACCCGTTACGTAA
>NZ_BAOL01000124.1 GCF_000350145.1 Ilumatobacter nonamiensis YM16-303 | reverse complement strand
GCACGGAGCGCCGGAACTGTTCACGAGAACGGGATGATGCCGCGGCTGTCAGCGGGCTGCGTCGCCGATAACATTTCCGACGTCGTCACCGCAGTGACGACGGTTGCCCAGATAGCTCAGTTGGTAGAGCAACGCACTCGTAATGCGTAGGTCCCGAGTTCGACTCTCGGTTTGGGCTCTGAGAAACACCCGGTCAACGGGTGGGTTCTCCAGGCCGAGAGCCTGCGCCCTGGGGCGGGACGGGGTCCGTCCGCCTCAGATGAGCAGCAGGCCTCCGAGCAGGATGCTGGCCACACCGACGGCGAGCAACACGATCGACTGCGTGCGGCGTCCGGGCTTGCTGAGGTTGATGGCACCGACGATGATGCCGACGAGGCCGATGAGGATGCTGACGATGATCAGGAAGATGAACATCCCCTGGCTGAATGCACCGCGCTCGTTGTTGTTGACCATTTCTCAGTTCTCCGATCGTGAAGCCGCCCGCGCCACAACATAGATCTGCCGTCGATGCCCGCACGGGATGGTCGACGCAGTACATGAGCCACCACTCACGACGTGTGGCGGACGCGGAATTGCGACTCGCCGACGGGGTCCTCGTCGGTCACGTCGATCCGTGTCACGGCGGCGCGCGGTGGTCCGCTGCGACACCAGTCCAGCAGCGCATCGACGTCGGCCCGCTCACCTTCCGCGACGACCTCCACCGTGCCGTTGTGGTTGTTGCGGACCCATCCGGTCACGCCGCGCCGTCGCGCCTCCGACTGGCACGAGTCCCGGTAGAAGACTCCCTGCACCCGGCCGTGGATGACCGCACGGCAGCGAACGACCGCCACGGACTCCGCCTCGTCGGTCGTCAGGTCCCGATCTGGGCCTGGGTGTACAGGTCGATCCCGATGTCGGCGATCATCGACAGCTGCGTGTCGATCCAATCGAGGTGCTCCTCCTCGCCGAGCACGAGGTGCTCGAGAACCTCTCGCGTCCCCGGATCGCCCTCCTCGAGCGCGAGCACGACACCCCGTCGATAGCGCTCGACCGCCTCGGTCTCGAGTTCGTGGTCGACATCGAGTTGTTCCTGCACGGTCTCGCCGACGCGCACGCTGCCGATCCGCTGCATGTTCGGCATCCCGTCGAGGAAGATGATCCGGTCCATCAGCTTCTCGGCGTCGCGCATCTCCTCGATCGACTCCTCGCGATACTTCTCGGCGAGCCGATGCCAACCCCAGTTCTCGCACAGCTTGGAATGCGCGAAGTACTGATTGATCGCGGCCAACTCGGCGCTCAGCGCCTCGTTGAGGAACTCGATGATCTTCGGGGAGCCTTCCATGGCTCCGAACCTACTGCAACCGTCAAACGGCGACGCGCACGCGGGTTTCGCTCGCCGCCAACAGGCGTTCGATCGATTCGTGGCATCCGCCGCACCGGCCGCCGGCACCGCACCGATCGGTGACCTCCTCGACGGTCAGCACCTGACCGGAGACGATCTCGCTGATCGTTCGATCGTTCACCAACTCGCAATGGCAGACGACCACTACTGGCTCCCTCGGTGGGAGAAACCCCTGTCCATGCGGAGAGTGTAGCCGCGCACACGGCGAATGTAAAGCGGTCCTAACCATCTGTTCGAACCACCCTGACGGCAGTCCGATCAGGCGACCGGATGGCGTCAATCCGCGAGCATCGTCAGCAGCGACGGGCCGAGCCACTCCTCCGCCAGTTGTCCGGAAGCTTCCGCGGTCCAGTGGATTCCGTCGGGACGGAGGGCCTCGTCGTCGTCCAGACCGGCTTCTTCCACGAACGTCCGGAGGTCGAGCAGCTCCACGTCATCGCGTTCGGCAGCGAGCTCCCGGGCGATGTCGTCGACGACGGCGGCGGAACCGTTCGCCCACGCGGGTTCCGGTTCGTCCAGGTCTGCGGTGCGGTACGCCACCGGCGGTCGGACGAACACCACGCGTTCCGCGCCGCTCGTCGTCACGTCGTCGACGAACCGCGCGTAATCCCGCCGCACCCGGTCCGCATGCTCGGGATCGGTCGGCAGCGTCCAGGTCTCCCGATCGTCCCACGAGCGCTCCCAGGTGTCGGCCAACGACACCATCACCACGACGATGTCGATCGGCGCCGTCGAGAGCAACTCGGGGAGGTTCACGTCGAGTTCGGCCGGACAGTCCATCGAGAGTGCTGCGTCGAGCGTCTCGTTCGCGTAGTGCCCACCGCGCACGAGGCCGCACGCGCCGTGCGCAGCGATGCCGACCTGGACATCGCCATCGGTTGTCTCCGCCCAGTCGACGAGTCCGGAACTCAACGCAACCGCCGTGGAGTCGCCCACGACGACCAGTCGCGACGTCGTGTCCGCGTCCGTGGCCGGCTCCGTCATCGCTGGCACATCCACTTCGTCCGCCTCGGTCGTCTCCGCGACCGGGACCACCGGACGCTCCCCGATCGCGACTGCCTCCCGGTCGCGGACGTCGATCTCGTCGACGGCGGTGACCGCAATCGGTCCGTCGTCGATCAGCAGCGTGCCACCGATCACCACGACGGCACCGACCACGGCGGCGATCACGGTCGGGATCCCGCGCGTCACCCGGCGGCGGATCGGTTGCTCGAGCCACCGATACGACGCGGCCGCCAGCGCGACGACCACACCGAGCCGGGCGAGGTGTGCGGCGACCCCCGCCGACTCGAGCGGGACGAGCACGAAGATCGGCCAGTGAGCGAGGTAGATGCCGTAGCTGCGTCGACCGATCCACACCAGCGGACGGCTTCCGACCGCGGCCGAGAATCGGCTGCGCTGCCGCAGACCGACGATCAACCCGGCACTCACGAGGGCGAAGATGGGCAGGCCGCCGCGGTACGGCCACGCCTCACTCGACGACCCCGTCAGCACGACGGCGAGCACGATGGCGCCGGCGCAGACCGGTGCGACGGGGACCCGCCGGATTCCGAGTTCCGGTCGAAATCGAAGCACGGCGGCCAGGACACATCCGGTGAGGATCTCGGCCCCGCGGGATCCGCTGTTCAGGTAGATGCTCTCCGCGTCACCCCGGCTCGCGAGCAGCGCGACGAACGCCCACGAGAGGACCAGCGCCAACCCGGGGACCACGACGAAGTGTCGGAGACCTCCGGCCCGACGCAACACCGCGAGGCCGACGATCATCACGGCCGGCCAGACCACGTAGAACTGTTCCTCGATCGCGAGCGACCAGAAGTGCAGCACCGGCGACTGCTCGGACGCTCCGCTGACCGCGTCGGCATACGTCGTGTCCGTCGCGAGTTGGTCCCAGTTGGCCAGGTGCGCAGCCGCCCACCGGATGTGGCGGGCCTCGCCGGAAGCGACGTTGCCGATCCCGGCGATCGCGAGCACCGTCAGCACACCGAGCGTCAGCAAGCTCGCCGGCGCGAGACGGCGGATCCGACGCGAGACGAACTGCAGCAGGTCGATCCGCCCGGACGATTCGTACTCGCCGAGCAGCACGGTCGTGATGAGGTAGCCCGAGAGCGTGAAGAACACCGAGACACCGAGGTAGCCACCGGGGGCCCAGCTCGCGCCCGCGTGGAATGCGACGACGGCGATCACCGCGAACGCGCGGACCCCGTCCAACGCAGGTTGGTAGGTCAGCGCAGGAACGGTGACCCGACCATCGGGGGCCGAGGACCTGAGCACGGTGTCGGTCATCGGGCTGCGGGATCCTGCGTCCCACGATCATGGCCCATGGTCACGACGCGTCGTCGCCGACCCCGCTGCTGTCGCGCTCCAGCGTGCCGAGATCGTCGATTCCGGCCGTGACATCGATCGGGACCCGGCCCCGATACGCCGAACGGCCGAGCAGATGTGCGGCGACGGGCGCGGTGGCCAGCTGGAAGAAGCCGATCAGCGCGAGCTTGCCGACGTCGTCGGCCGAATCGACGCGCAACGCCGCCGCGGCCAGGACCAGAAGCAGCCCCAGCGTGGCGGGTTTCGTGGCCGCGTGCATCCGACCGTAGAGATCGGTGAACCGATGCAGACCGATCGCCGCGACGACGAACAATCCGGTTCCGACGAGAAGCAGGACCGCGGCGAGGACGTCGGTGACGCTCATCGCGGACGATCCTGGATCAGACCGGCGATGAACACCGTCCCGACGAAGCCGAGCAGCGCCGCGACGACGAGAACATCGAGAAACTCCCCGGAGCCGGTCCACACCACGTGGGTGCCGAGTGCGGCGACGGAGATGAGCACGAGCAGATCGAGCCCGAGCAGACGATCCGGCAGAGTCCCGGGACGCATGAGTCGCGCGACCGCCAGAACAGCGGCGACCGCCAACAGGCTGAACGCGATGATCGCGACGACGGTCACGAGCGACTCCCCTCGTCGGTGGTCGACACCAAGGCATCGGCCGGCGGTTCGAGCGGGAGGAGCGACGGAGCCACGGCCCGCACGACGAGGTCCTCCAGGTGCTCGACCTCGGCGCGGACGTCGGCGATGTCACGCAGATGCAGCACGTGGATGTACAACCGTGACGGTCGCTCCGCGACCTCGAGGGTCAAGGTGCCCGGGATCAGCGAGATGATGTTCGCGACGAGCGTGACGACGCGTGCGGATTCGGTGCGCAACGGGATCTGGACGATGCCTTGGCGCACGTGCTGTGTCGGCGTCAGGATCTCCCACGACACGGTGGCACTGGCCACGACGAGCTGCCACGTGAACCAGGCCGACAACCGGATCGCCGGAATGATCCGGATCCGTTCGTAGTCCTCACCGGGCCGACGGTTGACGACCGCGAGGATGACCACGGCGACGATCGCGCCACTCAGCAGGTTCGCCCAGCTGACCGATCCCCACAGCGCACACCACACTGCGACCAGGATCAGACCGGTCGCCAGCCAACTCCAACGCGGACGTCGTGCCGAGGTCATGACCCGAGTACCGCCGAGACGTAGCGCGCCGGGTCCGAGAGGTTCTCGGCTGCGGTGGTCGACAGCTCCCAGACGGTTCCGGCAGCCAGGCTGATCACGACGACCACGAGGACGACCGCGAGCGTCGAGGCGGTCATCACCTGCGGCGCTCCGCGGTGTTCACCCCCGGCCGGCGGCGCGTCGGCCGCGACCGGCTCGTTCCAGAAGGCATTCGTCCAGATCTTGAGCATCGACATCAGGGTCAGCAAGCTCACCGCCAGGCTGATTCCGACGATCAGATACTGCTCGCTCTCGATGCCTGCGCGCACCAGGCCGAGCTTGGCGATGAAGCCGGAGAACGGTGGGATTCCTGCGATGCTCAGCGCGGGCACCGCGAACAATGCGGCGATCATCGGCGCGCGACGGCGCATTCCGCCGAGGCGATCGAGCGCGCTCGTGCCGGTCCGTTGCTCGAGCAGTCCGCCGACGAGGAACAGTCCGGTCTTCACGGGAATGTGGTGCACCATGTAGAAGATCGCACCGGCGATGCCACCGACGGTGAACAGCGCGACGCCCATGACCATGTATCCGACCTGGCTGATGATGTGGAAACTGAGGATCCGCTTGATGTCGTTCTGGGCGAGCGCGCCGAGGACGCCGATGAGCATCGTGAGACCGGCGACGACGAGCAGCACCGTGGACGGGGCATCGGAGGGGAACAACAACGTCTGGGTGCGGATGATCGCGTAGACGCCGACC
>NZ_BAOL01000125.1 GCF_000350145.1 Ilumatobacter nonamiensis YM16-303 | reverse complement strand
CCCGCCGTGCGGTCCCGACACTGTGGTGAACCCAGCGGCCTTCGCTGCGGGAGTGATCGCATCGATGAGTTGCTCGAGGAACTCGGCGCGTTCCGGGTTGCCGCTCTGCGACTTCTTGCGTTCCGAACGGATGAACTCGTTCGGTCGAACGATGACGTCGAAGTCGATGCCGTACTGGTCGATGCCAAGCGGGATGAATCTCGGCCGGGCCAGCACGAATCCCAGACGTTCGGTCGTCTCGCGATTGAGAAGTTCGACAGCTGCTTCGTGGGCTGCGTGCACGTTGTCGACGAGCCACACCCCGAGGACTCGGTCGTACGACGTGCTGACCCCTGCGACGTAGGTGATGAGCTGGCCGAGGTGGCTGTGATCGGAGGTGCCGTACTGGTTTCGATCGCCACGCCCACCGTGTCGCCATCGGCCTCGACTCCAACTGCAGCAAGCACGTCGAGTCGCTTTCCTGAGATGTCCTGCTCCGCCGACACGAGAGTGAGCCCTTCGATGTCGAGCGCCGTCCCGAGCAGTTCGAGGTTGGCCGTCAGCCACGGAGTGAAGTGACTCGCTTCGCCTCCGAGGACTTCTCCTGCGGTCTTCCAGTCCAGTGCCTTGATCGTTGGTACCGCCATCTCGCCGAGCGTAGGGCGGCACGAGTCGGTCGAGGTGTGCGTGGACGCGTGGGTTGCGTCCAGGCAATCCGCTGACGGGCCGTCAGCGGTCGCTCGGCCAGCGCACCGCAGTGATCGTGCTGGTGGCGGCGACGTCGTCGATGATCACCCAGAAGTGCCGTCCGTTGTTCCAGTCGACGAGCGTCGTCGGAAGCTCGTCGACAGACATCACTCGCCCCATCAGACCGGCAATGGCGTTGTCGCTCATTGCTCGGTCGTGGCTGTGCAGGTCGCCCCAGTCTCGGCTGTGGTACCGGTTGAGGCCGCCGACGATCCCTTCGCTGCGTTCGGGAACTCCGTCTGCCCAGTCGTCGACGTCGGCGGTGAACACGAGTCGGTGCGGTGCGGTGCGGTTGCGGTGCCGGCCGATCATTCGACCTCGCCGACGTTGCAGCGGTACTCGTTGTCGGATTCGAGATGTGGTCGGGTGTCGGCTCGGGCATCGGGGTGTGGTGAGGTCGATCTCGTAAGGGCCCAGAAGCTCTTCGTGCTTGCCGATCGGCTTGGCGGTGATCTGGTCGGTGATCGCGACTGAGTTCAACGGGCGTGTCGTCTCGGTTCTGGCCTGGCGGATGGCGGCTTGGCCCGAGGAACGAGTGGATTGATAGGTGTGACCGGCGATGCAGTACCGCAACCGCCCGCAGGGCGGCAACGTCAACCCGCGACCGTCGCGCCGAGGACACACACGACCACTCACATTCGGCGCGAGATCCGCTCACACCCGACCGGTCAGCGCCTTCCGGTAGCGGTGGCGATCGATCGGGTGCGTCGGGTTCAGGCGAGGTCGTGGCCTTCGCTCATGTAACCACCGTGGGCCGTCAGCAGGTCGAGCCAGCGACCTGAGTTGTCGGCGTGGGTGTGTCCCGGCAGCGGGTCAGTCTGGCGTCCGTAGGTTTCGAGTTCGGCTCCGGCGAGAGCGGCGAGCAGCCGGGTCGGGTCGCCCACGGCGTCGAGCCATGCGGTGAGGTCGCTTCGCTGTCGGCCATCGGCCTTCTCGGCAGGATCGATGGCGAGGAACTCGGCCGCCTTCGTGACTGCGGGCTGTCCGACCGAGTCGATGAGCACGCGGGCTGCAAGGTCGAGCAGCGTTCCTTTCGGTAGCCGGCCCTTGGCGAGTGCGACAGCCGCGGCATCGTGACGAGTCTGGCGCGCGAGCTTGCGTGCCTTGTCGGCTTCAGTCTGAGCTTGCTTCGACTGCGCTCCGGGTTTCTCGATCGCGATCTCCGATGCGGCGGGTCGGGTGGTGGTCGAGCGGTGCCGCTTCGGGTCGATGCACCATCCGGTGACGGCGATCTCGTTGTCGTAGCGGCGGGTGACGGTGACGGCGTGGCACGGTTCGTGGCGGTGTGCTCGGGTCTGTGCCGTGTCGAGACCGAGGCCGAACGAGTCGAGTGTTTGTGCCTTCGCATCTCGAGCGTCGTGATCGCTGTCGAACCGGGTCACGCCGAGTGCGTCGAGCTTCGCAATGATCTCGGCGCGTTCCGCTTCAGCGTCCCGCTTCTCGCGCCACTCGGTGACGGTGCCGGTCGGGTCGTCGTTCCATCGGCGTGATGCGATGTGTTCGGCGCATTCGCGCACGGCTTCGTCTCCGAGGTCGATGACGGCGGCGATCGCTGTTGCGCTGGCGATCGTGAGGTCGCCGCGATCGAGCATCGCCAGGACGTCAGTTGGTAGGGCGGCGAGCGCCAAGCGCGATTTGACCCACGTCGGTGTCCGTCCGATGCGGCGTCCGATCTTGGTCGGGCTGTCGCCTGGTGCGAGCACTTGGTAGCGGGCGACGGCTTGGATCGACTCGGTGAGCGAGAGGTCGGAGCGCTGCGCGTTCTCGGTCAGCATCGTGTCGAGCACCTGTACCGGAGTGAGGTCGCGAATGATCACTGGGAACGTCTCGGCGCCGGCTGCGGATCCGGCGCGGTAGCGGCGGTGCCCTGCGACGATGGTGTGCATTCCGTCGGCGTCGGCGGGAAGAACGAGGAGAGGGACGAGCACACCCTGGTTCTTGATCGACCTGGTGAGATCTTTGATGTCGCCCAGTTCGCTGCGGATGTTCTTCGGATGCGGCATGAGGTGCGCGGCCTGAACGGTCGTGAGTTCGTCGGTGGCAATGGTGTCGGTCATGGTTGTGGTTCCTCCGGTGGGAGCTGCGTGAGGACGCGCCTGATCGCGTCGATGGGGGATCGGTTGCTGCCGGTGGCGGTGACGTTCTGGTCGGCGGGATCGAGCCGGACCGTCCATCGGTCGGGTGCGACGAGCCACGTCGTCTCGCTTCGGTTGCGGGCGATCGCTGCAGCGGTGAGGACTGCGGCCGCAAGGTCGCGGCAATGGCAGATGGTGAGGCCGCTCGTTGCGATCACGTCGAGTGTCTCGGTCGTGGGGTCGACGTGGAAGAGGCGTTGCGGGCCGGGTGGCGCGAGTTCGGTCATGATGCTTCTCGGATCGGTCGGGGCTTGCTCGGCCGGGCGGGGTGCGGGTAGTCGGCGGCGAGATCGTCCGGCAGCTTCGAGAGTTGGCGTTGCGTGAGCCTCGGAAGTTGGAGACGGATGGTGAGCACGTCGGTGCCGTGGAAGTGGGCGACGTGGAACATGTCGAGCCGGTCAAGGCTGCGCCACATGAGCGACTGGGACTTACCGAGGCCGACACGTTGGGCGAGTGCGTCGGTGGGCCAGGTCTTGTCCGACTCGCGTGCGTTTCGAGCGAGGTTGAAGGCGAGGACGGTGGCGGTCGGTCCGAGGACGGGAAGCCACCACCAGATGTCGTCGCTGTCGGTGACGTGCTCGCCCGGGGTGTGATCGGCGACGACATTCAGGTGTGTGGGTCGCTGTGGCTTGGGGTTGTCGTTGGCGGTGGCGATGTTGATGGCCATGATGTGCTCCTGGGTCGGTGGCGTCGGGAGCGGCCGGGGACTCTCCCGATCCCGACCGCTCCGTCAGCCGTCATCCCGCTCTGTGAACGGCGGGCTTGCCCGCACGGGCTGCGGAGCTGACGAGTGCCTGTCAACCCGAAGGGCTTGGCCCTGAGGAACGAAGGGCTTGACAGGTGCGA
>NZ_BAOL01000126.1 GCF_000350145.1 Ilumatobacter nonamiensis YM16-303 | reverse complement strand
TCCTCGGCCGCGGTGTCCGCGGTCGTGTCTCCGCCGGCTTCCTCGGACGCGGTGTCTTCACTCGCCTGCTCGGCAGGAGTGTCCGATGTGGTGTCGCCGGGTTCGTCGGCGTCGTCGCTTCCGCCGCATGCGGCGGCGGTGAGCGAGAGTGCGGCGAGCACGGCAAGTGATCGCGTCCAGCGCTGCCTGGTCGTGGTCGTGTCGAAGAGCATGGATCGTTTCCCCTTGTGTCGGTTCGGTCTGATGGTCAGACCATTGGAATGGTAGTCGAGCGTGTGTTTCCGGCATGTAACGAGATGCCGAACGGCTGATGAGCAGGATGTTCGGTCATGACCACGTCGTCAGGTCGCGGACTGCTGGGCGCGGTAGCGCTGGGCGAGCCACCGGTTGAATCGGACGTGGCTCTCCTCCTGCCACGAGTACCGTCCCCGCGGAGCGAAACGCGACCGCAGTCCCCGCTGCACCTTCGTGGTGGCGTCGGTGTCCTGGTCGACGAACACCTGCACGCCCACATCGGTGAGCTTGAGCTTGTGTTCGAACAGCGGATCGTCGAGTGCCGACGGGTGGAAGATGTAGCCGATCTCGATGTCGACGGTCTCGGGCGAGGTCGGCCGGACGAGGAAGAAGAACGCCTGGTCCGGTGCGGTCCCGAGACACAGCGTCGGCGGCACCAGTGCGAACGTGGAACGGGAGCGCTCCTGCTCGGTGAGCTTCGGGAACACCGGCATGATCGCCTGGTGCGTGGCGTTGAAGCCGCCGTCCATCGCCGTGTAGCCGCCCTCGCGGAAGATCACGTTCGAGTCGTCGTTCCACCCGGTCGGGAAGTCGGTGAGGTTGCTCGGGCAGAAGTCCTGGACGTACTGGTGCAACCGGTTGGCGTGGTAGCCGTCGTTGAAGTTCTCGAACATCACCTTCCAGTTCCACGGCCGGTCCTCGAGCGTGAACGTTCCGGGACACACCGCGTCGGCCAGGTCGTAGTTCGCGATGAACGGTTCGTAGTCGCGCAGCGTCGGAGCGAGTGGCGCGGCGTCCGGATCCATGTTGAAGAAGATGAAGCCCTGCCACACCTCCACCGCGAACTGGGGCAGCCCGTAGTCGGCCTTGTCGAAGTCCTCGGTGCGTTCCATCGCCGGCGCTCCGAGCAGTCGGCCGTCGAGTCCGTAGTTCCAGTGGTGATAGGGGCACTTGAACGTGCTCGAGTTGCCGCTCCCGTCGCACACCTGCATCGCGCGGTGCTGGCAGACGGCCGACATCGCCCGGATGCCGCCCTGTTTGTCGCGGCACACGATGACCGGTTCGTCGCAGATCGTGACCGTGAACCAGTCACCGTTGTTCGGGATCCGCTCGACGCGACCGGCACACAACCATTCCTTCGCGTAGACGGCCTCCCGCTCGAACGCGAGCACCTCGTCGGAGGTGTACAGCTCGGGCGGCAGCGTCGAGGCGTGTGCCACGTCGACGATCGACGCATCGATCGCGTCGATCAGGTCCGGGCGCAGACGGACGTTCGATCCGGCGTACTGGCTGGCGGGACTGGTGATGGTCATGCGGGCGCCTCCTGGCTGGGGCTGTTGCTGGACGATGGTCGGTCGGGGTGGAGATCGGCGGCGGCTTCGGTGAGCAGGAATTTGCGCACCTTGCCCACGCTCGTACGCGGCAGTTCGTCGACGAGGGAGTAGTCGCGCGGCCGTTTCGCCTTGCCGAGGCGCGCCGAACTCCAGTCGTCGAGACGCGCACCCAAGCCGTCCCGATCGACACCGGGCTCCGGGACGACGAACGCGACCGGCACCTCGTCACGGATCGGATCGGGGGCACCGACCACCACCACGTCGAACACGTCGGGATGGGACCCGACCACCGCCTCGACCTCGACGACCGACACGTTCTCGCCCGACACCTTCAACACGTCCGACCGGCGGCCGTCGAAGACGAAGCGGCCGTCCGCGTCGCACCGAGCGCGGTCGCCGGTGAGGAACCAGCCGTCACGGTACGAGGCCGCGGTGGTGTCCGGGTCGTCGAGGTAGCCGGCGAACAGAGTCGTTCCCGCCTCTCCCCCGACGACGATCTGGCCGACCTCGCCGGGTGACACCGGGAGACCCGCAGCGTCGTGGAGTTGGACCGAGCAGCCGTCCGTGACGAAGCCCATCGAGTCGTGACGGGGATCCGTGACCGAGTCCGTGAGGACCGCCGGGATCGTCTCGGTCATGCCGTACAACTGGCGCGGACGACAACCGAGCCAGTCCGAGATGGTCGCGTACTGATCGGAGGTGATGTTCTGGGCGAACCAGCAGTGTCGCAACCGCAGTTCCGGCTGTCCTGCCTCCGGCTGCCACGGACCGCCGCGGGCGAGGATCATCCGCATCGGTCCGGCGAACAGACTCGCGTGGGTCGCACCGTGGACCGCCGCCTGTCGGACGAACCCGCTGGCGGAGAACGTCGACATCAGCGCCACGCCGGCGCCGACCGCGATCGCCGACGCGAACGAGTAGTACTGCGCGTTCGCGTGGAACAGGGGCAACACGACGAGTTGACGATCGTCGGCGTCGAGCGAGGCGGCGGCCGCCATCGTCGACCCGGCGAAGGCGTAGTTCGCCTGGGTGATCTCGACACCCTTCGGCCGACCGGTGGTCCCGCTGGTGAACATGACCGCGGCCCGATCGGTCGGAGCCGGGTCGGGCCACTCCGACGTGCGCTCGCTCACCCGCCCCTCGACGACGACGAGACCGGCACAGGTGGCGTCGTCCTCGTCGACGATCAGCGGTGTCGGCCCGCGGTCGCCGACGTCGGCGATCGCCCCGCGCGCGACGCCGGCACGCCTCGCGGACACCAGCGACACCGCCGGGCACGTGCGCGACACGTGTTCGGCGAGTTCGGGCGCCGTGGCCATCGGATCCGAGGGCACGATGTACGAGCCGAGCCGGATCGCCGCCAGCCACGCGGCCACGAACGACGGCGAGTTGGTAAGGGCGAGATGCACCCCGCGGTTCGCATCGACGCCATGAGCGACGAGCGTGGTGGCCGTGCGCCCGACGACGTCGTCGAACTCGGCGTACGACCACTCGGTCACGGTGCCGTCGGACGCCTCGAAGCGCAGGAACGGTTCGGACGGACGCGCGGCCACCGACGCTGCCCACTGGGCGGCGAAAGTGGAAACTGCGGTCATCGTCTTCCTCCCGTTCGTTGCTGGTTCGGTTCAGGTGGTGGGAGCGCCGTAGCCCCCGCCGCCGGGCAGATCGAGTCGGATCCGGTCGCCGGGCTGCAGGGTGATTCGCTCCTGCGTGGTGATCTTCTCGCCGTTCACACTGAAGGAACCCGAGGCACCGGGCTCACCGCCGAAGATCCCCTGTGGCGCCTCGGCGAGGCGGCTGGTGACGGCGTTCAGCTGCCATTCACGCGTGGTGTCGACGCCGAACTCGATCGTCTGACCGAGTCCGCCGGTCTGGGCTCCCTTGCCGCCCGAATCGGGTCGGAGCGCCTTGGCGGTGAACCGGATCGGAGCGGATGCCTCGACGACCTCGATCGGCACGGCGGCGACCCCGGTCGGATAGGAGCACGCGTCGAGGCCGGGCTTCGTGGCGCGGCCGCCGACCCCGCCGGCATAGGTGAACATCGCCGTGATGAAGGGGCTGCCGTCGTCGTGGTTGCCGCTCACCTGCATCGTCCACACGGCTCCTGACCCTTCGGCCATCGCGCTGTCCGGGCGAACCTGGGCGAGCGCTTTGAGCAGCGCGTTCGGCAGGAACATGCCGACCACGTGGCGAGCGGTACACGGTTGCGGTGACACCGCGTTCAGGATCGATCCTTCGGGGGCGATCATCTCGATCGGCTTGAGGCTGCCGTAGTTGTTGGGGATGTCGGGACTCAGTACCGAGCGCACCACGAAGGTCGTGTAGGCGTGGCTGTAGTTCTTGACGACGTTGATGCCCCAGCGGCTGGCATCGGCCGAGCCGGTGTAGTCGACGGTGATCGAACCCTCGTCGGCGTCGACGATCAGCGCGCACTTGATCAGGATCTCGCTGCCGTCGGCGAGGTCGAGCAGCGCGCTCGACTCGTAGCGACCCGACTCCAACTCGCGGATCCCCTTCCGGGTTGCGTCCTCGGAGCGCGAGATGATCTCGTCGGCGAGATCCTCGATGTCGTCGAACCCGTGGTGGTCACAGAGGGCGAGCAGACGCTGCGCGCCGATCTGACCCGACGCCATCTGGGCGTGCAGGTCGCCGCCCATGTGGTCGGGCTGGCGCACGTTGGAGAGGATGAACTTCCAGACGTCCTCGTTGCGTTCGCCGGCCTTCATCAGCTTCACGATCGGGATCCACAGCCCCTCTTCGAACACGTCACGTCCGCCGGCACCGATGCCGTAGCCGCCGACGTCGGTGTGATGGATCGTGGAGCCGAACAGAGCGATCAGCTTCCCGCCGCGCCACACCGGGACGAGCACCGTGACGTCGAGCAACTGCCCGGCCGTCTTGTACGGATCGTTGGTGATGAGAACGTCTCCCTCATCGAGGGAGTCGATCGGATA
>NZ_BAOL01000127.1 GCF_000350145.1 Ilumatobacter nonamiensis YM16-303 | reverse complement strand
CCATCCGGTGTCTGACACCGGATGGTTCACGATGGCGGGCGGTCAGAGTCGGTAGGCGTCGATGGTGGGTTTGAGGGGGCGGGCGTACCAGAGCGGACGACGGAGGCCCGAGTCGTTGGTGGTCCCGGCCGGGCGGGTCTTGGCGATCCACTCGAGGTATGCCTCATGCGACTTGGCCGTGTCGACGACGACATCGCCGTACTCGTCACCGACCTCGGCCGGGGTCACCCGGACACGTTGATGCCAACACTGCATGCCCGAGATCGGGTCGGGCTGCACGCAGAACGTGGCGTTCTGGTGGACACCGGTGTCGTGCCACCAGATGCGGCCGGTGTCGGGGTCGGACGATTCGTAGGAGTGGTTTCCACCTTCGCGACGCAGCTTCCAGGTCGAGCCGCCCTCCGGATTGGCCGACGAGGTGATGTTCGCCTTCCCCCCGGCCCAGTTCCGACCTTCGGTCTCGTCGAGCCGCCAGCGGCCCATGTGATGCGACGCCGCGACGACCCCGGGACGGATGCCCTCCGTACGCCACGCCTGGATCACGAAATGACCGATCCGAGTGCTGATCCGGACGAGTCCGTTCTCGTCGATGTCGAGTTGCTCGGCGTCTTCGGGATGGATCCACAGCGGGTGTCGATGGCTGATCTCGTTGAGCCACTTCGAGTTCGACGAGCGAGTGTGGATCAGCGTCGGGATGCGGAACGTCGGGAGCAGGATCCGCTCGTTCCCGGCGATGTCCATGTCCTCCCAGTGGACATGGCTCGGAATCCACTTCGGCGTGGAGTACTCCGGCCAGCCCCAGTCCTTCAGCGTCGTGGAGAACAGTTCGAGCTTCTTCGACGGTGTGGGGAACCCCTCCATGATCTGGCCGTCGACTTCGACCGCAGGTGATCCGTCGCCGAGCTTGGCGAGTTCGGTCGCGGCGAACGATCCGGGTGAGCCGTCGAACGTGCCGATCGTTCCCGGCTTCCGGAAGACACCCGACGCGTCCTGCGTGCAGTCGGCCACCGCCTCCGCCGCCACCGCTTTCTCGTACGGCCGGTACGGGTCGGTCGGTACGGCGTACGCACCCCGGTCGCGCATGTAACTGAGCGGATCCTGGCCGGCTTCCGCTGCAGCGTCGGCCAGACCGGGCACCTCCTCGGCGAAGATGTGGCCGTAGTACTCGTCGACGCTGATCGGTTCGCCGGGACGCTCGTCGGACTCGAACCACTTCCGGATTCCGAGCGAGCCGTCGGGGTCGATGCGCCACGACAGGTCGATCCAGAACTCGTTCTCCTCCCACACTTCGCCCGGGTTGTATTCGTGACTGCGTGCGTCGGGGCCGACCGGTTCCCCGTTCTTGATCTCGGCGTACCGCCGGAACACCGACTGGCGGAAGCCGATCCAGCGGCCGGCGTGGGTCTCGAACGAAGCGACGTCATGGCGTTCGGCGCCGACGCCCATCGGCAGCACGTAGTCGGCGAACCACGACGTCTCCGACCACGTGGGTGCGAGCGCGACGTGACAGTTCACCTTGCCTCGGTCCTTCAACGCTTCGAGCCAGGTGAACCCGTCCGGATTCGTCCAGATCGGGTTGTAGACGCGCGAGAAGTAGGTGTCGAGCGTGCCCCGCCCCTCGTTGAGGAAGTGCGGCAGCAGCATCGACATCTCGTGGTACGCGAGCGGGTACTCCTTCGGCCAGTTCAGCTCGTTCCACTTGTCGAGCGGCGGCGCTCCCTTCGGCTGATGCGCCGAGAACTTGTTCCAACCGTTGCCCGACGTGCCGCCCTCGGTCGCGACCGAGCCGGTGAGCACGTTCAGGAAGAACAGCGAGCGTGCGACCTGCCAGCCGCCGTAGTTGCCCGCTCCGGCGGCGCGCCAGTTGTGGCTGGCGAACTTGGTCGGGTGCTTGCCGATGATCGTGGCGATCTCGCGGATCTGGGTGGCGGAGACGCCGGTGACACGCTCGGCTTCCTCGGGGGTGTATTCGCGGTAGTGGTCCTTCAGCGCCGCATCGACCGAGTCGAACGTCTGCGGCAGTTCGGGATACAGCTCGGCGAGGAAGGTTTCCCAGTTCACCCACCGCCGCACGAACTCCCGGTCCCAGGTTCCGTTCTCGAGCAGCAGGTGAGCGATCGACAGACACAGGAACGCCTCGGTGCCGGGCCAGGTCGGGAGCCAGTGGTCGGCCTTCGAGCCGGTGTTCGACAAGCGGGGATCGACGCAGATCACGGTGGCGCCCTTGTTCTGGGCTTCGATGATCCGCTGCGCGTGCGGATTGAAGTAGTGACCGGCTTCGAGGTGCGACGAGATCAGGAAGATCACCTCGGCGTTGGCGAAGTCGGACGACGGGCGGTCGTGACCCATCCAGCTCTGGTATCCGATGCGTGCGTTCGACGAGCAGATGTTGGTGTGGCTGTTGTGCCCGTCGGTTCCCCACGCCTTCAGCACCCGATCGGCGTAGCCATCCTCACCGGGTCGGCCGACGTGGTACATGACCTCGTTGTGCCGGTCTTCGGTGAAGGCGGTGCGGATGCGTTCACCGATCTCGTCGAGCGCCTGGTCCCAGCTGATGCGCTCCCACTCGCCCGAACCGCGCTCCCCCATCTGCTTCAGCGGATACAGGATCCGCTCGTGGTCGTAGATCTGGTTGAGCGTGGCCGGACCCTTCGCGCAGTTCCGTCCGCGGCTCGCCGGGTGTTCGGGATTTCCTTCGATCTTCGCGATGTCGCCCGTCTCGTTGTCGACGTACGCGAGCAGTCCACACGCCGCCTCACAGTTGAAGCACGTCGTGGGTACGAGGGTGTAGTTGCGTTCCTTCTTGTCCGGCCACGCCTTCGCGTCGAGCTCGGTCCAGTCGTGCCACTGGGACTGCGGCGGATACTTGTTCAGATCGGTCATCGAAGACTCCCTGCCCGATGTCCACTCATGAGAGGGGGACGGATTGGCCGGCGCGGACGAAGGCGGTTTCGGACAGCCACATGCCGACCACGGCGGACAGTCCTCCGAGGGCGACCAGGATCGGTGAGTCGCCGCCCCCGGCGAGCGCCACGATCGCGCACAGGGCGGGCAGGACGAGGCCGAGAATGTTGCCGAGTCGGAACCACTGCTTCTGGTCGCCCGTCGTCATCGAGGCGATCGCCAGCTCGACGTGGCGGCTGCCGTGCGACTGCAACTCCACCCAGGTCAGAAACGCCACCGCAGCGAGGCCACCGAGCAACGACCACCACACCGCGCGCTGCGACGGAATGGCCATGAACACGTCGAGCACCGCATACGCCGCCGACCCGGCCACGACCGCGCGTGCGAGCAGCAGCGGAAGCAACAGCGGGGTCTGCCACAGGTCACGACCTTCGCACTGCGCGAACAGGAACGCGGTGTAGCCGGCGGTGGCGGCGCCGAGCAGAGCTGCGGGAATCGCCAACACCTTCAACGCGTTCGGAACGTCGGCCAGTCCGAAGATCCACCACAGCCCGCAGACCGCGGCGAACGCACCGAGCACGTAGGCCCCCTTCACCAACCACGACGAGAAGTTCGACCGCGTCAACAGGAAGAGGAACCGCCCCGGTTGCTTCAGGTCACCGATCAGCAGGACGCCGGTGATCGCCAGGAACACACCGGCGACCATCGGCGGAACGACACCCACGGCCGCTTGCTCGTCGGCGTGACCGAGCACGATCATCAACGTGGCCATCAGCATGATCCCGCCGGCGATCGCCTTCGTCACGAGGTACCCGGACACCATGCGGTCCCAGGTCGTCTTGTGCGAGGTGGTGTACGCGGTGCGGGCGACGACGCCGGGATCGCCGTGACCGTGCTCGTCGAGTTCCGGAAGTCGGCGGTGGTTCGCGGTCGTGTCCGCCCAGATCATCCCGTCTGCACTGATCTTGGTCCGGGTCGGGTCGAGCGACGCCTGATCGGCGCCCTTGTAGTACACCTTCGGCTTCGTGTTCTGTTCGGGAGAGCGGACCGCCACGTCCTCACGGCCGATCAGCTTGAGGTTCGCGTCGTTCGGGTCATCGAAGTCGACGACCTTGATCGCCTCGGTTGGACACACGACCACACACGACGGAGCGAGGTCCATCTCGACACGGTGGTTGCAGAAGTTGCACTTCTGCGCCGTGTTGGTCTCCGGGTTGATGTACAACGCGTCGTAGGGGCAAGCGTTCATGCACGACTTGCAGCCGATGCAGTTGTCGTCCTGGAAGTCGACCACGCCGTTGTCGGCACGAAACAGCGCGTTGGTCGGACAGATCGTCATGCACGGCGCGTCCTCGCACTGATTGCAGCGCATGACCGAGAAGTGACGACTGGCGTCCGGGAACGTCCCGGTCTCGATGTACTTCACCCACGTCCGGTTCACACCGAGCGGCACATCGTGCTCGCTCTTGCACGCAATCGTGCACGCGTGACAGCCGATACACGAGTCGCTGTCCAGCAAGAAGCCCAGCCGCGTCATCGATTCCTCCCCCGGACCATCGGTCCAGTGTCCCCCAGGTCGAACCGGACCGCTAGCCCCCAATCGGCTGTGAGGTCATAGATCCACTCGATGACTGGTCATAGACCTGTTCTTGCTCACGACTACGATTCCCGTGATGCCGCTGCCACCGAACGTCCCGGAACTGGCTGCGCTCGACCTCCTGCGCAGCGTTGTCCATCTCGGCAGCATGTCCCGCGCCGCCGAACTCCATCGGATCACGCAGCCTTCGGCAAGTAGCCGCATTCGCTCCCTGGAACGCCAATTGGGCGTTCGGGTCCTCGACCGGTCTCCCACCGGGTCACAGCCGACGCCCGACGGCCAACTCATCGCGGGATGGGCCGACGAGGTACTCGGCGCGGCGGAGCGTCTCGCGACCGGCGTGGAGTCGCTCCGGGCCCACCGCACCGGCCTCCTGCGCATCGCGGCGAGCTACACGATCGCCGAGTACCTGCTGCCACCGTGGCTCGATCGCTTCCTCGACGACCGTCCTGACGACTCGGTCGTCGTCGACGTCACCAACAGTCGCGCGGTCCTCGATCGACTCGATGCGGGCAAGGTCGACCTCGGCTTCGTGGAGTCACCGACGGTTCCTCCGACGATCCGTGAACAGCTCGTCGGGACCGACGAACTGATCGTCGTGGTGGCCCCGCGACATCGATGGGCACGCGTCGACTCGATCGATCTCGCCACCCTTGCATCGACACCACTCGTGCTGCGCGAGGTCGGTTCCGGAACACGCGACGCGCTCGATCAGGAGCTCGCCCGGCTGGGCGTACCCGCTCCGAGTTCGGTACTCGATCTGGGTTCGATCTCGGCGGTGCGAGTCGCCGTGATCAACGGTTCGTCACCAACGGTGATCAGCCGGCTGGCCGTCGCCGAGGACCTCGAGCGCGGAACCCTGGTGGAGGTTCCGGTGGACGGGCTGAGGATCGACCGACAGCTCCGTGCCGTGTGGTCGAAGAAGGTCGAGCCGTCGCGGCTCGCCGTCGACCTCCTCGAACACCTGGCTCCATGACCGAAAACGCACGTTGGTGACCGGCACCGACGAACAGGTGATCAGGCGGCGCGGGAGAGGTGGATCACGATGCGGCCGAGGGCGCGCTCGCGCACCGGACGCGGCTCGAGCTCGTCGGCGACGACTTCGAGCAGTACGCCACTGACGGACTTCGCCCGCGCCGCCTCGTAGAGCGCGTTGAGCCCGTCCTTCTGGGCCGCGAAGCCTTCGGTGACGACGTGTTCTGCGAGTTCCTGTGCTGCGATCGGGGCCATGCGTGAAATGCTACGCATGCTTGGTCATGATCAAAAGCGACGATTCCTACACATAGTGATCAGCTATTCTGATGATCATGCCCTCGTTGCGCGACACCGACCCGCGGCACCTGGCCGCGCTGGTCGCCGTCGCCGACCATGGCACCTTCGCTCGGGCCGCCCAGGCGCTCGGCTTCACCCAGTCCGCAGTGAGTCAGCAGATCGCTCAACTCGAGCGCGCCGCCGGAGTCGCACTGTTCGACCGACCCAAGGGCCCGCGCCCCGCCGAGTTCACGTCGACCGGTCAGATCGTGCTGGAGTGGGCCCGACGCTCCCTCGCCCGCGTCGACCAGATGGATGCGCAGCTGGACCTGCTGCGACGAGGCAGATCCGGCCAGCTCATCGTGGGCACCTTTCAGTCCGCCTCTGCCGAGCTCCTCCCGAACATCCTCGGCGCCATGCGCGACCACGTCCCCGACGTCGATGTCCAGTTGGACGAGACCGACGACCTCGACGCGCTCATGCGCGAGGTTCTCCAGGATGAGATCGACCTCGCCTTCACGATCGATGCCGACGACGACCCGCGGATCGAGATCGACCTCCTCGGCTACGACCCGTTCGTCGTGCTCGCTCCCGCAGAGCGTCCCGCGCGACAGTTCGTGACGGTCGCCGACCTGAACACCCGGCCGCTGATCGGCCAACCCGGCGACGAGACCGGCCAACGTCTGATCGACCAGCGGCTCACCGGTGCCGGGATCTCCCCGGACTACGCCTACCGGTTCCGGAACAACGCTGCGGTCCAGAGCATGGTCAGGTCGGGAATGGGATGGGCGGTCATGCCGTCGCTCGCGGTCGACCACGACGACCCCGACATCGCGGTCCTCCGACTCGACCCACCGCTCCACCCTCGAGCGATTCAACTCATCCGACGCTCGGGGCGGACGTTGCTCCCCGCCGCCGCCGACTTCCGTTCGATCGCGAAAAAGGTCGGTCGCGGGCTCCTCGAGGCGCGCGCGTAGCACCAGTCACGGCGGCGGAAACGCAGCCGATCCGGTCCCTCGCAGAATCGATAGCGTCGCCTCCCCATGTCCGCAGAGCCGACGACGACGAGTGAGGTTCTCCAGATCCCCGCAGTGCGTCTGTATCTCGTGTCGACAGCGTGTGCCGCCGTCGGCCAGAACGTGCTGCTGACGGTCCTGTTCAAGCAGGTGTTCGACATCACCGGCGACGAGTTGGACATCGGTCTCATCGGACTCGCCCAGTTCATCCCTGCGCTGTTGCTGGTGCTCGTGAGCGGCTGGGTGGCGGATCGCTTCGACCGCCGCCGCGTGTCCGGGCTGTTCCTCGCGGGGCGGGGGCTCTGCGCGGTTGCGTTGATCGTCTTCACGATGAGCGGGTCGACCGATGTGTGGCAACTGTTCCTCATCGCCTTCGTGCTCGGGACCGCCGACGCGATGGTCGCGCCGGCGCGGCGCTCGATGGCCCCGTTCCTGACGCCGAAACGACTCTTCCCGGCGCTCATCGCGCTCTGGACGGCGACGTTCACCGGATCGGCGATCATCGGGCCGATCATGGGCGGGTTCATCTACAGCGTCGGTGCGTCGTGGGCCTATCTCCTCGCCGCGTTCCTCCAGTTCGCGGCGGTGATTCCGCTGCTCGTCGTGCACTACCACCGCACGCCGGAGCGGATCACGGAACGCCCGTCCTGGTCGAGCGCGGTCGAGGGGCTGCGCTTCGTGCGACGGACCCCGGTGGTCCTCGCGACCATCTCGCTCGACCTGTTCGCGGTGCTGTTCGGTGGTGCGATCGCGCTCATCCCGGCGGTCGCGGAGGAGCGTCTGGGCGTCGGCGACATCGGCTACGGATGGCTGCGCGCGGCGCCGGGGATCGGCGCGGCAGCGATGGCACTGTGGATCGCCCGCCGGCCGCTCACACGACGCGTCGGGCCGACGCTGCTGACCGTCGTGGCGATCTTCGGACTGGGCCACATCGTGTTCGGTTTGACCCGGAACTACGCGGTCGCGTTCATCGCCCTCGTCGTCGTCGCCGCGGCCGACATGGTGTCGATGAACATCCGCGGAGCGATCGTCCCACTCGTCACACCCGACGAACAGCTCGGACGCGTCAACGCGGTCGAGGGCGTGTTCATCGGCGCGTCGAACGAACTGGGGGCGTTCGAGAGCGGTGTTGCTGCTCGCGCCTTCGGGTTGCCATGGGCGATCGCCGGAGGTGGCTTCATCACCGTGGCGATCGCCGCCGGATTCGCGTTCGTCTTCCCCTCGCTCCGCAAGATCGACACGTTCGACGAGCTCAGCCCGCCCGAGCCCGAACCGGACACCGAACCTGCGGTCTCGTGAACAGTTCGCGCACGGAGCGCGG
>NZ_BAOL01000128.1 GCF_000350145.1 Ilumatobacter nonamiensis YM16-303 | reverse complement strand
GGAAACGGCCGATCCCCCGAAGCGGTGAGCCAATCCACGCCACGGTGAGGGTTCGCTCACCGCTCGCGACCGGTTGCGCGAACACGTCGCCGATACGGTCGGGGTCGTGACGACGATGACGGGACTCCAGTTCGACAACACGTTCGTCCGCGAGCTCGACGGCCTGTACGAGCGTTGGTCGGCGCGAACCGCTCCGGACCCCGACCTGGTCGTGCTCAACGACGCGTTGGCGCAGGAACTGGGCGCAGACCCGGACGACCTGCGTTCCCCGGCGGGCGTCGACCTCCTCGTCGGGAACGCGGTCCCGGCCGGTGCCGACCCCGTTGCCCAGGCGTACGCCGGACATCAGTTCGGCGGCTACTCGCCCCGACTCGGCGACGGGCGGGCGCTCCTGCTCGGCGAGGTGATCACCGCGGCGGACGATCGTGTCGACCTCCACCTCAAGGGTTCCGGCCGAACCCCGTTCGCCCGAGGTGGTGACGGCCTGGCCGCACTCGCCCCGATGCTGCGCGAGTACCTGATGTGTGAGGCGATGCATGCGCTCGGCGTCCCGACCACCCGTGGGCTCGCGGTCGTGGCCACCGGTGACTCGGTCACGCGTGAGACGCTGCTGCCGGGCGCCGTGTTCGTACGCGTCGCGTCGAGTCACCTGCGCGTCGGCACGTTCCAGTACGCGGCGTCGCTCGACGATCCATCGATGCTCGCTCGGCTCATCGATCACTCGATCAGCCGTCATGCGCCGTCCGCCGCAACGGCCGAACGTCCGGCGCTCGCGCTGCTCGATGCGGTGATCGACGTGCAGGCGGACCTCATCGCACGGTGGATGAGCATCGGGTTCATCCACGGCGTCATGAACACCGACAACATGACGATCTCGGGTGAGACGATCGACTACGGACCCTGCGCGTTCATGGATGTCTACGACCCGGCGACGGTCTTCAGTTCGATCGACCACGGCGGTCGGTACGCATTCGGCAACCAGCCGCAGATCGGGCTCTGGAACCTCGCCCGCCTCGCCGAGACGCTGCTCGCGTTCATCGATCCCGATCAGGACACTGCGGTCGAACTGGCGACGGGTCGGCTCGAGGAGTTCCCGACCCGTTTCCGGGCCCGCTGGTCCGAGTTGATGGCCACGAAGCTGGGGCTTGCCGCGGTTCCGACCGACGACGCGGAGTTGGCCGACGATCTCCTGGCCGTCCTGCACGAGTCGGGTGCCGATTTCACGTCGGCGTTCCGCTCGCTCTCGGCTGCGGCCGACGGCGACGAGCAGCCGCTGCGGTCACTGGTCGGCGATGTCGACGGGATCGACTCGTGGCTGGAACGCTGGCAGGCGGCCCGCGCCGCCGGCTCGTCGACGGCCGTCGAGATGAACGCGGTCAATCCGATCTACGTGCCGCGGAACCACCTGGTCGACGAAGCGTTGAACGCGGCGACCACGGGTGATCTCGCACCGTTCACGACCCTGCTCGACGTGCTGCAGCAACCGTTCACCGAGCAGTCCGGCCGGCACCGCTTCGCCGAGCCGGCCCCGGCGGACTTCGCGAGCAGCTTCCGCACCTTCTGTGGCACCTGACATCGGGGTGGCCGGACCCGACCTGCGTTGGGCGGGCCGAACCCCGTCGCGGCGCGTACCGCAGACGTTTCTCAGCGGCGCCTGCAGGAGCGGGCCGTGCCCTCTTCGTACTGTTCGAAGATGGCCGCGGTTTCGTCGAACGGCACGAACTGCGTTCGGCGGTCTCGCAACCGGCTGAAGTCGATCGGGTCGGTCCTGCTCAGTTCGGAGATCGGGGTGTGACCACCGGCGATCCCGATCGTGCCGAGGATGCTGGGCGAGACGATCGCGCCCGTGTCGGCCAGCTCACCGATGATCAGTTCGATCGTGCCGTCCTCGTCGATGGCGATCTGCAGGTTGTTCGGCGCGGTGGTGCCGGCTGCGGGGACATCCCGATACGTCACCACCACCCGCTGCTCGGCCTCGTCCAGGTATCCGAAGATCTGACCGTCGCCCGAAGCGTCGAGATTCTTCATCAACGCACCGATCGTGAACTGTGCGTGCAAGAGCATGCGCCCCTTGATGTACCACGGCGAACCGTTGTCGTCGATCCCGTCGATGTCGGCTGCGGTGCGCGTCGAGACCATGCCGTTCTCGTTCACGATCAGGAGGTCGATCGGATCGGCCATGCCGGGCACGGGGAACGACCAGCCGTCGAATGCCAACTCTGCGACGTTGTCGGGGGTGATGCCGAGCGGTTCCGCGCCCTGGTCGTAGAACGCGGCACCCGACGTGACGCTGAGGTCGTAGCCGTCGTCGCCGACCGGCGCGAACGTGATCTTGTCGCCCTCCCTCAGGTCGATCGGATTCGCCTTCACCTTGAGGCAGTCCTTCGTGAACTCGACCAGCGAGTTGCGTCGTTGGTTGGCCCGCGACGGGTTCAGGTAGCGAGAGTACGAATTGTCGTTCTCCAACGTCTTGCTGAAGAACGCCACGGCGTACTCGGTCGTCAGGCGTGAGATCTCGGCGACGGATGCCTCGGGCTTGAGCGGCATCGCGGGTCGCAACTCGTCGACCACGTCGACGATCGCCGGATTCCCGAACAGGACTGCGGTCAGCTGCTCGTCGCTGATTTCGTCGAACACCGACGAGTCGCAGTAGTCGTACACGCCCGACTGCCGGGCCCCGGTGTACGTGAAGTAGAACGTTGCGTCGAAGATGTAGTTCGCGACGTCGGACGGGTCGAAGTTTCCGGCGGCGCCGCCGAAGATCGCGGGGAAGACCGTCGGGTTCACGAGTTCCATCGACTGTTCGAAATCGGGACACCACGTCGACTGATACCCACCGACGTGATGGTTGAAGTCGGCGATGTCGACGAGGTACTTGGACTCGGCGCCCGTGAACCGGTTGAACGCGTCGTACGCGATGCCGGTGTCGTTGCCGAGGAACATCAACGCCGCATCGGTGTTCGCGTAGTCGTCGTCGTCGAGCAGCAGTCCCCAGTTGGAACCGCCGTTCATCAACGCGGCACTGACACGATCGTCGGCCGGCCGGCCCTGCGAGCCGATCCCCGTCACCGTCGCCAGGCTCGTCTGACCCCCCAACGAGAACCCGAGCACGCCGATCTCGTCGGCGTCGATCCGCTCGGAGAAGTCGAGGCCCGACGCGGCGTCGACCGTGCCGTCGAGCGCGGAGTCGATCACGAAGCTGACGTCGTTGGTGCGCTGGAGGATCGTGCCGTGCGCGGCGATGCCCGGGTTCGGGCCGATGTCCAGGCCGAGCCGCCGGCCGAGCCAGTCCGCTTGGTACCAGGCGTCGTTGTTCCCGGTGTGTTCGACCGACATCACGACGAAGCCGTGACTGGCGAGCGCCTCCATCGTGTCGGGCATGTTCTTGCTCGACGTGACCAGGTTGCCGTGCGATCCGATCAACAGTGGAAACTCGCCGTCGGCGAGCGGCGCACTCTCGAGCACCGGGTTCGACGAGAGCGCGCCTGCAGCGGGCAACGGTGCGAGATCGGGCAGCCCGGGCCACACGGTGCCGCCCGGGTTCTCGTTGTACAGCGGGTTGTTCCAGGTGTACCTGACGTGATCGTCGGTGGGGACCTGGGTGGGATACCAAACATCCATGTGGAGGAATCGGCCGGCGGACGTGGCCGGCGTCGAACCGTCGAGGTTGCGCGACGGGTCGGTCACCTGCACCGTCGTGTGACCGATCGAGTACTCGCCGAGTCGGTCGGGCTCCGCCGCGTGCCCGCGTCCATGCCCGTTTCCGTTGCCGTGGGACTTGCCGTTGTCGGCGAGTGCGGGACCGCCCGCGACGGCTGACACGCTCACCACCAGGGCCACCACGATGCCCAGGACTGCGGTCGTGCGGGATCTGTCGGTCGTCATCGTCGCTCCACAGGGGTCATGGTTCCGGGCGCCGAACCCCCCGATTCGACGCCGCGACCGACCGTAGTGCACGTCCACACGGTCGCCGCACCGGCGGTCTCGCGGGAACGCAGGCCCGGCCCGACGGTCACGCCAGAAGGGCGAGGACCTCGTCGTGCAGGGCTCCGTTGCTGCTGATCGCGGTGTCGTGTTCGTGCGTGACCTCACCGAGCCGATCGGTGAAGCGGCCACCGGCGGCCTCGACGATCGGCTTGACCGCGGCGAGGTCGTACGGCGCGACGCCGACCGCATCGATCGCCACGTCGACCGCTCCCTCGGCGACGAGCATGTGCTGCCAGAAGTCGCCCATCCCACGGCTGCGTCGGGCGCGCTGCTGCAACGCGATCAGCCGGTCGGTCAGTCCGAGATCGTCCCAGCCCGAGTTGTGCGTCACGCTGAGCTGGGCCTCGTCGAGCAAGGTCACGCTCGATACCCGCATCTCGCGGGTGGCGTCGTGCGCCGCCGTGTGTGCGCCCAGACCGACCCCGCCCCACCAACGCATCCCGAGCGCCGGGGCACTCACCACGCCGAGCACCGCGCCGGCCTCGGCGTGGGTCAGTGCGATGAGGGTCGCCCACACGGGGATCCCGCGCACGTAGCCGGAGGTCCCGTCGATCGGATCGATCACCCATCGCCACTCGGAGTCGGTTGCGCCGGTCAGCCCGTGTTCTTCGCCGAACACGCCATGGTCGGGGCGGGCACGGACGAGGCCGTCGACGATCAGCGACTCGGCATGGCGATCGACTTCGGTGACCTCGGTCTGGTTCTGCTTCCAGTCGACGGTGAAATCGCGGTCGACGAAGTGAGGCAGCGTGAACAGGTCCGCCGCATCGGCAACGCGCAGCGCCAGTTCGAGTTCTCCCTCCAGATCGACGCCGTCCATGTCGGCGCTCACGACGCGGAACCGTGGTCGTGCCGGAAGTCGGGTGACCGCTTCTCCTGGAGTGCCGCGAGGCCTTCGGCGGCATCGGGCCCGAGGAAGTTCAGCATCTCGTAGGCGAGCGAGGCCTCGAAGTTCGGCAGCGCCTGGCGGAGCCAGTGGTTGAGTGCTCGCTTGGTCATGCGCGTGGCGTCGATCGGCCCGGCGGCCAGCTTGCGTGCCACTCCGAGGGCGGTCGGCATCACCTCGTCGGCGGGAACGGCCTTCGAGACGAGTCCGATCCGCTCGGCTTCGCGGCCGTCCAGGAAGTCGGCCGTGAGCAGGTAGTACTTGGCCTTGGCCATCCCGCACAGCAACGGCCAGATGGCGACCGCATGGTCACCGCCGGCGACGCCGAGGCGGATGTGTCCGTCGGTCAGTTTCGCCGCTTCGTCGATCACGCTCACGTCGGCCATCAGCGCCACGGCGAGTCCGGCACCGACGGCCACGCCGTTGATCGCGGACACGATCGGCGTGTCGCAGTCGATCATCGTGCGCACGATGTCGCCCGCTTCTTTCATGACCCGCATCGTCTGCGCGTAGTCACCGACCTGTTCGGCGATCCAGTCGAGGTCGCCGCCGGCGGAGAACGCCCGTCCGGCACCGGTGACGACGATCGCCCGCACCGACTCGTCGTCGTCGAGATCGCGGAACACGCGAGAGAGCTGGAGGTGCATCGCTGCGTCGGTCGCATTCATCTTGTCCGGATCGTCGAGCGTGATCCGGAGCACCCCGCCGTCGTCGCCGTCGGGCCAGTCGAATCGGAGTCGGTCGTACGCAGCGTCGCGATCGGAGGTCACGGAGCGAACCCTACGCGGGCGGGTTGCAACGGTGAGGTTTGGAATCCCCCGATGTTGGAGACGGTGACCGGGAGCCGCTCAGCAGGAGCGGCACAACCGAAAGGAAACACGAAACATGGGCTACGGCATCGGAGGAATTCTCATCCTCATTCTGATCATCCTCGCGATCATCTACTTCGCGAAGCGGGTCTGAACCAACATCCAGTCGAAGCCACACGCGTAGGGTTTCCACATGGATCTCGGAATCAGCGGACGTCGGGCGGCGGTCGCTGCCGCGACATCGGGCCTCGGCCGTGGCGCCGCCAGAGCACTGGCTGCAGAAGGTGCCAGGGTCGTGATCTGCGGTCGCGATCGTGACCGACTCGACGCCGCACTCAGCGAGATCGGCAACGGAGTTCAGGGGGTCGTCTGCGACGTCGGCTCCGCCTCGGGAGGGGCGGAGTTCGTCGCGGCGGCCTCCGACGCGCTCGGCGGGCCACTCGACATCCTGGTCCCGAACGCCGGCGGTCCGCCGCCTGGCAACTTCGCATCCACGCCCGTCGACGCCTATCCCGACGCGCTGGATCTGAATCTGATGTCGATCGTCGCGATGTGCAAGGCGGCGGTACCCGGCATGCAGGAGCGTGGTTGGGGGCGAGTCGTCGCCATCACGTCGGTGTCGGTTCGTCAGCCGATCGGAAGCATCATCCTGTCGAACACCGCCCGCGCCGGCGCCACCGCGTTCCTCAAGACACTGGCGCTCGAGGTCGCCGCCGATGGAGTCACCGTCAACACGGTGCAGCCCGGCATCCATGACACGGCACGACTCGATGCGCTCTACGACGACGAGCAGCGGGCGCAGATCCGGATGGGTGACGCCGACGATTTCGGCTCGATCGTCACGTTCCTGTGCGGGCGGCAATCGTCGTTCGTCACGGGACTCCAACTCCACGTCGACGGCGGGAGCTTCGCCGGCCTCCAGTAACCGTGAACCATCGGGTGTCTGACACCCGATGG
>NZ_BAOL01000129.1 GCF_000350145.1 Ilumatobacter nonamiensis YM16-303 | reverse complement strand
GTGGTTCCGGGTGACGTTGAAGTCGTGCATCATCACCATGTTCGGGATGTCGATGCCCTCCAACTGCTGGAGGACCCCGTCGGCGCTGATCCGGATGTAGTTGAGGAACGGCGGCTCGGCGCTGAGGTAGCTGAACGCGATCAGTTCGCCCGTCACCGGACACACCTTCGGATGAGCGGTCATCGAGGTGGTGAGCGCGCCGTCGTAGTTCTTCGGCCCGAGCGTGTTCAGCTCACCGTCGACGCGCCACGGCCAGTGGCCCTCCTCGAGACACAGCAGTTCTCCGTTGTGCGGCATCACATGCGTGTTGCCGGTGCCGCGGGTCAGGTCGCCCATCGTGTCCATCGGATCCTCGACCGGGTCGGTGATGTTCGGCGTCTGGATGAATCGGTTGCGGTACCACTCGGCCTTGCCTCCGGACAGGCGCACACCGTGCAACATGCCGTCACCGAAGAACCAGTGATCGGACGTGCCCGACGCCGGGTTCGGACCGGTGCGCACATAGGTGCCGCTGAGCTCGGGCGGGATGATCCCATCCACACGGAGCTCGGTCTCGGTGAGTTCGTCGAGCACCGGCGCCCAGTTGCCACGGAGGTGCCACGGCGGACCGGTCGGGTCGGCGGCGGTCGGGTTGTCCTCGGTCACGGTCATGGCTGCGAAAGTACCACCCGCGCGCGCTCAATATTTACTCGGAGTAACATCTCCGCGTTCGTGGCGCTACGGTCACGGGACGTGAGTACGGCGTCCTCCTCGAACAACGGGTCCAAGCGTGGACCGGGCCGACCACCGGGAGGTGGGGTCATCGTCGACCGCGCCCAACTGCTCGAAGCGGCGACCTCACTGATCCGCGATCGCGGCCCCGACGTCACGATGGCCGACATCGCCGCCGCGTCGACCGTCACGAAACCGATCCTGTATCGCACGATCGGCGACCGGGAGGCACTGACGAACGCTCTGTCGGAGACCCTGATCGACCGGATCAACGCGGCGGTCAACATCCGAGTGAGCACGGGCCGCGATCCTCGCGACGACTTCCACGCGGCGGTCAGCGGGTACCTCGCCGCGATCGATGCCGACCGCAACCTCTTCCTGTTCGTGAACGGCGGCGGCCACGACACGGCCGTGCTGCAGCGACTCGTCGAACGTTCGGCACAGCAACTGGTCGACCTGTTCGCGGCAGCAGGTCGCGATGAGGTGGCGTCGCGCACGTGGTCGCACGCGATCGTCGGTGCGTTCCAGATCGTCGCCCTGATGTGGCTGCGCGACGACTATTGCGACATCGACACCCTCGCCGACAACCTCGCCGACCTGTTGTGGCCCGGCGTGTCGGGCGGCGGACGGTCGTCGGACGACAGCTAGCCCGAAACGCCGGTCAGTTCGCCGGCGAGCCAGGAGTCGCGCAGGCGGCGCTTGTTGACCTTTCCCATCGTCGTCCGACCGAGATCGGTGACGAGGTGATACTCGCGCGGGCACTTGTAGGTGCTGAGTCGTTCGCGCAACCACGTCGAGATCTCGTCGACATCGGGAGGCGCGGCGGCGTCGGTCGGAATCACGAGGCCGACGAGCTTCTCGCCCATGTCGGGATGGGGCACTCCGACGCACGCCACGTCGGCGACGCCCGGGTGGTCGATCAACAGCAACTCCGACTCCGCCGGGTAGATGTTGACGCCACCCGACACCACCATGTCGTTGAACCGATCCGTGATGTACACGTAGCCGTCGTCGTCCATGTACCCGATCTCGCCCAGGGTGAAGAGTCCGGGCTCGGGATTGGACGCTGCGGTCTTGTCCGAGTCGTTCGGGTACACGATGCCGCGACCGGTGTCGTCGCGGAAGTACAGCTGACCCTCCGTTCCCGCCGGCAACTCGTTCAACCGGTCATCGAGGACGACCGCGTGGAACGGTGGGATCGAACGGCCGACCGAGCCACGGTGATCCATCCACTCCTCACTCGTGATCGAACACACGGTGCCGACCTCCGTGGCCCCGTAGGCGTCGCGGAACACCGGTCCGAACCACTCGATCATCCCGGCCTTCACATCGATCGGACACTTCGCTCCCGTGTGTGCGATCAACTTCATCGAGCTGACGTCGTACTTCGCCTTGACCTCGTCGGACAGCGCGAGCATCCGCACGAAGTGCGTCGGCACCATCACCGCCGACTCCGTCCGGTACCTGTCGATCGCAGCGAGCGTGGCCTCGGCATCGAATTTGTCGAGGATCACCGACGACACCCCCGCGCAGAGCAACCGCATTCCCGAGAGGGGACCGGTGTGATACATCGGTCCGACCACGAGGTGCGTGCCGAATCCGGCGAACCCGCCCTGCGCCAACCGCTCCAGGTGTTCGACCATGTCGACCCCGCCGGCGAACATCGTCGGCGGAAGTTCGGTGCCCTTCGGAAGCCCCGTCGTGCCCGACGTGTACAGCAGATTGGGCAGCGGGATGATCGAGGAGGGCGGATCATCGGTGGAGCCCGCGGCCAGCCACTCGTTCCAGCCGGTGACGCCGTCGATGTCGTCGCATCCCCAACCGATCACCGTCCCGACTCCCGCCTCGGCCGCCGCAGCGAGTCCGCGTTCGACGGTCTCGGGGCCGACGAACACGATCCCGCTCTCGGAATCACTCAGGATGTAGGCCGCTTCCGAGGCGGTCAGATGGAAGTTGACCGGCACCGATGACGTTCCGGCGAGCAGACCACCGAGGTGCGCAAGTGCAGTTTCTGCGGCGTTCTCGGCGAAGACCGCGATGCGGTGGTGCGTTCCGAGCTCACCGCGGGCATCGGCGTCGCGGAGCCGGTTCGCACAGCGATTGAGCGCCTCGTCCACATCGCTCCAGGTGTACTCGCGCTGAGCATCGACCAATGCGAATCCGGTCGGGTCCTCGGCAGCGCGCTGCTTCGCGAACGCAGGCATCAGACGCCCATCCGCCGACCGGCGGCGGGCCGATCGAAGTCGGCTTGTCGGAACAGGCTCGCGTCGATACCCATCGTCTCGGGCACGTGCTCCTTCGTGTTCGCGTGATGCACGCACACGCGGTGCCCGATCCGCCATTCGCCGTCGCGGCACTCGTATCGGTCCTGATACCGGCCGTACCAGGTGGACATCATCCGCTCGACGCCGTCGAACAGGTGCGTGATGCAGTAGGCCTCGCCGCGCCCGTTGACCATGTCGTCGTCGATCTCGACGCGGTGGGTGTAGATGGAGTGCATCGTCCACGTCCACTTGTCGTGGCTCCCCACGCAATGGTCACAGAAGTCCCACGCGTTCCCGCTGTACCGACCGTGCTCGTCGATCGCGTCAGGCCAGTACGCCGACTTCATGACATCGCCGTCGAGGCGGTCGATCCCGTACGAATACCGTCGCGCCGCTTCGCGGCACGCCTCGATCGCGCACAGCTGCTCGACCGTGGGAGTGGGATTGGCGATCTCGCTCATGGCCGCCGACGTTACCGAACGACCATTCAGGTACTCCCTATCGGACGGTGACGGCGGGATTGCCCTCGGTCCACATCACGACCAGGGTGCGATGCGCGATCCGCCAGCCGGCGGAGGTGCGGACGACCTCGTCCTCGTAGCGTCCCGCGATGATCAGGTTCGGGCTTCCTTCCGGCAACTCACGGATGTGCTGTGCCTGGAGGTAGCACCGATGCGTTCCACGATCGACGTCGACGGTGACCTCGTGGTTCCCGACCAGGTGCTGACTGTCGTCGAGGTTCTCGAGCGCTGTCCGAATCCGGTCACGAATCGCGTCGCGACCCTCGAGCATCGCCGGACTGCCGAGCTGAGCGGTCGACTCGGGCACGAAGACGTCGTCGAGCAGCTCCCAGTTCTTCGTGTCGATCGCCCTGCAGTAACGCAACGCGAGCGCGACGATGTCGCGCTCGTCGAGGAGTCGCTGGACGACCGGATCGGTGTGGGTGTCTGCTGCAGAGCTCATACGAGTGTCCATCCTCCATCGACGGCGATGTTCTGGCCGGTGACATAGCTCGACAGATCGCTCACGAGGAACAGCACCGCGTTGGCGATGTCGCGCGGGGTGCCTTTCCGGCCGATCGGCACGTTCGCTGACCGCTGCTTCATCAACGGTCCCATCAATCCGCTCGTCGACGGTTCCGTCGGCCAGAAGTGCTCGATCTCTCCGGCGTGCATCCGATCGAGGGTCGGTACCGGAACCACGCCCGGACTCACGGCGTTGACCCGGATGCCGTGTGGCGCGAGGTCGACCGCGAGGCTGCGCGAAAAGTGGATCGCACCGGCCTTGGCCGAGTCGTAGCCGGTGCCGAGGCACGGCAGGAGTCCGTCGACCGACGCGATGTTCACGATCGCTCCGCCGTCACCCTGGTCGACCATGCGAGCCGCAACGGGCTTGGAGCAGTGGAACAGACTGGCGAGATTCAACTCGATCGAACGGCTCCAGGACTCGACGCTCTGGTCGAGGATGCTGCCCGCCTCGTGGTACGACCCGGCGTTGTTCACCAGGATGTCGATCCGTTCGCCGATGTCGCCGAGCACGCTGGCGCACTGTGCAGCGTCGCGGACATCGAGGTCCAGCGCGGTTCCACCGACGTCGCCCGCGACGCGATGTGCGCCGACGGTGTCGATGTCCGCCACGATCACGTCCACCCCCACTTCGGCGAGCGTTCGCGCGATTCCCTCGCCGATCCCCGTCGCTGCGCCGGTCACGACCGCCACCTTCCCGGACAGGTCCAGGAGTGCGCCGGCCGACTCGTTCATCGGGTCATCGTAGGAATGTGGCGGCGACCGACCCGAGTCGGGCCGCGCACAGCGACAGGTTCAGAGAGTCGGAAACCGGATCAGTCGGTGTCGGGCTTCAGCCGCGAGATGTCGACGCGGACGCCGGGTCCCATCGTCGCCGATGCGGTGACCTTCTTGATGTAGCGACCCTTGGCCGAGGCCGGCTTCGCGCGGTTGATCTCGTCGATGACCGCCCAGAAGTTCTGCTGCAGCGCGGCGTCGTCGAAACTCGCCTTGCCGATCGGGACCTGGACGTTCGCGTAGCGATCGGTCCGGTACTCGACCTTGCCGCCCTTGAACTCACCGACGGCCTTGCCGACGTCGGGCGTGACGGTCCCCGTCTTCGGGTTCGGCATCAGGCCACGCGGGCCGAGCGCACGACCGAGGCGACCGACCAGCGGCATCATGTCAGGTGCGGCGATGACGAGATCGAAATCCATCATGCCGCCTTCGACCTGCTCGAAGAGGTCGTCGGCGCCGACGAAATCGGCTCCGGCCTCGCGGGCGGCGTCGGCAGCTTCACCAGCGGCGAAGACCGCGATGCGCACGTCCTTGCCGGTTCCGGCCGGGAGTGCAACGGTGCCGCGCACCATCTGGTCGGCCTTGCGGGGGTCGACGCCGAGTCGGATCACGATGTCGATCGACTCGTCGAACTTGGCGGTCGCCGTGTTCTTGGCGTGCGTGACCGCTTCCTTCGGTGCGTACATGAACTCACGATCGAACGTCTTCAGCGCGTCGTTGAATTTCTTTCCGGACATTGGTTGTCTCCCTCAGTGTTGAGTCCGCCGGCCGAGGTGGTTCCGGTCGAGACTGTTGGTTGTAGAACTTCGAATCATTCGATTTCACTGACTCCGCGAAGTGCGGAACCGGATCTCACATGAAGCGCCGGAGGCGCTTCGGGCCGGAGGCCCGAGAAAGGATCGAGTGCGACGGAGTCGCACAGACGCCGTCAGGCGTCCGTCGTCGTCAGACGACGTCGATCCCCATCGAGCGGGCGGTACCGCGGACCTGGAGCTTGGCTCCTTCGAGGTCGACCGCGTTGAGGTCGGGCATCTTGATCTCGGCGATCTCCGCGACCTGGGCCTCGGAGATCGAACCGGCGGTCTCGCTGCCGGGGTTGTTGGCCGCCTTCTCGAGGCCGGCCTTTTCGCGGATCAGCGTCGACGTCGGCGGCGTCTTCAGGACGAACGAGAAGCTGCGATCCTCGAAGATCGTGATCTCGGTCGGGATGACGGTGCCGGCCTGGGCTTCGGTCTGAGCGTTGTACGCCTTGACGAAGTCCATGATCGCGATGCCGTGCGGGCCGAGGGCCGTACCGACCGGCGGGGCGGGGCTCGCCTTGCCGGCTTCGATCTGGATCTTGACGACCGCCATGATTTTCTTCTTGGCCATGTGAATTCTCTCTTCGTGTTCTCGTCAGTTGGGGTGGGGTGGAGTCGCTGCGCTACGCCCGGTGGGCTCAGAGCTTGGCGACCTGGCTGAAGTCCATCTCGACCAGCGTTTCGCGGCCGAAGATGTTGACGAGGACCTTCAGCTTCATGTGATCTGCGTTGATCTCGGCGATCTCGCCGGTGAAGTCGGCGAACGGGCCTTCCTTCACGCGCACGCTCTCGCCTTCCTCGTAGTCGAGCTTCGCCTTGCGACGCGGCGCCGCCTCGACACCCTCGGTCTTCGGGGTGAGGAACGTCTTGACCTCGCGGCGCGACAGCGGCGTGGGCTTCTGGCCCTTCTGCTGCTGGCCGACGAAGCCGGTGATGCCCGGCGTGTTGCGCACGCAGTACCAGGACTCGTCGTCCATCCGGCAGCGGACCAACAGGTAGCCCGGGAAGACCTTCTTCATGACGGTCTGCTTCTTGCCGTTCTTGTACTCGTCGACCTCTTCCATGGGGATGACGATCTCGTAGATCTTGTCCTCCATGTTCATCGACTGGATCCGGGCGTTCAGGTTCGCCGTGACCTTCTTCTCGTAGCCGCTCTGCGTGTGGACCACGAACCACTTGCCCGGACGCTTGTTGGGATCGTCGACCTCGACCGGCGCTTCGGGTTCCGCTTCCTCACCCGCATCAGCGTCGGCATCGGAGTCGTCGCCGGCGCTCTCGTCGGTCTCCTCGGCGACGGGCTCGTCGCCGGATGCCTCGTCGGCGTCCGTGGTGTCACCGGTGGGGAGGAGCTCTCGGGCATCGTCGGTGGAGATGTCGACGTCGTCGGCGAGGACGGCCTGCTCATCGGTCGCAGCGGTGAGATTGGCGTCACCGGTGGGCAGCAGATCGGCGGGGGATGCCGGGCTGATCTCGGTGTCGGGGGCATCGACTTCGGCCGCCGGATCGTCGGCGACCTCGTCGGAGTCCGCGGCGATCTCCGCGAGACCGGATTCTGCGGCCTTCTCGTAGCCCTCGACCGGAGCGTCATCGGTCGGCAACGCATCGGCCACCGAAGCCTCCGCGTCATCGGACAGGTCGGAGACCTCCGACTCGAGCGCCGCAGTCGATTTCTCGGCCTCGGACGACACCGCGCTCAGCTGAGCGTCCAGGTCGTCGAGATTGTTGTCGTTGTTGTCGGTCATATCGCTCACGTTGAGTAGAACCATTCGGCCAATTTGCCGAAGAAGTAGTCGAGGCCGCCCACCAGTGCGGTGTAGACGATCACCGTGACGAGCACGACGATCGAATAGCGGACGATCGCCGGACGCTGCGGCCATGCGACCTTGCGCATCTCGTCACGGACCTCACGGAGGTACTGGACGGGGCCGACGCGATCCTGCTTCTTCTTCGGCTGCTGGCGTTGCTGCTTCTGAACCTTTCCCTTGTCATCGAGCGCGCCCATCTTCTTCAGGTGGCGCTTCTGCTCGCGGTTGAGGTCGTCCAGTGACACGGTGGTTGCTGCGATTCTTCGATCGTCGAATACGGATGGATGATGAGTTCCGGGGAACTCTGCAGGGCAGGAGGGATTCGAACCCCCGACCGTCGGTTTTGGAGACCGATGCTCTAGCCAGCTGAGCTACTGCCCTCTGTGGAGAGGAATGGGGGAGCCAGGGTACCAGCGCCTCCCCGACACCCCGGGGTGGGGCGTCGGCCACACTCGCGTCAGCGAGTCTCCTTGTGCAAGGTGTGCTTGCGCTCGTTGCTGCAGTACTTCTGCATCTCGAGACGCTCGCGGTCGTTCACCTTGGACTTCATGGTGATGTAGTTGCGCCGCTTGCAGTCGGTGCACTCCAGGGTCACTTTGACCCGCTTGTCACTCTTGGCCATGTCGGCCTCACTTTCATTGAGAACACCGACCGGCCGGTCCCGGCGGGACCGGCCGATCGAGTGTGTCGTGCAGTGTGCGGACCGTCGGCCCGCACGGATTCATCGGAAGATCGTCAGGCGATGATCTTGGTGACTCGGCCGGCGCCC
>NZ_BAOL01000130.1 GCF_000350145.1 Ilumatobacter nonamiensis YM16-303 | reverse complement strand
CGACGGCAACGGCACCGACGAACTCTTCTACTACGAGGCGTGACGGCCGACGTCGTGGTCGCTGTCGGATCGGGCAATGTCCGCTCCGCTCGCCCCCGGAACGTCGGTCGCCCATCGCTCGATCTGTCGAGCGAATACTCGCCCATCGACCGCCCAATTGTGGTTCTCCGAGACCCACCGGTGGCCGAGGGAACCGTCGCGGCGCGCGAGCTCGGGGTCGCGAAGATAGGTCCGTACCGCATCGGCGGTTGCGCTCGCGTCGCGGAAGGGAACGATCAGACCGGCTCCGGCAGCATCGACGGCCTCGGCTGCGCGGGGCAGGGCGGTGGCCACCACCGGAGTTCCGTGGGCGAAGTACTCGTAGATCTTCGTCGGCATCGAGCCGACGTAATTGGGAAGCGGGTGGAGTAGACAGAGGCCCACCGACGCCCGTTGCACCAACTCGAGCGCCTCCGGGTTCGGGAGCGGTCCGCGCCAGTCGATCACGCCGTCACGATGAGCCCGTCGCAGTTCGTCGGCGACGTCGGCGTCGGCGGCGCCGACGAGTACCACGTCAGCCGCATCGCCGAGTTCGCGTGCCGCGGCGATCATCTCGATGGTGCCCCGTCCTCGTGACAGCCGACCGACGTACACGACCGACCGAGGATCGCGGTCGGACCGGGGCTGCTCGGGCACCGTGGTGGAGTTCGGCACCACCGGCCACTTCCCCAGGCGGTCACGGTAGGACCACTCCGCGAGGATCAGGTCGATGCCGCGACGAGCGAGCCACTCGAGTCCGGTCACCAACGTCCGCACTGCTCGTCGGCAGCGGCGCGGAATCCAGTCCCGGTCGGCGACACTGGCGATGACGTCCTCGTGGACGTCCCACACGATCGGCACACCGGGTCGCGCCAGGCGTATCGGGAGGACGAGTTCGAGATCGTGGACGAGGACGAGATCGAAACGTCCGCGGTGGCGCCGGACGATGCGAACGGCTGCAGCCCAAGCCGCGAGCCGCCGGCGCCCGGTGGCGCGCGGGAGAACGTGCCGTTCGACCGAACCATGGTCCAGCGCGGGTTCGGGTGCGGCGTAGATCACGTCGATCCCGGCGTCGCGGAGTGCTCCGATCTGTCGAAACGCGATCCGCGCGTCGTCGCCCCGATGGGCAACGGTCACGACCAGGACGCGCACCGACGGACGGTCGTTCGACGATTGCACGTTCCCGAATCTACTGCCGTGGATAGCCTCGGGGGAATGTCGAAGCAGGTCGCAGTGGCTTCTGAACACGACCTGATCGTGCTCGGAACGGTCGCCCCACTGCACACGTACCTCGGCGAGATGTGGGCCCGTCGCCACTTCGCCTACGCGCTCGCCGATGGCGATCTCCGCGTCAAACACATGAACTCCGTGTTGGGCCAGATGTGGCATCTGCTCAATCCGGCGTTGATGATCCTCGTCTACTACTTCATCTTCGGAGTGTTCCTCGGAGCGAGAGACGGAATCGACAACTACGTGGCGTTTCTCGTCGCCGGTGTGATCTCGTTCCGCTACGTGCAGGCCGTCATCATCCAGTGCACACGCAGTGTGCCCGCCAACATCGGGCTGATCCGATCGGTTCAGTTCCCGCGCGCACTGGTCCCCGGCGCGGTCACCATCGAGCAGACGCTGGCGCTGCTTCCAGGGCTCCTCCTCGTGTTCGTGGTCGCGGCGGTGGACGGGGCCCCGATCACCTGGCGGATCCTCCTCCTGCCGGCGGTGATCGGTGCCGGCGCGTCATTCGCTCTCGGGCTCGGGTTCTTCGGCGCTCGGATCGGTGCTTCGCTCACGGATCTCAGCCAGGTACTCCCACACGCCTTCAGGATCCTGCTGTACACGTCGGGCGTGCTGTTCAGCCTCCAACGGTCCGTCAGCAACCAACTGATCCTCACCATCTTCCAGCTCAATCCGTTCTACGGCTTCGTCAGCACCGTGCGATGGTCGATCATGGCGCAGCCACTCGAACCACTCGTCGTCGGATCGTTCCTGTGCTGGGCGTTGATCGCACCGGTCGTCGGATTGTGGTACTTCCGTCGCGCGGAACACCAGTTCGGGGCGTGACGTGACCGATCTGGTGACCGACGCGAACGACTCGATCGACGCGAGCACCCCCGCCAGCACGACCGTGCTGGCCGAGGACGTCCACGTCACCTACCGGGTGTACGAAGATCGTCCGCGCGGACTCGCCGATCGAGTGAAGACCGGCGAACTGCGGCGTCGCTACCGGGAGGTCGAAGCTGTCCGCGGTGTGTCGTTCGAACTCCGCGAGGGCGACTCGCTCGGAATCATCGGCTCGAACGGCTCCGGCAAGAGCACGCTGCTCTCCGCTCTGACCGGACTGCTTCCCCTGCGTGCCGGTGGTATCCACGTTCGAAGCCGCCCGACACTGCTGAGCGTCGGCGCCGCGCTACGGCTTGGTCTGTCGGGCCGTCGCAACATCGTGCTGGGTTGTCTCGCCGCTGGCATGTCCAAAGCGGAGGCGCTCGAGCAGGTCGAGCCGATCATCGAGTTCAGTGGTCTGAGCGAGTACATCGATCTCCCCATGAAGGCGTATTCCTCGGGCATGCGGGCGCGCTTGACGTTCTCGATCGCCACCGTGCGAACACCCGACATTCTGCTCGTCGACGAGGCGCTCGCGGTGGGAGACATGGAGTTCCGGGAGCGCTCGAAGGAGCGCATCGACGACATCCGCGACAGTGCCGGCACGGTGATTCTCGTCAGTCACCACCTCAGCGAGATCAGCGCCTCGTGCAATCGGGCGATCTGGCTCGACAAGGGAGTGATCCGAGCGGATGGCGACACCGACGAGGTGATCGAAACCTACGAATGGGCGCAACAACCGCACCAACGCTGGGCGACAGCGCCGACCAAACCCTTGGGCGACGACGAAAGGCCGGCGACTCCGCTGACCAGCATCCGCCTGCTCGCACGAGAAGCCTCGCCGCCGATCCTCGCCCGTCCGGGCGTCTCGTTCGACAGGCTGAACACGCGACAGGCGGAGAGCGCTCTGCTTCAAGCGAAGACACTCGCTCGGGGAATGAACGTCGTGCGATTGGGACCGACGACGTTCATCGCCTCGCTGGGAGAGCAGGAGTATCCGTTCGTTGCGAACACGGCACCGGGCACTTCGAGCTACGCCGACCACTTGAGTGACTTCGTGGAGCGCATCAGGCTGCTTCTCGATCGCTCAGGTCTCCCGACGCCGAGGCGAACCGTCTTCTCGACACGCGAAGGCCAGGTCGCGGAGGACTTCCTGGCCGGCGGATCTGGACCTGTCGTGGTCCGGCCTGTGGTTTCGACGAGCGGGAGGCGTGTCTCGATCGACCTCAGGTCGATCGATGACGTCGAGTCCGCAGCTCAGCGGGTGTCGCGCCGTTCCGGTGGCGCACAGGCCGTGATCGAGCAGCAGGTGCAGGGCCGCGACTATCGAGTCCTCGTCGTGGACGGTCGCGTGGTATCGGTCGTCGAGACCGTTCCGGCGCACGTCCGAGGTGACGGCCGGTCGACCCTGGGCGAGTTGGTCCAACTCAAGAACGATCGGCGAGCGGAACACCCGTTCATGGCGATGAGACGCGTCCGCCTCGATGCGGACCCGGTCCTCGTGAGCGACGGCTCACCGGTCGAAGCAGACGCCATCGTCCCTGTGGGGGAGATCGTCGACCTGGGCGCGAATGGACACCTACGACACGGCGGCGACATCGTCGATGTGACAGACGAGACCCATTCCTCGATCCACGCTGTGATGGATACCGCTGCCAAGGCGCTGCCCGAGTGGCCCATCACCGAGGTGCACCTCATCGCCGAGGACCATCGACTCTCGATCCACGACCAGGAATGGTCGGTGCTCGGAGCCACCGTGTCACCACGCCTGACCATGCACGAGTACGCCGGTGACGACGCGTGCCATTCGATTGCCGACATCGTGATCGACGCCGTTGCCGGGACCGAGACGGCGCTTCCCTCGAAGCTGACCGGTTCGATCACGGTCGACCTGAGCATTGCTGTGCAACCCGACGAACGATACGCCTCCTGGCTGGCAGAGTTCTGCGAGGAACGCAACGTCGTGGGTTGGATCGGCAACGCTGCCGATGTGCCCGGCTATCAAGGACAGCTCACCGGCGCGATCATGGACGTGAGCGCGATCGCCACCCGGGCCATTGGCGGTCCGACCGGAATCGTTCCACAGCAGGTCGAGTTGACCGAGCCGCGCGCGGCATCCTCCGAGATCGGCGGCTTCGAGGTGCGATCCGCTCATCGCACCTGATCGACGTAGGAGAGACCGCCGTCGATCAGGAAACCGGACTGGTCCTCACCGAGGAACATCGCCGCCGGTCACCAAACGCTCCGGCGGTCGCAGCGTGCGCGAGGAGGGCGATGCCATCGGAGCTGCCCGTCGCCACCACTCGCAGGACGCCACGAACGGGGTCCACGGACGTCACCGAGATTCCGAGTCCGAACCGATCGGCGTCATCCTCGTCGATCGACTCCGCCAGGCCGACAGAATCCGACAGCCCGGCGAGTTCGATCGCGAACGGAGTCTCCGCCACCCGATCCGACGTCGAGCCGCCGACCGCGCGATCGACGAGCCGTCCGACCAGGTCGATCCCTCCTGGCCCACGGCTGACGACAGGGGCCGGTTCGGCCGCAAGGGCCATCGCCTCGCCGTCGGGGAGGATCAGGAGGTCGATTTGCCCGAGTTCCATCGCGGGGAGCGCCTCGAGTGCGGCGACAGCGACGGCCGCTCCCTTCGCTCCGACGCTCGTCACCGTGCCGTCGATGGCGATCGCGTGGACGACTCGGTCGCGATCCACGAGACATGCGGCGAGGGCACCGTCGAGGTGTTCACGAACGTACACCCGGGCTGCAGAGCATGACCCGAGCGCATCGGCCAAGGCCGTTTCGGTCTCGACCGTCGTCACTCCGCGGGGGCGATGTCCGGTGGTCACCTCGTCCACGAGGTCCACCCCGTGATCGGTCGACCCCAAGAACCGGCGAGCGGCAAGCCCCGCCGACGTCCGCAGGACGCGGCCACGCGGTGTTGCGATTCCGCGATCGCGCCACATCGACGATGTCAAGGTGATCGATTGTGCGATCGACATCCCCGCGAGCGAGACGGTCGGCGGCACTGCACCTTGAAATGCGACGGACGAACGGTCTGCGGCGCCGGCAACGACCACGTCTCTCGAGAGGCGCAATGCCTCGAAGCCACGTCGTGTCAACTCGGCATGGACCAGAACCGAGTCGGCGGCCCGTCCGGTCGGCGATCCGGCGGATGGCCAGGTGGAGGGCACATGTCGCACCCGGTTGTCTTCTGGCGAACTCAGAATCGGCCTCCGATCGGCTCGGTGGAAACACGCGAGGGTACCGCTCCGGGCGGACCCACGATCGCAATGGATGCGATGATCGCAATCTGATCGACGGGGCCACCGATCGTCGCGCGAAAGTAGCCAGGACCGGAGTCCGTCACGGTGAGTTCGATGTCGAGTTCACGGCACTGGTGCGTGATCCAGTCGCGGTAGCCGACTGCCCTGAAGAACCCGTGGACCGTCAGGGAGGCAGTCATGGCCGCATCACTCGGTACGCCCGGGTCGATCCCCCGGCCGGAGAGGCACCAATCGAGGTACCTGCCCACGATCGGATGACGCGGCCCGTAGGCAACGAACTCGGCAGACGTCAGCGTCGGCCGGCTGTTCACCTCGATGATCGCCGCGCTCTGTGTCTCGATGGCGGCGCACGGGTCCTCGATGATCATGTCCAACCCCGAGAACTCGAGTCCGGGGATTGCCGAACCTGCTCGCTCCGCAATCTCGCGGAGCGAGGGGTGGAATCGTTCGAGCATCTCTTCGGTTTCACCGGATTGCTGATGGAGCGTGAGGTGCACGGGTACGTCTCGATCGGGGATCGAGTGGGCATCGAAACCCTGTCGATCAAGGAGATCCGCGAGGGCGTCGTCGAACTTGACGAGGCGATTCAGGAGATACGGATTCGTCCGCCGGAACGAGTTGCGGATCCCGGCGAGTTCGGCCACCGTTCGTCGTCCGTCGCCGTACAGGACCGAGCCCTGTCTGCGCAGCGCCGACACGACCCGACCGCCGAGGACGAAGACTCGATACGACCCGCCTTCGATGTGCTTTTCGACGATCAGTCCTGCCTCGCTCCCCGCACTACCGGCGGCAGACACGAATGCCTCGGCGACGGCCGCTCGATCGCGCAGGTTGGTGGCAACGCCCCGGCCGCCCCACCCGGCGACCGGCTTGACCACGACCGGGAAGCCGATCTCTGCGGCGTACTCCTGGGCTTCGGCGGCGCTGTCTCTCCCGAAGGTCCTTCCTGCGGGAGTCGGAACACCGGCTCGTTCGAGAAGCACCCGCGTGCTCTCTTTGTGCCCGCTGATCGCAGCAGCGGACTTGGCGCTCGACGTCGACTCGGCCCGGTGAAAGGTCACGCTCCGTCCCGAAGCGTCGTCGATCGTCAGTGCGATCCGCGAGAGGCGTATTGTTCGCAGACCGCGCGCCAGCGCTTCACGTTCGAGAATGTGGCTGTCGAGACCGTCCCGACCGAAACGACGGAGTCCGTCGGATTCGGCGGAATAGTCGTTCGGCGCGAAGCCGTTCACGATCAGCGGTTCGGCGGCCGGGAATCGCATCTCACGAATCACGCGCGGCAGCAGAGTCGCCCAGTCGACGTGGGCGCCCAACCCGACTCCCGATGGAGGCGCGAGGTGTTGCGAGTCGGCCCGGTGCTCGGGACCAGGCCTCGCGATCCCCTGGTCGTCACCTCCACTGCGCGCCGTGGACAACAGATCGAGGCGCGGCATCGACACACCGAGGTGAAGGTGCATCCGGAACGCGATGTCGCCTCCCGCTGTCGGGAACGCCAAACTGACCTCACGGTCGTTCCCGGCTGCATCCTCCGATGCCAGGTTCAGCGCCGCCATGTATCCGCCCACCAGGTGGGGCGCGATGCTGATGGCACGGCAACCACGACGACGGCGGTGGGACCACTTCGATCCAGCGTCCGGCGGAGTCGACGCGGTGGTCGCGATCCGCAGGTCGCCGTGGCCGCCGAGCGCCCGATCAGCCCGACGCTGGAGATCCGGCAGAACCGTCGACTCGGCACCGACCGGCTCATGGACCACGACGGCGGCCGGAATCGACCCATCGCGAATCAGTGCAGCGATGAGATCGATGAACACGCACGCGTCGGCGTCGGACAAGCGACCGCCTTCGACGACATGGAGGGCGTGAGCGAGACCCGCAGACCGTATTCGTCCGCCGACATCCCGAACGAGCGCCGCGTCCGACTCCGGTTCGCCGACTCCCTCGATGCGGATCACCCCGGTATCGGACGAGCAATTCTCGATCCGCTCCCCCCACGCGCTCGACGGGTCCGCTCCGTCGACCCGGACCGCCGGGACCGTCACGGTGGAACGCCGCTGGCCGAGCAGGGCGCACAGCGGACGATCGAGGCCCCGAGCGGCAACGTCGAGCAGCGCCGCCTCGACGCCGAGTCTGGAACCCCGGAATGCGCCCGGTCCGACCCCGGCCGGTGCATGAGCCGCCGCCACCAGATCGAGAGCGGCCAGTACCTCGCGTACCGACTCGACCGCAAGGGTCGGGCCGGTCAGATCGACCACCCGTCCAAGGAGGGCGTCGGCTGCAGCCTCCAGAAATCTCCACGCCGCGCCGGGCCCGGTGCCCGGGAGATCCAAACTCGGCAGACCTTCACCGACGCCGACGTACTCCGCGCCGGCGTCATCTCGGATCCGGACCCAGACGAGCACGTTGGATGAGATCGACGAACCGCGCGCGGCGGGTCCGCCGTGCGCTGCGTACTCGACGACATGAATCTCCACGATGGCCGAAACTCGCGTGGTCGTATCGGAGCCAGATCGCGGTATCGAAGCACCTTGCGCCACCGCCTTGCTCCTGCGTCGTCCGAAGGCCATCGCGCTCAACGCCTGCACGCGTTGTGCTCGGTCAGCACTGCTGATCCTTCGCAGTCATCCATCGAACCGGCACGGTCGACACTCGCGTGGGCCGTGCGTCGGGCGGGCCGATGATCGCGTGAGATGCCAGGATCGCGAGGTCGCTCGAACGACCGGCGACCGTTGCCGCATACGATCCGTGCGCGGAGCGCACGTCGCACACCTCGATCTCGAGCTCGGTCGCGCGATCCGCAACCCACGCTCGATATTCGCCGCCGACAAAGAATCCGTTGACGGTCAGCACGACCTCAATCGATCCGCTGTCGAGCGGAGTGGCATCGAGCCCGACGCGCTCGATGCACTCTTCGATGATGCGACCTGCCACCGGGTGACGGGGACCGAGCGCCGGGTATTCCGCGGAGGTGAGCGCTGGGCTGGAGTTCAGTTCGATGACGGACACGTTCTGGGATTGCGCGGGTTCACGATGATCCTGCGCGATGATGTCGATTCCGGAGTAGGCCAGTCCCGGGATCGCCCTGAGTGCGTTGACCGCGATCCGTTTGATCGACGGATGCATTTCGTGGACGACTTCCTCGTTCTCGCCACCCTGTGGGTGGAGTGTCAACTCGACGCGCTGCGCCTGTGCGGGAACCGAGTCCGGGCCGATGCCCTGCCGGGCGAGCGCCTCCAGACCCGCCACGTCGAACTTCGCCAACCGGTGCGAGAGATAGGGACTGGTTCGGCGAAAGGAATTTCGGGCGCTCGCGAGTTCGGCGACGGTCGATCGCCCGTCGCCGACGAGCACAGTCCCGTGCCAACGAATCGCGGAGATGACCTCATCGCCGATCACGAAGACGCGATACGAGTCGCCGGCGACGTGCGTCTCGACGATCAGGCCGTGGCGCACGTCGGCCGACGCGGCCGCCTTGGCGAAAGCTTCGCGCACATCCTCGCGACTTCGGAGCTCGGTGAACACGCCTCGGCCCCCGGTACCGGCAACCGGCTTCACGACGACCGGGAATCCGATCGAGTCCGCATACTCCTCCGCTCCACTCGAGTCGTCGAGCGAGAACGACCTCCCTGCGGGTGTCGGTACTCCGGCACGGCTCAACAACGTACGGGTGGATTCCTTGTCGACGGTCATCGCTCCAGCAGAACGCGATGTCAGGACGGACTTCGACCAACTGAAGCCTGCACAACGACCCGCAGCGTCGTCGACCGACAGCTCGATCGGCGAGATCCGGTGGGTTCCGAGCCCGCGTTGGATCGCTTCGCGTTCGAGCACGTGGCTGTCGAGGCTGTAGCGACCGAACCTCCGCACGCCCGCGACGATGTCGGAGTAGTCGTTCGGGGTCCGTCCGGCCAGCAGCAGGGGTTCGGCGGGCGGAGACATGGCCTGCCGGACGATGTACGGCAACAGTTGCGCGGCATCGACAACGGCGCCCAGCCCATGTCCTTCGGGAACCGACAACCTCGTGGCCTCCGCTTCGAACCTGGCGAGCGGTCGGACGAACCTCTGCTCGACCTGAACGGGTGGAACGGCGGTGGAGTAGTCGATTCGCCGAGCCGCCATCGCGAGATGGATGTGTGTCCAGGTCGTGATGTCACTCGCGCCCAACATCCCTCCGATGTACACCTGCACATCGCCGGACTTCGCGGCCAGATTCACGAGGTCGAGTGCTGCGAGCAGTCCGCCGGTCTTCGGTGTCTTGATGTTGATCGCCCGACACCCGCGCCGACCTGCGACCTGCTTGTAGTCGGCGACCTCCCAGAGGCTCTCGTCCGCCATCACTCGCAGATCGCCGGGGGCGGCGACGACCGCATCGGCCTGCCGCTGCAGGGTCGGGAGCATCGACGAACTCGAACTGACCGGCTGTTCCAGGATCAGGCGATGCGGGAGTGAACCGTCACGCATGAGTGCAGCAAGACGGTCGATGAACACGCCCGCCTGTTCGTCGGACAGCCCACCGTTCTGATCGATCCACACCACCGTGTCGCGGCCGAGGTCCTCCAGTTCCTGCCCGACGGCCGCGAGCAGTTTCAGATCTCGTTCGACGTCGCCGAAACCCTTGAGCCGAATCGCGCCGTATTTCTCGGCGTGGCGTCGCACCCGTCGAAGGAAACGATCAGAGAGTTGGCGCACGGTGACCGTGCTGAGCGTCTGGGTCACGATGGGCACGACCGGGCGCTGCGTGCCGAGTACTTCGTGGAGCGCACGACCCTGCGCACGCGACACGAGATCGAGCAACGCGACCTCGATGCCGAGCACCGTGCCGCAGAACGGACGGTGTCCCAGATCAGGCACCGCATGGTCTGATCGGACGCTCTCGAGTCCACCCATGGCCCGCCGCACCGACCGGATTGCGCTGGACGGGTTCGTCGCATCGAGGCGAGTACCGACCAACCGCTCGGTGGCAGCCTCGAGGAACCTCCACGAAACCTCCATGGCATCCCCGGTCAGAGCTCCACGGGGTTGGCCCTCCCCAATGCCCTCAAACTCGTTCCCGTCCCCATCGCAGGCGCGCACCCACACCAGGAAGTTCCGACTCCCACGAACAACGCCTCGAGATGTGCCGAACGCCTTCGTGAACGGCATCTGGTACCAGACGATCTTCGTTGCGACGACGGTCAGGACCGTGCGGTCGCGCGAACCGATGCCCAGCACGCCGTCGATCAATGAGAGACGTGTCTTCACCGGTACGTGGCCCTCGCGAACACCGACGGGGCCGATGTCAGCGGTACTCCTTGACGTACACCCGCAGGTTGCCGGGAACGGTGTTGTCACTCTTCTCTGCGACCACCTGGATATAGCAGTTGTCGCGTCCCATGTTCCACGTCCGTCCGGCCACACCACCGCTCCGCATCGTCGGGTTCCACTCGTTGCTGGCCTCGTAGACATTGGTGAAGTCACCGTCCCAGCAAGTCAGATACCACGAGATCGCGACCGGCGCGGATCGGCCGCTCGGCGCATTCCAGCGCACTTCGTAGCGGATTTTCTGTGCGTTCGAGCGCGTCGACCCGTCGATGGCGACGAACGACGGTGTGGCTCCAGGCGTCAGCGAGTACCCGTAGGCGCGGTTGGACCACGAGGCAGCGGCCACGTCGGACGACATCGAGAGGCCACCGACCGTCGCGACGGCGATCGCGGCGGCAGTCCATCGTCGCAGTCGCGTGGTGAATCGAAATCCCATGGTCGTCCTTCTCGGGTGGCCCGACGGACTTCTCGTCGTGGCGACCGTCACAGAATGACCGATCGCGACCGTGCTCACAAAATCTGCGCTGCGGCGTCGAATCGATCGTCGAGCGTCAGGTCGCTCGCCTGGTACTCACGGCGGTACAGCGATGATGGCGACCGAGGACTCCGGCCGTCGCCGCGGCTGCGAGCACCGCGAGATGTCCGGGTTCGGCCGACGCCGCCAAGCGGACGCTGCCATGGACCGGGTCGACCGCCGCGATCGACACATCCACCGCAAACGATTCGGATGCCGCGGTCTCCAGACACTCCGCGAAACCGACGGCGTCGGACATCCCGACGAACTCGGCATCGAATGGCTGATCGACGAGGTGATCCGCAGCTCGGGATCCCAGGACCTCGTCGATGATGTGACGCGCGATGCCGGATGCATCAGCGAGCCGACTGACCACCGGGGCGGGGTCGGCCGAGAGGGCCAGGACCTCGCCGGTCGGGCGCACGAGCACCTCGATACGACCCAGGTTCATGGCGGGCAACGCTGCGAGCGCTTCGGCTGCCAGGGTTGCGACGGTCGCATCGACCAGCGCGGACGAGCCGGTGGTGCCCACGACGCGATCACCGTGCACGACGCACCCGAAGCGGTTCCCGTCCAGATGCTCCCGGATGAACAGCGGCGAAGTCGGACGCTCGGTCATCGCCGCTTCCAAGCGATCCTGTTCGAGGACCGTGACCGATCGGCGACCCGACCCGTAGCCGAGGCGATCGTCCACCAGTTCGACCCCTCGATCGGTCGCACGAAAGAAGCGCAGCGCGACCGGAAGCGCCGACGCCTGGAGCGCTCGCCCGTGTGGCGTCGCAACCCCTCGATCACGCCACATCGACGTCGTCAAGGCAAGTGATCGCGACACGGAGTTTCCGGCGAGGGAGACCGCAGGCGGAACCGTCCCCTGAAAGGCGACGGGCGCGCCGCTCAGCGTTGTGGTGACAACGACGTCGCGCGCAATTCGATGCACCTCGAGGCCACGCCCGGCCAGGTCGCCATGGGCCAGAATCGAGTCGAGCGTGCGACCCGACGGGCCACGGTCGCCCGGCCACACGGAACGCGCGTGCTGCACGAGCGGGTCGGTCGTCACACTCATTGCGAGCCCCCGATCGGTCGCGTCGAAACTCTCGATGGCGCCGCTCCCGACGGGCCGACGACGGCGAGCGACGAAATGGCCGCCACCCGGGACGGCAGCCCGCGTACCGAGCCTTCGAAGTGGCCGGGTCGCGATTGGTTCCTCGTCAGCTCGACCTCGAGCTCGCGACAGCGATTGGCGAGCCACTGCTCGTAGCGCTCAGCCTGAAAGTCTCCGCGAACCGTCAACATGTACGTCATCACCGCGTCACTCCGCTCCCGCGCGACAACTTGACGATCGGCGAGGCAACGATCGAGGTAGTCGCCGGCGATCGGGCGGACCGGGCCGAACGCAGGGAACTCGGACGATGCGACTGCCGGCCGGCTGTTGACCTCGATGACCGCCGCGCTCTGCGATTCGAGGTCGGTGCGATGGTCCTCGATGATCATGTCCAGCCCGGAGAACACGAGCCCCGGGACTGCTGCCACAGCGCGCACCGCGACCTCGCGAATCGTCGGATGGAGTTCGTCGAGCACCTCCACCGTCTCGCCATCCTGTTGATGAAGCGTCAACCATGCGCGCTGACCTTCGTCGAGGACCGAGTCGCGGCGGAGGCCCTGGGTCTCGAGCGCCTCAGCAGCCGCGTCGTCGAGGCGGATGAGTCGATTCAACAGGTATGGATTCGAGCGCCGGAACGCGTTTCTGATTCCAGCAAGCTCAGCGATGTCATGCCGACCGTCGCCGTACAGCACCGAACCCTGTCGGTGAATGGCGGAGATGACCTGGTCTCCGAGGACGAACACGCGATATGAGCCGCCGCTCACATGCTTCTCGACGATCAGACCCGCTTCGCTGCCGCGACTCGTCGCCGCTGCTTCGAACGCCTTGGACACAGCGGCCGGAAGACGAAGATCAGTCGTCACGCCCTTTCCGCCCCAACCCGCCGCCGGCTTGACGACGACAGGAAAGCCGATCGCCGCTGCATACGATTCAGCGAGCGCCCCCTCGCCGACGTCGAACGTCCTGCCTTCCGGGGTCGGCACGCCGGCTCGGGCGAGGAGGAACCGGGTCGATTCCTTGTGACCACTGATCGCCGCCGCGGAGCGCGCCATGAGCGTCGACTCCGTCAGGTGGAAGCTCGCCTCTCGATCGAACCGGTCGACGACGGAGACGAACGTCGGTGAGAGGCGTCGGGTCTCGAGACCCCTCGCGAGTGCCTCGCGCTCCAGAACGTAACTGTCGAGTGGGTCCGCGGGAAAACGACGGAGGAGGTCGGCTTCGACCGAGAAATCGTTGGGCATCCGACCACCCATCGCGGGTGGTGGAGCCGGAGGGAACCGGGCCTCTCGGAGGATGGACGGGAACAGGATCCACCTGTCGACCTCCGTCCCCAGCCCCGGCTCACCCGAAACCACGAGTGTCCGGTTGTCGGGATCGAACCTCGGAGGCGGAACGGCAATGCTCGTTCGATCCTCGTCGGTGGCACCGATGATCATGTGATCGAGGCGCGGGACCGACATTCCCAGATGGTTCAGCATCGATGTGGCAACGTCACTCGCCCCCACCGCTCCGACCACGTTGATCGCGGTGCCGTACTGACCTGCGACGGACGCCGCAAGCTCCATCGACGCGAGCAGCCCCCCGGTCATGTGTGGAGCGATGCTGATCGCCTGATGCCTCCGACGTCGTCGGCCTCGCTTCCGATGGACGTCCGCGGCGCGCCCGACGAGCGCCACAACGCGCAGATCCCCGTGAGCGCCGACAGCTCGATCGGCGCGGCGTTGCAGGCGCGCCGTTGCCGATGCGCTCAGATCCGTGCCGAACTGCAACACCGCTCGGTTCGGGATCGAGCGGGTGCTCATCATGGCGGCCACCCGATCGATCAACGTCCTCGCATCGTCGCTGGACAGTCCACGGTGCTCGTCGATCCAGAGGAGGAGGTCACGACCGGCGGCACACACCTCCTCTCCCACGCGGCGGATCAGCACGAGATCCGACTCGAGGTCGCCGGAGGCATCGACGCGAATCGCGTCGAGCCTGGGAGCCAAACCGCGAATCTGTTGCTCGAGTTCATCCGGTGGCGCATCGATGTCGCCCGAGCCGACCGAGACCGCAGGAGTCACGCCGTCGCGCCGCTTGCCCAACAGTTCACACAGCGGGCGGCCCAGAGCTCGTGCGACCGCGTCCAGAACTGCGGCTTCGATCGCGAGCGTTGCCCCGCAAAACGGCTGCGCGCCCAGGTCGAGCGATACGTCCGTGTGTGCGACCGATCCGAGGTCCCGGAGCACGCTGCGCACAGAAGCGAGCGCGGCATCGTCGGCGGAGGCGTCGATGCTGCGGTCGACGAGCGCCTTCGTCGCCGCTTGCAGATAGTTCCAGGTCGGCTCGGGGGAGTCGCCGGTCGATGCGCCGCGCGGATGACCCTCGCCCACGCCGACGAACTCGCTTCCCTCACGATCACGGAGTCGGATCCAGACAATCACGTTCGTGCTGTCGGGAGCGCGTTTCGACGCGCTCGCGCTCCCGGATCCGGGCACCGCATATTCGACGACGTGTGACGCGACGACCGTCAGGTCGCCCACCGACTCACTTCCCCTCGAAGCCCCGCGCTCAGGCTGCCGATCCGGCTCGATCCCGAGGTCGGTGATCGGTATCGGACGCGGACCCGTGGCACGTCGCGCTCGAACCGACGCACATCGATACCGGTCGCCGTGAACGCCCTCGATCGCCGATGCGGACAGAGTCGCGACCGACACGACATCCGACGTCGTCCTCAGGCGGACGATCGCATCGATCGAGTCGACCTCGGAAACGGTCACGTCGGCACCGCCGAGAGCGATGTGACCCTCCTGCAACGCATTGGCGAGGCCGACCGGATCTGACATTCCCGCGAACTCGATGTCGAATGGCCCCTCATCAGAGACCGACGATCCAGCGCCGATCTCCCCATCGATGAGCTGATCGACGATCTGGGGTGCGGCCGAGAGTCCGTACAGAACGGGCCGCGGGTCGGCTGCGAGTACCGCCCAGGATCCATTTGTTCGCTGTACGAGATCGATCCGCGCGATCTGAATCGGGGGAAGCGCCGCGAGCGCCGCGATCGCGAGGTCGCACGCCTCCTCTCGCGCGTCCGGCGGCAGGTCCTCCGGTCCCGCGAAGTCGACGACGCGACCGGCCAGGACGACACCACGACACCGCACCCCGTCGAGATACTCCCGGACATAGATCGGCCGAACGGGGAACGAACTCAACTCTGCGGACAACTCCGCCTCGTCGAGAACCGTGCGAGTCGAGCGCTCCCGGAGCTCAGGAAGCTCGTCCGCCACCAGTTCGACACCGCGCTCGGTGGAGCGGAAGAAGCGACCTGCGATCTGCGGAGAATCCTTCGAAAGCAGCCGTCCTGCCGGCGTGTCGATCCCGTGGTCGCGCCATGTTGCCGTCGACACCGACAACGTACGTCCCACCCGGGAACCCGACAAGGACGTCGAATGGGGAACCGCGCCCTGGAACGCCACCGAGGTCTCGTCGGAACCCTCGGCGACGACGACGCCACGGGACATCCACATCAAGGATCGGCTGCGTCGCAGCAGCGCGGAGGCGACGAGTACCGAGTCGACGATCCGGCCGTTCGGCCGGCGAGCCGTCGGCCACATCGCCAGCGCGAGCGCCAGGCGGTCGTCTTGGTCTGCAACTGTTCGTTCCTCGGTCATCGCTGGGCCCCGATCGGCTGGGTCGACACCCGCGTCGGCGACGAACCATTCGGCCCGACGATGGCCTCGGAGGCGACGATGGCAAGGTCGACAGCAGCCCCCGCGATCCTGGAGCGGACGAGCCGCCCGCTGCACTCCTCCAGGCTCACGGTGACGCCGAGCTCGTCGGCCCGCCTGCTCAACCATCGCCCATAGGCATCACCGTTGAGGTAGCCGTGAACCTCGAGCGACGCCGTGATCGAGTCCTCCGACCGTGGTCGGGCAACGAGCCCACCATGCGCGATCGCAGCCTCGACGATCCGTCCCACGGTCGGATGACGAGGGCCGTGGACCGGATACTCCGCCGATGTCAGTGCCGGCGAGGCGTTGAGTTCCAGGACCGCTGCACTCTGATCGTCGATGGCAACACGGGGGTCCTCCAGGATCACGTCCAACCCGGAGTACCCGAGCCCGGGGATCGCGGCGACTGCGCGAACTGCGGCCTGGTGGATCGAGGGGTGCAACTGATCGAGAACTTCTTCGGTATCGCCGCCCTGAGGGTTGGGGGCAAGCTGCACCACCTCGCCCGCGCGGGGAACAGATTCGATGTCGAGACCCTGACGTTCGAGGGCCCGGCGCGCGGCACGGTTGAGCTTGACCAATCGATTCAGGAGATGCGGATTGGTTCGTCGTACGTCGTTCCGGAGCGCTGCGAGTTCGCCCACCGTGAGCTGACCGTCACCGGTGAGTTCCGCTCCTCGCCAACGGATCGCGGAGATGACCTCGTCGTCGAGAACGAAGATGCGATAGGAGTCTCCGCGGACATGGGACTCGACGATCAGACCTTGAGCGGTGGCTGGGCCGGGTCTGATCGTCGCGAACGCTTCTTCGACTTCGGCCCTGTTCCGGAGATCGGTCATGACGCCGATGCCAGCGGTTCCGGCCACCGGTTTGACCACCACCGGGAAACCGATCGTCGCTGCGTACTCAGCGGCTTCCGGAGCGCTGCCGAGCGGGAAGACCCGACCTCGTGGCGTGGGAACGCCGGCGCGCGACAGGAGCCTCCGTGAGGCCTCCTTGTCGATCGTCATCGCCGCGGCCGCTCGCGAGGTCAGCGGAGACCTCGACCAGCAGAAGGCAGCGGACCGGTCCGCAGGGTCGTTGAACGTGACGTCCTTGATCGAGTAGCGACGACTCCCGAGCCCACGGAGCAGCGCCTCCCTCTCCAGGACGTGACTGTCCATGGCGATCGGATCGAATCCACGGAGCTTGTCCGCTGCATCGGAGTAGTCGTTCGGAAGCTCGCCACGGAGCGTGAACGCTGGCCCCCTCGGCGACCAGACCTCGTGTGCGATGTACGGGAGGATCGCCGCACGATCGACCACCGCGCCGAGGCCCGTTCCACGAGGGGAACGCAGCTGTCGCGTCCCCGGCTCATACCCTGCGCGCGGGGATGCGATGCGACGTTCGACCTGTGCCGGTAGTACCGCACTCAGGTAGTCGAGTCGCTCGAGTGCCATCCCCAGATGGACCAGAGTCCACGACGTGATGTCGCTCGTGCCCAGCATTCCTCCGATGTAGACCTCGACATCACTCTTGCCGGCCGCCGTCTTCGCGAGTTCGAGCGACGCCAGCAACCCACCGGCCTTGGGCGCCTTGATGTTGATCGCACGACAGCCATCGGCCCCGACGACTCGGTCGAAGTCCGCCGCGCTCGCGATGCTCTCGTCGGGCATGATTCGAAGATCACCGTGCTCCGCGACCGCTCGATCCGCCCGTCGTTGGAGATCGGGCAATCGATCCGACGAAGCACCGACGGGCTGTTCGATGATCACCTTTCGTGGCAACGCTCCATCGCACATCGATTTCGCCACCTCGTCGACGAAGTGGTCGGCCTCGCCATCGGACAAACCACAGTTCTGATCGATCCACAGAATGTTGTCGCGACTCATCTCGCCCAACTGGTCGCCGACCGCTCGTAGCAGACGAAGATCGCGCTCGACGTCTCCGAAGCCCTTGATGCGCACCGCACCGAAACGCTCCGCACGGTTGCGAACCTTCCGACGGAACTCATCATCGAGGTTCGCACCCGAGACCGTGCTCAACGTGTCCGAGGAGACGAACACCTCGGATCGGTGAGTTCCCAACAACTCGTGGAGCGCGAGGCCCAGAGCCTGCGACACCGCATCGAGAAGGGCGACTTCGATCCCCAGCAACGTGCCGCGATAGGGCTGAGCGCCCAGGCCGGGCTCGGCGTGATCATCGGCCAGCGTCCGCAGCATGCTCATCGTGTCCCGCACCGATTCGACCGCCGCAGTGGGATCAGCGGTGTCCAGAACCACGTCGACCAACGAGTCGGCGGCTGTGCCCAGGAAGTCCCAGGACGCGGCCATCGAGTCGCCCGTCAGAGCTCCACGCGGTTGGCCCTCACCGACACCGACGAACTCGATCCCCGCGGCGTCATGCAGATGCACCCACACCAGGAAGTTCTGACTTCGACGCGTCATGCCCCGCGCCGTTCCGAAAGCCCACTTCAACGGCATTCGATACCACGCGACATGCGTACGAACGATCGTGAGCTGTGTGCGTCGCGCCCGGGCAGCACGCTCGGAACGTTCGTTGCGGAACACCGTCCAGCGCCGACGCACGCCGATCATCGAACGCGCCACTTTCGAACGCACCCGGCGAGCGAACCTCGACGCCCGAGCCGGCAACGGTGTCCTCATCGAACGTGCCACCTTCGAACGCACCCGGCGCGCATGGTGCATCGTCTGGGCGGGAACGCGCGATCGAATCAGACGCGTCGCTTTCGAGCGCACCCTCCGCGCATACGCCAGCGCCCGACTCCACGTGTGCGACTTCATCGCTCGAACTCCTCTCGCTCATCGGACACGACATGATCTCGAGAACCCGAGACGCCAACGGCACCACTCGGTGACATCGCTGTCATGACCGACGGTCCGAGTACGAGCGAATTCTGAGACTGTAACGTCGGGCCACGCCCACGCAGGGTACGCGCCGACACCGCGAATCTCGTCGTCATCTCCACGACCGAACTCACGCGACGGGATCAGCCGTTCGCGATCGTTCGCACCGAGGCAGCTCGCTGGCCGTCGCCCCGCGCCCCGTGGGTCGCTGCAGCGGCGAGGATCGCGACGGAGAGCGAATCGCCGCTCACCGCGAAACGAACGAACCCCATGATCGGATCCGACTCCAGGACCGTGACACCGAGTCCGAACCGATCCTTGCCCTCGGTCACCAGCGAGTCGACGAGTCCACCGACGTCCGCGACTCCCGCCAACTCGACCTCGAAACTGGAACAGCGCTGCTCACCCGCGTGCGCACCGTCCGCGCCCACCGTTGCGTCGACGATGGAGCGGACCAGGTCACCACACTGCGGGACGTCGTGAATCACCGGGGTCGGATCCACAGCGAGCGCCATCGCCTCACCATCGGACCGGAGCAGCACCTCGACCAATCCCAGCCCGATCGCGGGAAGCGCGCCAAGTGCAGACACTGCGAACTGCTCGACGTCCTCAGACACCACCGATACCGCCCGACCACCGAACACGAGGCAATGGACATGCTTGCCGTCGTGGTGTTCCCGGAGATAGATGCTCCTCGCCGGAAACGACCCCCATACCCGGTCCAGCGCGTCGGCATCGACCGCCTCGATCTGCACGCGTGGCCGCAGTTGACCGAGCCGGTCATCGATGACGTCGATCCGGCCGTCCGTGAGACGCAGAAACCGGTCGGCGGCTCGTCGTGCCGAACGCCTGACAACGCGACCCCGTGGCGTCGCAACTCCATGATCACGCCACGTCTGGGACGTCAACCCCAACGATCGTGAAACCGTGTCACCTGCCACCGATGTCGTCGGCGGCGTCGCACCCTGAAACGCCAACGGCTCCGAGTCCGCTGGACACGCGACCACGACATCGCGCGAGACACGCACCACCGACCCGCCACGAGCACCCAATTCTGCGTGCACGAGAATCGAATCGACAGTCCGGCCGACCGGGCCGACCGCACCAGGCCATACCGATCGAACCCGCCCGACGGCCGCATCGTCCAACGCGCTCACGACACACCACCCGCCGAGCGTGCAAGCGGCTGCGTGGACACCCGCGTCGGCGTCGCCCCCGACGGTCCGACGATCGCAAGCGACGACAGAACCGCCACCCGACTGCACAGCCCCTCGACCGTCGCACGGAGACGCCCATCTCGCACGCGGAGATTCCGAACACCCAACCCGAGTTCGGAAGCGCGTTCACTGAACCACCGCTCGTAGCGCTGCCCGACGAAGAAGCCGCGCACCGTCACCGACATCGCGATGTCGCCGTCGCTGCGCGGAGCCGCGTCGAGTCCGCCACGCGCGACGGTCTCCTCGACGATCCGTCCCACGATCGCGTGCCGCGGTCCATGAACCGGATACTCGGCCGACGTCAGCGCCGGATGGCCGTTGACCTCGACCACCGCCGAACTCTGGGAATCAATCGGGCGACGATGGTCCTCGATGATCATGTCGATGCCGGAGAACGCCAAACCCGGAACCGCTTCGACCGCGCGCACCGCTGTGTCACGAATCGAGGGATGCAACTCGTGGACGACCTCCTCGGTCTCACCGCCCTGCGGATGGATCGTCAGCGGAACGGATCGTCCCGCAGCCGGAACCGAGTCAAGACCCAAACCCTGGCGATCGAGCACCCCACGAGCAACTGCATCGAACTTGATCAGCCGATTCATCAGATGCGGATTCGAACGCCGGAACTCGTTGCGAACTCCCGCAAGCTCGACAACCGACGACCGACCATCGCCGATCAACTCCGAGCCCCGCCAACGGATCGCCGACACCACTTCCCCACCGATCACAAAGAGACGAAACGACCCACCGGAGACATGACGCTCCACGATCAGCCCGTCCGCGGCCGCCTTCGATCCGGTCGCCGCAGAGAACGCACCACGAACCTCGGCCCCACTCCTCAGATTCGTGACCACACCCACCCCACCGGTCCCCGCCACCGGCTTCACCACCACCGGAAAACCGATCGCCGACGCGAACCCTGCCGCTGAAGTCGCGTCACCCACCGCGAACACCCGACCAACCGGCGTGGGTACCCCCGCCAGCGACAGGAACGTCCTGGTCGACTCCTTGTCCCCCGTGATCGCCACCGCCGACCGAGACGTGATCGACGACTTCGACCAACTGAAGGTCGTCTCCAACCCCGACCGATCGTTCACCGCCACATCGATCGGCGAGCGACGATGCGACCCCAGGCCGCGCATCAACCCCTCCCGCTCGAGCACATGACTATCGAGTTCCACTCGACCGAAGCGCCGCAGCACATCGGCCTCGGCCGAGAAGTCATTCGCGGGAACACCACGCAACACCAGCGACGGAGGCGACGGAAACGACCGCTCACGAGTCACATACGGAAACAACGCAACCCGATCCACGATCGTCCCCAACCCGGCCCCCACCGGTCGCGCAAGCTGCTTCGACCTCTCCTCGTAACGCGCCAACGGTGTCGCGATCCGCGCCTCGACCTGGGCGGGAGGGACCGCCGTCATGTAGTCCACCCTCGCCATCGCCATCCCCAAATGGACCAGAGTCCACGTGGTGACATCACTCGTGCCCAACATTCCGCCGATGTAGACCTCCACATCGTCGGACGCAGACGCCGCCTCGGCAAGATCGAGCGCCGCCAGCAACCCACCGGCCTTCGGAATCTTGATGTTGATCGCACGACAGCCATGGTCTTCGACGACCGGACCGAAGTCGGCGATATCCCAGATGCGCTCGTCCGCCATGATCCGAAGATCCCCGCCACCGTCCAGCGCGTTGTCGGCTCGACGCTGGAGAACGGGAAGCAGCTCCGACGTCGAACTGACCGGTTGCTCGACGACCACCCGTCGCGGCAGAACTCCCGCGCGGATGAGGTCGACGAGTCGATCGGTGAACTCGACTGCTTCGTCATCGGCCAGTTCACCGTTCTCGTCGATCCACAGCAGGTTGTCCGGTCCGGCCTCCCGCACCAGCTGACCGATCGTGCGCATCAACTCCACGTCCCGCTCGACATCACCGAATCCCTTGAGGCGCGCCGCTCCGAATTTCTGCGCTCTGCTGCGGAGCTTCTGGAGCAGTTCGTCGTCGAGGTTGACCGCCGAGGTCGTGCTCAGAGTGTCAGCGGTGATGATCACCGTCGGACGTCGAGTGCCGAGGAGCTCGTGCAGGGGGATCCCGAGCGCGCGCGCAACCGCATCAAGGAGTGCAACCTCGAGGCCGAGCAGGGTCCCCCGGAAGGGTCGGGTACCGAGTTCGGCCGACGCATGAGCTTCTGCGAGTTCGTGCAGCCGATGCATCGTCCGGCGGACCGAGGCCACCGCCTCGGTTCGACCGGAGATGTCGAGTACGTCGTCGACCACAGTCTCCGCGGCAGCCACGAGAAAGCTCCACGACTGGTCGAGAGAATCACCGGTCAATGTCCAGCGCGGTTGGCCCTCACCGACACCCTCGTATTCGTTGCCGGCCTCGTCACGGATCACGAACCAGACCAGGAAGTTCTGACTCCGGCTGGTCAGTCCACGCGCTGTGCCGAACGCCTTCCTCAGTGGCATCCGGTACGCGAGGACGCGCGCCTCGGCGATCGTGACCTGCGAACTCGGGCTTCGCGCCGCGCGGGCGGCCCGCGACGCTCTCCACCGAGTCCACCCTTGCATCAGTGGTCTTCTCCGGGCCCTGAGGCTCCACGTCCACCGTCGACCGACCAGAACGCAGCGACATCACCGGGGGACTCGGCTCGCCGGATCACGCTCAGGTCCGAGCCGGAGCTGGTCGCAGCGTGGCCGAGAACGAGCGGGAGACCCCGACTGCAGTGCCGTGACCACATGCTCATCGTGTAGGCGCCGATGTCCCGGATGAGCACCAGCGATCCCGCTCGGACATCGACGAGTGGGACATCGCGCCCGATGATGTCGCCGGCGAAACACAGTGGACCACCCACCGTCCACGGGATCGGATCACCAGTCGGCACCTCGCCGGACGCATCGAGCGACGCCAACCGGTGGCTCCAGTCCTCCGGGCGATACACCGCGCGAAGCAAGAGGTCGGCACCGAGGTGGACCACCGCAAGACGCGCGTCGCCGATCCGCTTGACGTACTCGACCCGCGACACCGCCCACCCACAGTGGGCCTGCAGGACACGGCCGAACTCGGTGACGAGACGCACCGTGCCGTCGAACCACGACGGCACGAGCCGACGCAACGCGTTGGCGTACTCATCGGGAGCGATGACGTCGTCGGTCGACGTGTAGACGGACGGGAGGCCCCCACCCAGGTCGACGACGTCGATCCGGTCGGTTCCGAGGCCACCGTTGAGCTGCACGCGTAGCGCCTCGATCGCAACAGCCGAATCGAGAAGTTGGTCGAGGCTGCATCCTTGTGAGCCCACGTGGACATGCAGTGCGGTGATCCACGGCATCTCCTCGAGCAGGGCCGGAAGCTCGGCCCGCGCTCGATCGAGAGGAATCCCGAACTTCGAATCGGTGCCGGCAACGCTCGTCGTCGCGATCCGTCCGACCCCGACCATCGGATTGACTCGAACCCCGATGACCGACCGGTGGTCAGCGCGACGAAGGTCGGCCAAACGCCGAAGTTCGGCGACGTTGTCGGCGTTGATCATCACGCCCAGGTCGAGCGCGCGACAGATCTCAGCCGCTGTCTTGGCAGGCGAATCGAACACGATCCGAGACGGGTCGCATCCTGCGGCGAGAGCGATCTCGACCTCCTCGATCGACGCCGCCTCGAGCCCGGCGCCACGCCCGACGACGTGCTTGAGAACCTCGACGAGCGGGTTCGCCTTGATCGCGACAGCATGCAGGGTCGACACGGGGAACGCCGAACGCAGCGCGTCGAAGCGCTGGGACAACAGATCCATGTCGTGGAAGACCACCGACTGCACGTCCTCATCCAGATGCCGCTGCTCGATCGCCGCACGAACGACGGCGGCGCACTCAGCGGTCTCCGGACCGCGACTCCAGTTCACCATGATCTGCTCAGTCGGTCGAACTCGGCTGCGCGAGCTCGGCATATCGCTGTGCGCAGAGCTGCAGTGCCCGGCCCGTCGTGGTGATCTCGTCGGCGAGGCGGTCGAGGCGATCGGCAAGCGAAGCCCCGAGGCGGACGTCGGTCGCGAGATCGACGATCTTCGGTGCGCCGATCGCGATGCGCAGCACGGCGGGACCACGTCGGTCGACGCCCACCGAGACGGGCTGTCCCAGATGAATGCGACGCCCGAGCAATGCGCGCTCGCTGTCGGCCAGCTCGATCGCGGCATCGCTGCGGTCTTCGAACATCCAACGATGAACGTCGACCAACTCCTCGCGGCCGAGGCGGGCGGAACCGTCGGTGCTCAACGCAAAGGGGAACACCGTCATCTTCGATTCGAGCAGACGCTGGACACCGTCCTCGAGCAACGGCGGGGCGACCTCGTCGAGCGCCAAGCTCGAAAAGTCGGCCATGATCGATGGCACCATCGACTCGAACGCACGCAGCACCCGCAGCCGGCTCTGCTGATCGACGTCGTAGTACGCGTCGATCTCTGCTCGTGCCGCCTCCCAGCGCAGGAGCAGACCGAGGTTTTCCTCGTCCGGGAGCGACGAGGCGAGGCCCGACCATGCCTCCGGCAGCATCGCCGACGAGAAATACCGCCCGAAACCGGGCGGAAACGCCGAGAGACCGCGCTTCGACGGAGACATCGCCCCCGGCACGAGAACCGCGCCGGAGAAGGGCGGACCACCGAAGAACTTCGAACCTGTGAGGATCACCATGTGGCCGCGTGCCAACGAGATGTTCAGCCCGCGTCTGCTCACCCGGCCCTGGGCCGCATCGACGACGACACCGATCCGGTCTCCGTACCGTTCCTCCAACTCGGTGGCGGTGGCGAGCGTCGGTGCGTGGACGCCGGTCTTGCTGTGCGCGACGACGTGAAGCAACACACGACTTCCGGCACCGATCGCAGCGGCGACGATGTCCACGACTTCGGCGTCGATGTCGGAGTCCGAACGGATCGCCCCATCGGCGTGACGCAAGAGCACCTCGCGGACCGTCGTTCGCTCGGCCAGCGACTCGTCGACGTCACCGCCGACCAATGCAGATGCGCCGTTCGGAGTGATCTCGTCGAACGCCTGTCCTGCTGCGGCATTGGTGGTGCCACTTCCGACTTCGGCGGGTCCCATCACGACGTTGACGATCGATGCGTCGTCACCCGCAGCGAACAGGGCGAGGGGAATCAGCTCGGCATCGGTACCCGACGGCGTGATCATCACGTCGACATCGGACTCCGTGCCGGACGTGAGAACCGTTCCCACATGATGGCGCAGGCGTGAGAACTCCCGGCGGACCACGGCGCGCCGTTCGTCGGTGGGAAGGCCGGCCAACCGACGATGCAACACCTCAGCAGCACGGAATCCTCGTTCCCCGACCGTCGAACCCGTGCAGGAACCGAACGCGATGAGATCCGCGTCCGGAACGAACGAACAGCCGTATCGGTTCTGTCCGGTGCGCGCGTCGAGGATCTGTCGCCCGTCACCGCCCTCGGTCAGCAGGGCACCGGTGTCGAGATCGAGGGTGATGTCGTGAGCGTCGATAGGCGCCGACACTAGTCCCGTACACGGTGTTCCGCGCAGGTACGGCGTGCGGACCGTTCCACATCGATCGGAGTACTCAGGAGTCGAACGGATCGCCGATCGCGACCAGGGCGCCGTCGTCGTCGGCCACCGCGCAGAGCAGTGCCGACGGTGCGAACTCGCGACGGAAGTCAGAGGTGCGCCGACGCACGTAGGCGGCCCAACCCGGTCCGTGCAACCGCTTCCATTCGTCATGCTCGAGCATGGTCTCGGTGGTGAACCCGTAGCGGCTGGCGATCGGCTCGGTCGAGGCCGGTACGAGCATCACCGCCTCGAAGGCACCCGAGACCAACTGTCGCCGCGCGACCGACTCGATCAGTTTCGATGCTCGTCCCGGATCGGTGATGACCACCAGGTTGAGTGGCAGCGTCGCCGGTGTGGAGTGAGTTCTCACCCCACCGTCCGGCCACGTCACGGTTGCTCCCCCACCGCTGGGCCGGGCACGATCGAGCGCTCGCGCGGCGGCAGCGGATGCGCGTTCCTGACCCTGACGCACCGATCGCACCCACGAGAACTGGCGTCGCTTGACGGCCGACTCGGCGCGGCTGACGACGCGACGAAACCCCGCTCCCAGCGAAGTTGTCTCAGGGATGGCCCGTGTCGGACGGACGCCGACCTGCTCATCGAAGCTGACGAGTTTCGTCTCGACACCGAGCCACGCCGGGTGATCGTCGTCGGCGATCGTCGACGGTTCGAGATCGTTCACGGACAATGGGACCCGTACGATCGACCGATCGGCGGGGTCGAGTGCAGCGACGAACACGTTCGCGGACGCAGCGTCGTCGGTGAGCAGGATCACTCGGCGCGGGCGGTGCACCTCCACGCTCGTCGTCAGACGACGACGCAGGTAGGCGCGTCGCTGGTCGATGGGGAGTCCGTCGAGCGCTCGCGGCAGAAGCTCGACGGCGCCACCGACCGACGCGATGTCGATCCCGCCTGCCGGGAGCACGGACAACACCCGGTCTGCACCGAGCGCCGCCGAGACGACGTCTTCCTCCGCCGTCGAGACGCGCGCTCCCCGGGCTCGGGGGAAACGAGCATCGAACACGAGCTCGCTCTCGCCGACCCGCTGCCGAGGCGAAGATCGGGCAGCGACCGTCCGAGGGGCCCCACCGTTCGAGGGTTCGCCGATCAGCGCTTCGACCCGGCGGCGGTGGGTGTCGTAACTGAAGTCACGCGCGGCGATTCGTGCACCGAGCTCGGACTGGGCCCAGTACTTCTGCGGGTCGCCGTAGAGGTCGTCGACGATGGTACGCACATCGCTCGGGGTGCCGTACCGGCATCCGTCGCCGAAGATGCGGCGCATGTAGGGCGGCACGATGCACACCGCTCCTGACGCCATCGCCTCCAACGCCACACGTCCGAACGCCTCGACGAGTCCCGGGTGGTGGAAGTACACGAAGAAGTCGACGCCCGCGAGGAAGTCCCGAGGGGGGACGGAGTCGAACGCCTCGCTCGTCCAGTTGCGTGGCGTGTATCCGAGCACATCGATCGGCGCTTCGGCTCCCCCGAGGACACGTACGCGGTATCGAGGATCGTCGGGGTACGCCGCGAGCGTCTCCGCGACCGTCGACGGCCACTTGCTCCAGTGCCCGCGACTGTGGCGGCCGAGCACGGGCCGGTCCGAGCAGAACGCCTCACGTTCGACCTGCCACGCGTCGACATCGATGATGTTGACCCAGTCGGTTTGGCTCAACGAGATGACATCGCCCGACGACTCGAGCGCGTCGCGCACGCGGGGGCCGATCGGTGCCCACACTGCCTCCTGGGCGAACATCGCATTCACCCGGGCGGACACCTCCGCGACGTCGTAGTAGGGCCGCGGAGCGCGGTCGTCAGTCGGGACCTGATTGACGGCCAGCACGACCTTGTCGGCACGGATCCGAGGAACCGGTTGGGCGGACGTCGACACCGTGTCGGAGAAGATCGTCGGATGCCGGGCGAGGAGCAGCGCCGACTCGACCTCCACGTCGCCCATGATCAACTCGACCGCTCCGCTCTCGATCGCCTCGACGATCTTGGAACTGAACCGACGGGGCCGCCCGAGGATCGGTGAGGGGACATGGACGAGGCCGGTCCGGTACCCCGCGCGTGCCTGCGCTGTGATCTCCTCGACCACGCTCGATGAGTTCCCGCCGGGAAATCGGCAGTCCGTCATCATCACGACGTCGAAGCGACTCTCGCCCGCTCCATCACCCGTCACGAGAGATCTCCGACTTCCTCCGCTCGAGGCGGCCGTTCCGGTGCGCTGACATGGCTCGGACCATACGTCCGTCGCCCACGGTACGTGACACCACCCTCATCGCGAGCTCCGAGGTGTCGGCCGGAACACGGACAGGTCGATCGCCCCCGGTCCGTCGAACACGTACTCGGCGGCATGCAACCGCCGCGCGGCTTCGGCCGCACCGTCGTCGAGCGCGATGACACCGCACACGAGCTTGGGAACCGCACCGCTCACCGCCAGAGCATCGGCGGCGACGAGCAGCGTCGGAATCCCGAGTTCCTCCAAGCGCACGAGCGTGGCTCGGATCGGTCCGTCGATCGACTCGGTCCCGGAGAAGGCATCGGAGACCACGACCACGTCGAGCTTGCGAACGATGCGATCGCTCGCCCCGATCACGTCGACCATCTCACCAGCGTGGACCCACCCGGAAGGTGTGCCGATCCGTCCGATCTGCGGTGAGCGGCGAGCATCGACTCGTGCGCGGACGAGATGCAACCGGGCGATGACGCCCGAGACCCGAACGATCCACGCCCTCGGGATCCGCGAGCGCAACACCTGTCGGGGCCGTCGGAACAACTCAGCCGACACGGCCGGCACCGAACGTCGAGACGACACCATCGGCGTCGGGCTGGAGCACCTCACCGTACGCGTCGAGCCACAAGGCGAGCACCGCGAGACTGCGCAGTACGTGCTGACCCGACGTCGTGTTCAGTTCCTGCTGCCAGCGACCGACGTCCGCAGCCCGCAGATCCGGGGCGATCAACTCGGCGACTGGTCCACGACCGAGCCGCTGACGAAACCATGTGGCGGCGCTCAGCGAGGAGATCCTGCGCGGATGCGACCTGCGTCGACCGGTGCGCTGCGTCGCGGTGGGCAGGCGCGCCAGCCGCGGGTCGAGCCGTTGCATCAACTCCACGTATGCGCGACCGCCTCGACGCATGGAATCCGGGAGGTCGAGGCTCGCGCGGACCACGTCGTTCTCGAGGAAAGGCGTGCCGACCCGCGTGTGCTGCGCGAGCAGACCATGGGGTCCCATCGCAATTCCCGGTTGGGTCCGGGTCAGGTAGGCCACGACTGCTTCAGCACCCGGTTGAATCCGTCCATCCAGAGCGTTCACCACCGTGCCCCACGAGTCGCGCGAACGCTCCAGCACGGCTTCCGCGACGCGCGGAACGAGCAGCGACTCGACGCCGTCCGCGTAACGCGCCGTGAGCGACCATCCGAGTGAACCCGCATCCCGATCGCCCGAGTCGAACGCCGAATCGAGGAAGATGCCGCCACCGAGGCCGTCCAACACCCACGTTGCTCCCCCGGACGAGAGCGACTCGGCCAAGGGGACGAGCCAGACGTGGAACGCGGTCTGGAAGTCGACCGCAGCTGCGTACGCCGCAACGTCATGGCCAACGCGTTCCGGGTCACCGCGCACGATCCGATGCGGTGTGCCGAGCATCGACGCGACCTGGCCCGCGACCAGTTCGTCAAGAGCGGTGCCGATGTCGGACGACGTTGTCCAGGCCGTCGAAGCGCGTGTACCAACGGCACCCGCGAGCGTCGTCAGGACGCGCGAATCCCATCCGCCGCTCAGCAGCGTGTCGGTCGGACCAGCCTCGACGAATCGTCGGACTGCGATGTCGAGGCATTCCAGGACGTCGTCGATGCTCGTGCGACCCGGGTCGGCCGTGAACCACGGCCAATCGTCGGGCGGAATCTCCGCGACGGGCTGGCCCGGTGCGACCGAGACCATCGGCGGCACACGTCGGAGCCCTTCGAATGGCGTCCGCCCCAACAACGGCGCGCCGAAGACGAAGATGTCCGCCCATGCCGTGAGGTCCGGCATCCCCGCTCCTGACGCGCTCCGCGCCAGGACGTCGAGCGAGGTCGACCACGCGACCGCTCCGTGGTCGACGTCGACGTAGAGCGGACGCGAACCGGACACCCCCGCATGCACCAGGCCGCGCTCACCGGCCTCGACGCGAGCGCCGATGGCGTCATGGCCGATCGATGCGTCGGCCCAGGTCTCGCCCTCGCTCGTTCCAGGAAAGGCCCCCGCGGTCCAACAGCGCCTGGTCGGGGAGCGGATCGAGTCGGATGTCCCGCTGGCGTTCAGTTCGCCCGAAATCCCGTCGATGACGAGATCGAACGACGGCGCGGCTGCCACCGAGTCGGTGATCGACAGCAGCGAACGCATCCGGTCGGGGCGGGTACCCACGCGTCCCACCACGCCACAAGCGAGATTTCTCCACTGGTGACCTGGCGACTGATCCGACGGCATGCACGCTCAGGCTAGAGAGGAAAGCAACAGCGTGGTCGGACGGATAGCATCGCTGCGTCTCGTGGATCATCTCATGGCGACGCCAGTTCTGGCCCGCCGATCAGCGTCTGCTGCCGGTCCAGAGCGTTCTGTCCCCGAAATCGAGGTCCCCAAAATGTCACGACGAGGTTTCACGGCCCGAGCGAAGCAAGCCGTCACAACCGCACGGCCGATCGACCTTCCCGGCAAGGCGACTCGCGAGTTCGGCCGTCAATGGCAGCGGGCGAAGCGGGTGGTGCGAGTACGACGGCGCGTCTACAAGCGCCTGATGGAGAAAGAACTCGAATGGGACGCCCCGTGGAGCATGCGCCGACCCAAGTGGTGGCGCAAGGGCTTCCTGTCACGTTCGTCGATCCTCTACCGCCTCGACGAGAACGGTCCGGAGCTCTACATCTCCGATGTCCAGCGGTACCGCAGCACGAAGCGAATGGTGCACGCGCGCCTCCAGGACGTCATCAACAACAAGCTCACCACCCACCTCCTGCTGAAAGCGATCGACGTTCCGTCCTCGGAGTTGCTCGGGGTCTACGCACGGGGCGCGGTCCACAGCTTCCCGGGCGAGGAACGCACCCGGGTGAACGACTACCTGCTCGGCCTCGAGGAAGACCGGCGCATCTTCGTGAAGCCGTTCACGGGCGCCGAAGGTAAACGCGTACATTCGATTCGTCGAATGGGCGACAAGTTCAAGGTGGACGGTGAGATGCTCGACGCCGACGGCGCTGCCGAGATGATCCGTCAGCAACGTCGTCCGATGGTCGTCGAAGCAGGCGTCGAACAGCATCCCGCACAACGGGCCTTGTTCGCCGAGACGACGAACACGATTCGCATCCTCACGATGCTGGACATCGAGACACGCCAGCCGTTCATCGTGCTCGGCGTGCAACGGATCGGCACGGAACGCTCCGGCCACGTCGACAACTGGTCGCAGGGCGGACTCAGCGCCAGCATCGACCTCGACAGCGGTGTGCTCAGCCGGGCGACCTGGCTCCCGCGCGACAACGACAATGAACTCCGCTGGTTCGACGACCACCCGGAGACGGGCAGTCCGATCGCTGGTCAGGTCGTACCGTTCTGGGAGGAGACCAAGGAGGTCATCCTCCGTGCCGCGCGCACGCTGTCGTTCCTCGAGTACGTCGGCTGGGACGTGATCCTCGGCGAGTCCGGTCCCATCGTGCTCGAAGCCAACATCAACAGCGGGATGAACGTGCTGCAGGTGCACAAGCCGTTGCTCGCCGACCCTCGGGCGCGTGCCTACTTCGAGCGGCGCGGCGTGGTCAAACGATCATCTTGAGACGACGTCGAAGTCCTCAGAAGCCATAGTCGTCGAGCACGGCGCCAGCCATGTCGTACGACGGGCCGCGCCAGGAAAAGGTGCTCATGGGATCCGCGGCATAGTTGACCTCGGTCACGACGGCCGAGCCCGCGAAGACCGCCCCGTCACTGGGGCGTGGAGCCACGAGCAGATCCACACCGCCGTAGCGCAACCCCGGGATCGCAGCGACGGCGCGCACTGCCACGTCCATCAACGCCGGATCGACCTGGTCGGTCACGTCGAAGCTCTCACCGCCGGCCGACACGTTGGACACCGAGCGGAGTGAGACCCGCGCACCGTCTTCCGGAACATCGTCGAGCGAGCCACCGGTGGCGACCAACGCCTCCAGATACTCGAGGGCGCTCGGAATCGGGGACAGACCCAGATACGGGTCGCGTCGACGGATCTCGTTCTTGTAGTCGATCAACTCGCGAATCGTCGCTCGGCCGTCGCCCACCACGTTGGCAGGTCGGCGGGACGTGGCCGAGATCGCCCTCGACCCGACGACGAAGACGCGCACGTCGAGCCCGTCCACGTGCTCTTCGACGAGCAGCCGCTGCGATCGACCGAGAGCACGTGCTGCCTCCACCGCGCCCTGCCACGCCCGCGTGAACTGTTCGGGGGTCCCGATCCCGAGGGTGATGCCTCGACCGTGCGACAGCGAGGTGGGCTTCACGACGACACGCCCGCCGAGCGTTTCGGCGAATCGCTGCCCGAGCTCGAGCTGGTCCGGTTCGAATGCCTGCGAGCGGGCGACCGGGAGGCCGGCGCGCCGGAGAACCTCGATCGCCTGCTCCTTGCGATCGCAGATGCGCCGACCGACGATGGCCGTGTTCGGCCCGTTCATCTCGTCGAACAGAATCCGTCGGCCGGCGTGTTCCGTGGCGACCACCCGGTGATCGATCCGACCGACCGGCATCGCACGCCGACGCAGGCCCCATTCGAGCAACGCAGACTTGAGATTCGCGCCCTCCCCCGCGAGGTCCGCCACCTCCCGACTCTGAACGATTCGTTCAGCCTCGGCGAGAACGTAGCCGCGGTCGGCGTTGGACCGCCGGCGAAGTGCTGTCTGCAGGCGCCGGATGCCGGTTGCCGAGCGGACGGACGCGCCCGATCCAGCCGCGTGGCGCAGGGCGCGGCCGAGAACGGCGTCGGCGACGACGCTGTGTTCGTCCGGTGGTTCGGGAGCGGGCAGTGGCGACACGCTGAAGTCGATGTCGTGGATCGCGACTCGCTGCGCTCGAGGTTCGAGGCTCAGGTCATCGACGGACACGTACACGATTCCCTGACCGAGACCCGGCACGACGTCGACGGCCCGGCGCGCGAGGAACTCGAGGCCACCGTGCAATCGGCCCGCGATATCGGTCCAGGTCAGCCCGGCTGCGCCTTCGGTGACTCCTCGGAGCACGAGCGTCTCACCGTCGGACGGAATCGAGTCCAGCTCGAGCGCGGCTCGGCGCATCCCCGCCAACCGGCTTCTCCGGAGCGGGATGGGTGGTAGGCCGATCCGCTTGCGCCGACGGTTCGCTCGACGAATGAGATCGCGCACGGTGGCGGCTCCGTCACCGACGACCGTCGCCGGAATCCCATGAGCGGCGGCGGCGACGCTGCCGTCCACCACCGTCACGGCGACCATCTGCGGGAACGGTGACGACTCGACGATCGCCACCGGGTTCACCGGACGAGGCGGCGTCGGAACGTACTTCGCCTCCACGACTCGCCACGCCCGGTCGATGTCGTCGTCGAGCACCACTCGACGCGCAGGCGACGACGACAGCCGGGGACGCAGGACACACGTCGGGCCGAGATCGGTCGCGAATGAGCGGGCACGCTCCACCTCGTCGACCCGAAACGCCGAGTAGTGCGGAACCGGGAGTCCGGCGTCCGCAAGGAGCGATCGCAGTTGATCGGATCGGTTGCAGACGTGGAGCGTCGCCACGCTGTCGGCCGGTCCGGAGAGTCCGTCGAACGCGAGGACGGATCGATCCGTGACGACCTCGATGGTGATCGGGCCGAGCCGGCGCACCTCCAGGCCCCGCCGCTCCGCCGACGCTGCCAGCACCGCGGATCCTCTCATCTCACGGACGTCGTGCGGGTTTCGAGGCGAGGTCGGGCGGGGCAGTTCCGTGGTCACGGCCGACGCCTCCGTCAGAGATGGAGTGCGTCGAGGAGGCGGTCGATACTGGTCTTCACCGGATCCGCTCCTGCACCGACAAGCTCACGCATGGCTGCGGAACGTCGGGCGGTGAGGCTCGGCATCGCCATGTCCTGATCGACGAACAGGGTCTCCATCCCCGGGCATGCTTCGCGCAACAGCTCCGCGACCTCCACCACCGAGACGACATCGTCGACGAAGTTGAACAACTCCGATTCCCGCTCCTCACCGAGGAGCGACACGAGAGCGGTGGCGAGACGGTCGACCTCGATGACCGACCGCGTCTGTTCCCCGGAACCCTCGATCCGGATCCGACGGTTGATCTTCGCGTCGAGTGCCAGCTTGTTGATCATCCCGTCGAACCGTGCGGCGCGATTGAAGCCGAACACGTTGCCGGCTCGGACGATGTGCACGGTTCTCGACTTCGTGCGCAGCCGCGTGAAGTGACCTTCGCCGCGGAGCTTCGTGACTCCGTAGAACGTGTTCGGGCGCGGCGTGGCGTCGGTGGAATGGACGCTTCCACCGCCTCCGTAGACTGCGACCGACGACAGATAGATCAGTCGGGTCACGCTGTCGGACGTCTCGACTGCCTGGGCGACCTGTCCGGAACCCCAGTTGTTCACCTGGTCGAAGAAGTGTGCATCCGAGTCGGCGCGCGGAGCGTGCACGGCAGCGGCCATGTGAATGACGGCGTCGACGCCCTCGAGCGCTCGCGACAGGCGTCGACCGTCGAGAATGTCGCCGAGAACGAACTCCGCTCGACCATCGGCGATACCTGCGCTGAAAATCGAGTACTCCCGGCGCGCGAGGTTGTCGTAGAGCACGACTTCGTCGACCCACGGCCGGCTCAGGAGTTCGGGAACGACGCTCGCGCCGACGTATCCGGCGGCGCCGGTGACCAAGACCTTCATGTCAGCGCACGAGATCGACGTGCAGGCCGCACTCGGTCTTCTCCATCCCGAACCAACGGCCACCGCGATCGCTCCCGGGGATGTTGCGTGTGCACGGCGCACACCCGATGGACACGTATCCTCGGTCGTCGAGCGGGTGACGGGGGAGATCGTGTCGCTCCTGGTAGTCCGCGATCATCGGTTCGGTCCAGTCGAGCATCGGGTGATAGCGGGTCGTTCCGTCGCTCCGGACGACGAACTCATCCAGCTGCCGACGGGTTTCGCTCTGGTCCCGTCGGACACCACTGATCCAGATGTCACTCGCCGCAGCCACCGTCTCCATCGGCGCGGTCTTGTTCAGGTAGCAGCAGTAATCGGGATCCTCGGCGAACAACAGGTGCCCGTGCGGCCCCACCTGGGCCGCCTTGGTCGTTGCGGAATGGAGCGACACGACGTCCAGGCCGAGCTGTTCCGTGACCTGGTCTCGGAACTCGAGCGTTTCGGGGAAGTGATACCCGGTGTCGAGGAAATAGACGGTGACTCCGCGCGATCGGGACACGAGGTGGAGCAACGGCAGGCTCTGCGTCTGGAACGACGACGACAGCACCACACGCTTGCCGTCGGCGACGAAACGATCGATCTGTTCGACGATGTGGTCGGCGCGTTGCTCGAGGTCCGGTGCGGTCATCGACTCGGGCACCGGAGACACAGAGGGGTCCACAGCTTGCTCATCGTGGCGGATCGTACCTGCCGTTGGGCGGATCGCACCGGACAGGCGGTGGCCGTCGCGCGTCACTGGTAGTAGAAGATCTCATCGCGGCGGTCGCCGTCGAGATCCACACCTGTGACGCTCGTCCACCCCCGACGGAACCCATAGTCACGA
>NZ_BAOL01000131.1 GCF_000350145.1 Ilumatobacter nonamiensis YM16-303 | reverse complement strand
TAGCCGATGGAGATCCTCAGCAGGAACCGGTCGAGTTGGCTCTCGGGCAGCCGGTACGTGCCCTCCTGCTCGATCGGGTTCTGCGTGGCGATCACCATGAAGGGCGGCGGGAGTGGCCGGCTGACACCGTCGGAGCTGACCTGGCGTTCCTCCATTGCCTCGAGCAGTGCCGACTGCGTCTTCGGCGAGGCGCGGTTGATCTCGTCGGCGAGGACGACGTTCGCGAACAGGGGACCCGGTTCGAATCGGAAGGTCTCGGACGTCCGCGAGTAGATGCTCACGCCGATCAGGTCGGTCGGGAGCAGGTCGGGAGTGAACTGGACGCGTCGCCAGGAACAGTCGACCGACCTCGAGAGTGCCTTGGCCAGACTGGTCTTTCCCACACCGGGAACGTCCTCGACCAGGAGGTGTCCCTCGGCGAGGAGGCAGATGACCGCGAGTTCGATCGCCTCCGGCTTGCCGCGGATCGCCTGACCGATGTTGGCAGTGACCGCGCTGAACAGCTGCGCGAAGGTGCGACCGGGCGCAGCCTGTTGAGCGCGGTCCTCCGTGCCCGTCCTCGGTGTCCCCCCGTCGCTGATGTCCGTCGTCACCACGAGCAGGGTAGAGGCCAGAGGCGGTCGATCCGGTTCGCACCACCATCATCTACGCTGCGGATGTGTCGTCCCCTCCCGTCCTCGCGGTCGCCGTCGAACCGTCACGGCTCGCCGCCGCCCTCGTCGCTCCCGATGGGACCGTGCTCGTTCGGGACCGGGTCACGATGCCGTCCCGAGACGTGTGGCGGGCTCTCGACGGCCTCGTACGCAGGGTCGATGCGGCAGGGCGCGATTCGGTCGTGCCGTTCGCACAGGTCGCGGTGAGCTGTGTCGGACCGGTCGACGAGCAGGCCGGAACGGTGACGCCGCCCTACGTCCCGACGTGGACGAGCTTCCCGCTGCGCGACCACCTCGAAGAACTCACCGAACGTCCGGTCCTCCTCGCGTCGGCGGGTGCCGCGGCGGCCGAGGCCGAGCGTCTCGTCGGTGAGGCGCGTGACACCGCGAGCTACGCGTTCCTGATCGCCGATGCCACCGTCGACTCGGCGTGCATCGTCGACGGCCGTCGGATGTCGGGCGCTCACGGCAACGCCGGATCGCTCGCTCACATCACCGTCGATCCGACGGGATTGTCGTGCTGGTGTGGGGCACGGGGCTGCCTCGAGCCGTACCTCTCGTCGATCGCTCTCCAGGCGGAACTGAATCGGCCGCTCCGCCGCGCGAACCCGTCGACCATCGAACGCTCGGGAATCATGCTCGGTCGGGCGATCGCATCGTTGTGTGCGATGGTCGACGTCGACACGATCTTCGTGACCGGGGGCGTGATCGATGCCTTCGGTGACACGTTGCTCCACGTCACCCGACGCGAGCTCCAGACGCGCTCCCGGCTCTCGAACCTCGCCGACCTCTCCATCGTCGAACCGGTCGAGTACATCAGCTCGCTCGTGCGCGCCGCCTCGCTCGTCCTCGGCACCTCGGCGCCAGCCGGTCCGGAGGTGACCGGCTCGCCTACTGCGCGGTAACAACGCTTTGGTAGCGTTCGCCCCATGCAACCGACGTACACCGCCGAGGCCGAGGCCTACCGCGAAAAGGTCCAGGCGTTCCTCGCCGAGAAGCTCCCCACCGATTGGCAGGGCACCGGTGCGATCGAAGGTGATGAGCTCGAACAGTTCGTCGCCGAATGGCGGAACACGCTCTACGAGGCGCGGTACCTCGCGCCCGGCTGGCCGACCGAGTACGGCGGTGGCGGCCTCAGCGCGACCGAGCAGGTGATCCTCGCCGAGGAGTTCACCCGGGCGGGCGTTCCGAGCGGTGGACCGAACGACGCGTTCAGCATTCAGATGCTGGGGAACACCCTCCTGATGTGGGGCACCGACGAGCAGAAGGCGCACTACCTCCCGCGTCTGTTGAAGGGCGACGACACGTGGTGTCAGGGGTACTCCGAGCCCGACGCGGGTTCCGACCTCGGCAACGTCGGATTGCGTGCGGTCCTCGACGGCGACGAGTGGATCCTGAACGGTCAGAAGATCTGGACCTCGGCCGGACATCTCGCCGACCACATCTTCACCCTCGCCCGCACCGACCCGGACGGACCCAAGCACAAGGGCATCTCGTTCATGCTCGTGCCGATGGATCAGCCCGGCATCGAGGTACGTCCGATCAAGATGATCTCGGGCGACAGCGAGTTCAACGAGGTGTTCTACACCGATGCCCGGGTCCCGAAGGAGAACATCGTCGGCGGACTGAACAACGGTTGGGCGGTCGCGATGTCGCTGCTCGGCTTCGAGCGCGGCGAGGCCGCTGCCACCGCTCCGATCCGCTTCAAGTCCGAGATCGAGCGACTCACGACGATGGCGCAGGAACGTGGCCTCGCCGACGACCCCGTGATCCGTCAACGGCTCGCGTGGTGTCACGGTCAGGTGCGGATCATGCGGTACAACGGCATGCGCGTCCTCACGCAGTTCTTGAACGGTCATCACCCCGGTCCCGACGCGGCGATCGGCAAGCTGTTCTGGAGCGAGTACCACAAGGTCGTCACCGAACTCGCGCTCGACATCATGGGTGCCGACGCGCTCTTCTACGAAGGTCGCAAGCCTCCGTCGGCCTTCTCGACCGACGATCCGGGTGCAGCGAACACCTCGGCCTCGTGGGTGAACACCTTCCTCAACGCGCGCGCGGGAACGATCTACGCCGGCTCGAGTCAGATCCAGCGCAACATCGTCGGTGAGATGATTCTCGGCCTGCCGAAGGAACCCAAGCCGGCGTGATCCGGTCGGCTGCGGCGGTGATCGCCCGGCCGTCGCTGTGGCGAACCGCCGTACGTCAGATGCGGCGTACCACTGCGCCGGGATGGTGGAAGCGACGACCATTCCTGCCCGTTCCGTCCGGGAGCTATCTCGAGTTTCGTCTCGTCACGCAGTACGGCGACGCCCGTCATGCGTGGGAGCCCGCGGATGTGGTGAACTATCTCCGATGGTGCAAATCGTGGGAATCCCGGATCTGACGGCTCAGTAAAGTCGCCCGACATGCACAGCGCGCTTGTTCTCAACGCCAGCTTCGAGCCGCTCAGCATCGTGTCGTCGCGGCGTGCGACCTGCCTCGTCCTGTCCGACAAAGCCGACGTCGTGGAGGCTGACGGTGCCGTCTTCCGATCCGAGCGGCTCACCTTCCCGAGCCCGTCGGTGATCCGGCTCCGCTACATGGTCAAGGTGCCGTACGTGCGGCGTGCGGCACTGTCTCGTCGAGCGATCTTCGCCCGTGACGATCACCGGTGTCAGTACTGCGGAGGACACGCCGATTCGATCGACCACGTGCTGCCGAAGTCTCGCGGCGGACTGCACACGTGGGAGAACGTCGCTGCCGCCTGTCGTCCGTGCAACCTCGACAAGCGCGATCGCACGCCCGACGAAGCCGGGATGCGCCTGGCGAAGCCGTGCCGCGCGCCCCGGGCGTCGGCGTGGGTGGTGGTGTCGGTGAGCGGCGTTCCCGACGTGTGGCGTCGGTACCTGCCGATCGCCTCGTGACGGCGTTCCAGCTCGTCCGCCGTCGTTCATCGGCCGCCGAATTCCACGCGCTCCCGATTCCGGAACCGGCTCGGCCCGAACTGTGGTTTCACGAGATCACGGCACCCGCGCTCGTCCTCGGCTCGACTCAGCGCGACGACGTCGTCGATGTCGAGCAGTGCCGAGTTCGCGGGATCGAGGTGGTCCGTCGGCGAAGCGGTGGGGGAGCGGTGCTGCTCGTGCCGGACGAGGTCGTCTGGGTCGACGTGATCCTGCCGGCCGGATCGCCCGGTTGGTCCGACGACGTCCACCGGCCGATGGTCTGGCTCGGTGAACGGATCGCGGAGGCGTTCGCGGCGGTCGGGGTCGACCGTGCCGTGGTCCACCGCGGGGCGATGGAGACCACCGAATGGTCACGGCTGGTGTGTTTCGACGGGCTCGGCGCCGGAGAACTCACGATCGACGGAGCCAAGCTCGTCGGCATCAGCCAGCGGCGGACCCGAGCAGCGGCCCGACTGCAGGCGTGTTGGTACAGCGACTACGACTCGGCGCTGCTCCCACTCCTGCTGCGCCCGGACGTCGATCCGTCGACGCTGGGGTCCCCGGCGACGGTCCCCACCACGGTCGCGAACGCTGTCCCGGACCTCCTGGTTCGCGCGCTCGATCGGCCCATCTGACCCTCCCCGCCGTTCACCCCCGGTCGCGTCCCACCGTTCGCGCCCGGGAAATTTCGTGGGATCGAGACGCTTGGCGACCGGATCCCACGAGATTTCCCCGGGACCGGAGGGGCCCTCGGAGAATCTCGCGAGATGTGGACCGCTGGCGACGCGATCGCACGAAATTTCACGGGGCGGGAGCGTCGGCGGGAGGGACGGCGGGAGGGACGGGTGGGACGCGCAGGCGAGGGAGAACGGGTGGTTCGACGTGATGAGAATGGGAGGAAGTGGGGAGTGGTGGTTGACGATGGGGAGAAATGGGGGCAGGATGGCGGGCGTTGGGGGAGCTGTCCCGTCGATCCCCGACAGGCAGGACCGCGGGACATCGAGTGGCAGGAAGCGAGCAACACGTGTTTGTCGGTGTGTACGAGCGACAGCTCGACGAGCGAGGACGGGTGGCGCTGCCGCCGTCGTTCCGCAGCACCATCGGCGAACAGTGCTACCTCACCTACGGCGACGACGGATGCGTCCGGATCATGAGCGTCGACGTGTTCCAGTCCGAGGCCGAGGAGATGATCGAGAAGGTCAAGGCCGGCGAGGTCTCCCGCGCCAAGCAGCGTGTCTTCGCCTCGTCGGTCGTGATGGCCGGCATCGACAAACAGGGCCGGATCCTCGTCGACCCCCGGCTGCGGGCTCACGCCGACGTGGAACTGCAGGCACCGGTGACCCTGCTCGGCGCGCTCGATCGCATCGAGATCTGGGAGCCCAGCCGGTTCGAACAGCAAGAGGCGGTCGGACTCCAGGAGATGGCACAGTGAGCGACTTCGAACACGACCCGGTGATGGTCGACGAGATCTCCGACATCTTCGACTCCGTCCCTGCGGGCACCGTGGTGGACGCGACGCTCGGCGGCGGGGGACACAGCTACGCACTGCTCAGCCGGCGCGCGGACATCGACATCCTCGGCATCGACCAGGACGCCGACGCGATCGAGGCGGCACTCGAGCGGTTGACCGAGTTCGCCGACCGCGTGCGCGTCAGCCGTCGGCGTTTCGACCAGATCGACGAAGCGCTCGCCGAGCACGGCGTGACCGAGATCAGCGGTGCACTCTTCGACCTCGGCGTGTCGTCGCCGCAGCTCGACCGTGCCGAGCGCGGGTTCTCGTACCGCCAGGACGGCCCCATCGACATGCGGATGGACGACGACCAGCAGTGGTCGGGGAGCGACGTCGTCAACGGATACGCGCGCAACGATCTCGCCCGGGTGATCAAGACCCACGGCGACGAACGCTTCGCCGGCCGGATCGCCGATGCGATCGTGGCGGCCCGGCCGGTCGAGAGCACCGTGGACCTCGCCGAGATCGTGACCGGTGCGATTCCCGCGGCGGCACGCCGAACGGGAGGCCACCCCGCCAAGCGCACGTTCCAGGCGATTCGGATCGAAGTCAACGCCGAACTCGAGGTGCTGCCCGATGCGCTCGACAGCGCCGTCGCCGCAACCGTTCCCGGCGGCCGCATCGCAGTGCTCTCGTATCACTCCGGTGAGGACCGCATCGCCAAGCAGCGGTTCGCGATCGCGGCGGGTGCGTGCGATTGTCCTCACGACCTCCCGTGCGTGTGCGGCGCGATCCAGACGGTTCGCATCGTGCGCGGCGTCGCGAAGCGGGCATCGGCCGCGGAACAGGAACGCAACCGCCGGTCGTCGAGCGCGCTGCTGCGCGTCGTCGAGAAGACCGAGCCGATTCCGAAGGCGGAGAGCTGATGGCCATCGCCATCGTCCGCGACTCCGAGGCGAAGCAGAGCGCACCCGAGAGTGATCAGCGGCCGAAGCTGAGTGTCGTCGCGGTCGGCGGCCGGCCGCGATGGATCGCGATCGTCGGCGGCATCGTGGTGTTCATCGTGCTGGCGGCCATGCTGGGCGCGGCGGTGTTCCACACCCAGCTCGCGCAACGACAGTTGAAGGTCGACGAACTCGAACGCCTGGTCGATGACGAACGGGTGCGTTTCGACGAACTGCGTCGCGACCGGGCCGTACTGCGCTCGCCGCAGCGGATCTCGGATGAGGCGACCGCGCTCGGCATGGTGCCTTCCGACTCGGTCCGGTTCATCGAGATCGACCCGATGGCGCTCGCTCGCCAACTCGCTGCCGCCGGCGTGACCGACGGCGACACCACCCGCGTGATCGTCGACACCGGGCCGCTCGAACAGTTCCGTGACGTGAAAGCCGTTTCGGAGGGACAACCGTGAACCGACGCCACGAGCCGTTGGTTCGCGAGCGACCACCGGCGCCCCGCGCGCGTCCGTCGAGAGAACAGCCGAAGCGCAAGCGCGCAGCGTCGAAACGGGAACCGGTTCGCGGCTCAGGGTCGGCGCGTTCGACGGGGAGGCCGACCGGCAAGGCGGCGCAGAAGCAGGCTCCGAAACGC
>NZ_BAOL01000132.1 GCF_000350145.1 Ilumatobacter nonamiensis YM16-303 | reverse complement strand
AGAAGCCACTTCGGCGCGGAGCGACCGGTTGCGCGAGTGGGTCGAGTGGTTCGGGATCATCCGCCTCGTCACGTCGGCGATCGCAGTGGTGGTCGTGTGTGCCGGAGCATGGTTCCTGGTACGTACGCCGCCACCACCGACCGAGGCGTCGCTCCCGATGGCGGTGTCGACGAGCGTGGCGCCCGGTTCGGCGTCATCGCTCCCGAACGCCCCGGTCGTCGACCCGTCCACCTCGCTCCCACCCGGACCGTTCGCGGTCCACGTGGCCGGCGCGGTCGCAGTGCCGGGCGTGTACGAACTCGAGTCGGGGAGTCGGGTCGACGACGCGATCCGGCGTGCGGGAGGGCCGACATCCGAAGCTGATCCCGGGCAACTCAACCTGGCATCGGTGCTCTCGGATGGCGACCGGATCTACGTTCCCGAGGTCGGCGAGGAGGTGCCCGTGACCGTCGCACCGGCCGGGACGGCGCTCGACTCGTCGCCGATCGGGCCGGTCGACGTCAACCGAGCCGACGTCGCCGAACTCGACCGTCTGCCGGGGGTCGGTCCGGCCACGGCGGCGGCGATCGTCACCGAGCGGGATCTGAACGGCCCGTTCGTGTCGGTCGACGATCTCGAACGGGTCCCCGGCATCGGGCCGGCGAAGCTCGCCGCGCTCGCGGGGTTGGTCTCGACGTGACGCTGACGCAGCGCGCGGCCGCCGCTACGTCCAGTCGACGACGCCGCTGCCGATCTGGACCGTTGCCACGATCAGGGCGACCGCGATACCGCACCAGATGCCGACGAGCATCGCGAGATAGTGACGCCAGAAGTCGGTCCAGGTCGCCATCGGATTGCGCGTCGCCCGGCGAGAAGCCACGAAGCCGACGATCAACCACAGCGCGGCCGAGATCAGGATGGCGATCGGATACAGCCCGCGGTCGGCGAACGGGGCGCCGACGACCACCAGTGCGGGAGCGGCGAAGTAGCCACCGATCAACCCGACGATGCCGCTCCACGATGTGTCCGACAGTTGCAGCGAGAGAAAGGCGATCACTCCGAGGGCGCCGGGGACCACGAGCGCCACAGCGGGACCGCGCGAGCGGATCCGCTGCTGATACCAGCGCGGTCCCTCGATGACGGTGTACTCGGTTCTCGTCTCTCTCGACGGAACTCGAGTGGGGGCAGGTGAAACCGACACGCGGACACCACGATACGCCGACCGAGACGCAGTTGACGGCCATGCCGACTTCGTCGGACCGGTTCCGGTCGTTCGCACGACCGAGTGGATGGTCGCCGCCGGCGTCGCGATCATCGCCGTCTGGGTGAGAGATCCGGCCATCGCGCTGCTGTTCGGGGGCGGTGTCGGCATCGCCGTGGTGCTCGCTCGCCGCTCATTCCTCTTCCTCGTGCTGCTCGCGGCCCTCGTGGTTGCCGGGTCGATCCGGAGCGATCAGAGTTGGTCGTCGTTGACCCCGGACGAGATCGGGCCGTATCGCGGCTGGGCCCGGGTGGTCGACGATCCACAGTCGTACCCCGGTGCGACCCGGGTGATCCTCGAGGTGGACCGTGAACGGTTCGAGTTCTGGTCGCGTGGCCGCGCCCAGCAGCAACGCGTTCGCGAGTGGCGCGGTGGCGAGTGGGTGGCGGTCAGTGGCGAGCGATCACGGCTCGATCCGGAGCGGGCCGGGCGGGTGGCGTGGCAACACGTCGTGGGTGAGTTCGACGTCGACTGGGCCAGCGACGTCGATGCCGGTGGCCCGGTGGCGCGGGCGTCCAACCGTGTGCGTTCGTCGATCGAACGTGCCTCGGAGCGTCTGCCGGCCGACGACGGTGCGCTGTTCCGGGGCCTCGTCATCGGAGACGACCGCGACCAACCGCGTGAGATGATCGACCGCTTCCGCGCGAGCGGATTGTCGCACCTGACTGCGGTATCGGGCCAGAACGTCGCCTTCGTCCTGGCGGCGGCAGGGCCCGGGCTCCGACGCCTGCGGCCGTGGGCGAGGTGGGCGGTCACGGTGGGTCTGATCGCGTGGTTCGTGGCGCTCACACGGTACGAGCCGTCGATCGTGCGGGCCGGAGCGATGGCGGCGCTGTCGGCGACCGCATTCGTGCTGGGTCGAGATCGATCGCCCGTGCGGATCCTCGCGGTCGCGGTGACCGCGCTGGTGCTGATCGACCCGCTGTTGGTGTGGTCGGTCGGGTTCTGGCTGTCGGTCGGAGCGACGTTGGGTGTGAGCGGGATCGGGCCATGGATCGCGGCGCGTCTGGGGCGGATCGCTGCGCTTCGGCTGTTCGCCCTGCCGATCGGTGTGACACTCGGGGCGCAGATCGGGGTGGTCATCCCGAGTGTGCTCGTCTTCGGGCGGCTGCCGTTGGTGAGCATTCCGGCGAACCTGCTGGCGGTGCCGGTTGCCGGAATGGTCATGCTCTACGGCATGCCTGCAGGTCTCGTCGCGGGGTGGATCCCGCCGCTCGGCGAGCCATTGATGTTCCCGGCACGGCTGGGCACCCGCTGGGTCGACACCGTGGCCGCGCTCGGTGCCCGCTTCGAACCCGATCCGCCGGTGCAGTGGATCGGCTGGGTGGCCGTTGCGCTCGCCGTGGTCGTGCTGCTGGTGATTTCCCGCAATACTGCCGACAGCCATGGCGATCTTTCTCCTGACCGGTGACGACGAGTCCCTCGTGCGGACCGCAGCAGCCGACCTCGTGCACGACCTGGTGGGTGACGGTGATCGCTCACTGATGGTCGACGAGTTCGACGACGAGGAATACGAGATGCGCGTCGTGGTCGATGCGGCGCAGACGATGCCGTTCCTGACCGACAAGCGTGTGGTCGTCGCGCGCGGGATCAACCGCTTCAACGCCGAGGATCTGCCGGCGCTGCTCGGCTATCTCGACAACCCGCTCGACTCGTCCGACCTGGTCCTGACCCAGGGCGGCGAGGGGCGCTTGTCGAAGAAGATCACCGACGCAGTCAAGGCGTCGGGCACGATCATCGCGACCGCACCACCGAAGAAGGCGGGGGACCGCGCCGGCTGGGTCCGGGAGCAGATCGATCACGCCGGCCTGTCGCTCGACGGGCGGGCAACGCAGCGCTTGACCGAATGGCTGGGTGAGGAACCGGCCCGACTCGACGGCGTCCTCAGCACCTTGCGCGGAGTGTTCGGGGAAGGATCACGGCTGAGTGAGTCCGACGTCGAGCCGTTCCTCGGTGAAGCGGGCGGCGTTCCGCCATGGGACTTCACCGACGCGATCTCGGCAGGCGACACGACCAAGGCGTTGACGTTGATGGGCCGGATGATCCACGGCGGCAAGCGCCACCCGCTGCAGATCATGTCGACGTTGCACAACCACTATGCGGCGCTGGCGCGACTCGACGGTGCGGGTGCCCGCACCGAGCAGGACGCGTCGGCGGCGACGGGGTTGAAGGGGTTCCCGGCGAAGAAGGCGCTGCAGAACTTCAATCGCCTGGGCGGAGCGTCGACGAAGCGCGCCGTCGAACTGGTGGCGCAAGCCGACCTCGATCTGCGAGGAGCGAAGGCGCTCGACTCCGAGGTCGTGATGGAGGTACTCGTCGCGCGGCTGTCCAAACTGCGCTGACGCGACCGTTTCCGTTTCGTCGATGTGCCGGGTCGACGAGCACGTCCTCGACGTACACGATGGACAGATCGTCGCTGAGCACGCGGGCGAGGCCGACGAGTCGTCCCGCCTCGTTGCGTGCTGTCATGACGAACGTCGAGTTCGCCACCCCGCGAGCCAGACCGTCGGGGTCCGCGGTGTCGACGGTCCAGCCGACGGAGGCGAAGAGTGCAACCAACCCGTCGGTGTCGGGAAGAGCATCGGATGAGTAATCCACGGCAGCGGTTTCGGGCTGCGATCTCCGACCCGGCGTGCTCATCGAGAGCGAATGTCGTCGCCGCGAGCGTCGCGGGCGCGTCGGACGAACTCGCCGAGGAGCGGCCAGGTCCCGTCCATCGTGTTGCTCAGGATCACGATGTCAGCGTTCCACACCGACAGGTGAGAGAAGATGCCGCTTGCGCCCTCGCTCTCGCCGTCCTTGTAGTAGCCCAAGTCGTTGAACTCGAGCCCGAAACCCCGGCTGACGCGCCCGCCGTCGGTGGCGGCGACCTGGGGAGTGAGGAAGTCGTCGGTGAGGTTCGCGGGCAGCAACCGCCGCTCGCGCAGCGCCGCGAAGAAGGCGTGAAGGTCGCCGGCGGTGCAGAATGCTCCGCCGTCGGGTGCACCCTGGGGTGGATAGGCGTAGAGATTCTGTTCGAGGCGTCCATCGTCAGTCGGGTCGAAACCCTCGGCGAGATCGGGAATTGCGAAGCGCTTGTCGAAGTAGCCAGATCGGGTCATGCCGGCGCGTGCGAGCACCTCGAGCTCCACATACTCCCTGAAGCTGTGGCCCGAAGCGGTTTCGACGGCCATCCCCGCAACGATGTAGCCGGCATTGCAGTAGCGCGACCCGCTGCCCGGCGCGAAGTGTGGCGACTTGCTCGCGAACAGCGGCAGGAAATCTGTCGGCGTCATGATCGTGTGACACGGCACCACTCGAAAGACCTCCGCGTAGTTCTCGCCCTCGTCCTCCTCGGCGATGTCGGCGATCCCGCTGGTGTGCGTGAGCAGATGGCGCAGTGTGACCGATCGATCGATGGCAGTGTCGGTGAGGGCGACGTACTCGTGGATCGACGCATCCAGGTCCAGGCGCCCAGCAGCAACCAGTTGCAGCACGGCGACCGAGGTGAACAGCTTGCTGATCGAGGCAACGTCGAAACGCAGATCGAGCGTGTTCGGCACACCCCAGCGCGGTGACGCCAGGCCGCACGCGGATTGGAAGAGCACCTCGCCGTCGCGGCGCACATCGATCACACCGCAGAACACCTCGCCGTCCTCACCGGGCAAGGCAAGGAACGTGTCCAGCCACGCCGTGTCCATACCATCGACGCTAGACATCGAGCATCACCACGGACGACCGACTTTCGGTCAGCCTCCGGCGCAGGCGTCGAGGCCGAGCGCCCCAGCCTGCTCGCCTGCGGCGGCCCACGGGTCGTCGTCGGTGTCGAAGAAGGCGAGGCCCAGCGATTCGGCTTCGTCGGTCCCGGCGTCGAACGCGGCCAACAGCGCGTCGACGTCGTCGCTGAGGTCCGACGGGGCGTCGAGAGCGGCGATGTCGTCGCGCGTCGTCCGCGAGGTGGCGACGATCGTGTCGAGCGCCTCCTGCAGTTGTTCCGGTGACGGGTCGCCACCGAAGACGGGACCGAGGGTCTCCCCGATCGTCGAGCTGGCGTCGGCGCAGATGGCGTCGGCCCGGGCCTGGAACTCCTCCGTGGTGAGGTGGTCGTCGCTCCCGCACGCTGCGAGGCCGGCGAGCGGGACGACGGCGGCGAGGATGGTGATCTGGTGACGGTTCATGGTTGCCACGCAACCGATCGGTGGTTCCCCTGGCCAGGGTGTACGTTCCCCGGCTTCCGGGAGATCGTCCCGACCCTGTCGGTCCCGGCGGTCATGAGGGGTGCATCGTGCCGACGCCGGTCGGTGGGAGGTCGAACTCGTCGTCGGTCATGCGCCACAGCGCGACGGACGCGGCAGCGAAGCCGATTGACGTCAGTACGTAGGACAGCGTCGGACCGAGATTCGACCCGAACGGTCCGCCGGCGAGCACGAACTCGACGGGCGATGCGAGCAACATCGCGGTCGCGAGTGGTCGCGGCGCCGTTCGGGCCTTCCACAGCAACGCTCCGAGAGCGATGCGACCGAGAGTGATCGTCAGGAAGAACGGGAGGATCGCGACGATCGTGGTCGGGTACTCCTCCAGGCGCGTCGCCAGGTCGGTCGTGGTGCCGCTGTCGAACCCGTGGTCGGCGGTGATGAGCGCGATCAGGTTGAGGTTCGGGTTCACGAGCGCGGAGCAGCAGGCGTAGGCGACGAAGCCGCCGACGAGCAGGGTGAGGCGCGGCATCACGCGGCGGTGCGCGACGATCATCGCGACGGCAGACGGGACGAGCAGCAGCGAGAACACGAGCCCGAGCCATTGAACGGCCCGAGCGGCACTCGGGTCCGAGGCGATTGCACGGAAGGTCTCCTCGGTGGTCCCTCCGAGATCGTCGGGCGTGATCCCGTTCGAGATCGCCAGCGCGAGCCATGGCACGGGAGCGACGAGCGCGAACAGGATGCGCCACACGCGACGGACATCGGAGGGTGGTCGGTCCTCGCCGACTCGTGCGGGTGTCGGATGCACGGTGTGCTGGGTCATGGACTTTCCTCCTGGAACGGCGAACGGCCGCCGGTCGACGGTCCGCCCGTGCCACTCTGCGGCGGCGCCGGCGTGGGCGGAAGGGAGCACGCTCCCGAGTGCGGGGAGGATCTCCCGATGCCGCGGGAACAGCGTCCATTGCCTGGACGATCGCGGACGGCAATGCTGTGTGGCGTGGACGGCCGAGATCAACGAGCTGGCACGTCGGGGCGGTGGGCCGTCGCGTCACTGGGCGTCGTCGCGGTGGGCGTCGGGATCATCGTGTGGTACGTCGCCGTCGTCGGACCGGGCATCCACACGGACGGTCCCGGATGGCCGACGCTCCTCGTGACGATCGTCAGCTACGGCACTGCCGGCGCCGTACTGATCGACCGCCGACCTGACCTGCCGTTCGGCTGGCTCCTCGCCGGAACGGCAGCCACGCAGGTGATCGTCGCCGGGACGGTGCTGCCTTCGCTCGCCGTCCTGCGAGAGGGGGGCGACTCGACGATCACCTGGTTGGGTCTCGCTGCATCCACGCTGGGCTTCATCCCGGTCGCTGTGCAAGGAATCGTGTACGTGCGTTTCCCGACCGGATCGCCGTCGTCGCGCCGTGGACGAGTCCTCGAGGTCCTGATCGTCGTCGGCACGGCGATCGTCGTCGTGGGTGGAAGCCTCCGCTCGGAGTACACCGACCTGCTCGCCGACCCGGCCGCGGACGTGTCCAACCCGCTCACCGGCGGGACGACCGTCGGTCGCATCGCCGACGCGACACTGTTGATCGCGCCACTCGTCGTCCTCGCCGGCCTCCTCGCGGGTCTCGGCGTCGTCGCCCGGTACCGGCGCTCCCACGGCATCGAACGCCAGCAGCTCAAGTGGATGACGGTCGGAGTCCTGGTCAGTCTCGCGTTGTTCCCCTTCGCAGTCGCCGAGGTTCCCTGGCTGCAGGTGGTCGACATCTTCGCCAGCCTCCTCTTCGTCACCACGCTCGCGATCCCGGTACTGCGCTACCGACTGTGGGCGATCGACACCATCGTCCACCGCTCGGCGTCGTACGCGATCGCGACCGGCTTCCTGATCGGCGTGTACCTCGTGGTCGTCCGGCTCGGGACCGGCCTGATGTCGGACGCACTCGGTGCGTCGGTCGCGGCGGCCGTCGTCGCCGTTGCATTTGTTCCGCTCCGGTCGCTCGCGCAGCGATTGGTCGATCGCCTCGCATACGGCGACCGAAGTGATCCGTACCGGACGATCAGCGCGCTCGATCAGCGGTTGTCCGAGGTCGTCGAGCCGGGCCAGGTCCTTCCCGCGCTCGTCGGCACGCTCTCGTCGTCGCTCCGGCTTCCCTACGTCGCGATCGAGCGTGCCCCGGGCCACACGGTGATCGCCGCAACGGGTGCCGAGCAGGCGTCGGTGCATCGCTGGCCACTTGTCCACGAGGCCACGATCGAGGGTTACCTGGTCGCGGCGCCGCGGTCGGGTGAGGACCGATTCGACGATCGCGACCGGCGGCTGCTGTCGGACATCGCCCGCCACGCCGGTGTCGCGGTCCACGCTGAGCTCCTCGCCGCCGACCTGACCACGTCCCGGCAGCGGCTGGTCACCGCACGCGAGGAGGAGCGCCGCAGGATCCGTCGCGATCTCCACGACGGGCTGGGACCGGTGCTGACCGCTGTCGGCTTGAACATCGACGCGGCGCGCGTCCGGCTCAAGAACCCCGAGGGGGTCGCGGCCGGCCACCTCGACGACGCGCGTGAGGCGACGACCCGAGCGCTCGCCGATGTCCGTCGCCTGGTCTACGGACTCCGGCCACCCGCGCTCGACAACCACGACCTCGCCGACGCGGTCCGGCTCGCCTTGAGCCGCCTCGAATCGGCCCACTGCCGGGTCGAGCTCGACACGACCGAGCTTCCCGACCTGCCCGCGGCGGTCGAGGTTGCCACCTACCGGATCGTCGTCGAAGCGGCGACCAACAGCGTCCGGCACGGGGACGCCTCCCATTGTCGCGCGCGGATCTCGCACGACGGTCAGGCGATCCTGCTCGACGTGTGCGACGACGGCGGATCGACCGAGCCCTGGGTGCCGGGCGTCGGCATCATCTCGATGCGCGAACACGCGTCCGAGCTCGGCGGTGTCCTGCAGTTCGGCCCCACTCCGACTGGCGCGCGCGTGCACGCGCGCCTCCCGCTGGGGATCGTGCCGACATGAGCGGCGACGCTGACGGCAGCGGAGCCAGTTCGGCGATCGAGGTCGTGATCGCCGACGATCACCCACTGGTCCTCCAGGGTTTGCGTGCGGTGGTCTCGGGAACCGACGACATCCGAATCGTCGGCGAGGCAGCCGACGGCGCCGCAGCGATCGAGGTCGTGCTCGAGCGCGAACCGGACGTTGCGATCGTCGACCTCGACATGCCCGAGGTGCACGGCGTCGAGGTGACCAGACGCATCACCGAAGCGTTGCCATCCACGACGGTGATCGTGCTCACGATGTTCGACGATGACGACACCGTGCTCGCGGCGCTGCGAGCCGGCGCGAGCGGCTACCTCCTCAAGGGCACGAACGGTGCCAACATCCTGTCGGCGATCAGATCGGCGGCGGCCGGAACCGCTGTCCTCGACCCCGGCCTGCTGGGTGGCCTCGCCGGCCGAGCGAGCCAGGCGCCGGCAACCGCGCACCAACCGTTCCCGGAGCTCACCGTTCGCGAACGCGACATCCTCGCCCACATCGCAAACGGGCTCACCAACGCCGAGATCGGCGACCGGCTCCACCTCTCATCGAAGACGATCGCCAACAACGTCTCGACGATCCTCACCAAGCTCCGAGTCACCCAACGCGGTCAAGCGATCGTCCTCGCCCGCGAAGCCGGCCTCGGCACCAAGCCGCAGCAGACGTCGTGAGTTCGACTCTCCCTGCGGCCACGTGCTTCGGTGTCTCGGCCCGCTCGATCTTGCCGCTGCGTCAGCCGCAACGGTCCGCGTGGTGCGTCGATCCGGGAGGAGCGCGGCCGAAAACGACGAACGGCGCCGCCCGGAGGCGACGCCGTCGTACGAGTTCGGTGATCGTCAGCTGGCCGAAGCCTGCAGCTGCTTGATCAGGCGGCTCTTCTTGCGGGCCGCGGTGTTCTTGTGGATGACGCCCTTGGCCGCGGCGCGGTCGATGCGCGCAATCGCCTCGCGGGTGGCCGCGCTGTCGACGTCGCCTTCGGCCACGGCGCTCTTGACGCGAGTGCGCAGCTCGGCGCGCACGGCCTTGTTGCGCTCGTACGCCTTGGCGTTGGTGAGAATGCGCTTCTTCTGGCTCTTGATGTTTGCCATGGTCAGTCCTTGATTCCAGGTCGTCGAGAGTTTCTCGACGTCGTACTTCGTGAAACGGATCGATGCAGGGATCCGCTTCGAACAGCCGTGAGACTCTATCGGCGCCCTGCGAGCGGTCCAACAACGCTCACACTGTGCTCGAACAAGGCTCGGAGCCCACCGATAGCGTGCGATCGACATGGCCAGCACGACCACCCCTCTCGAGCGGATCCGGAACTTCTCGATCATTGCGCACATCGACCACGGGAAGTCCACGCTGTCCGACCGGATCCTGGAGATCACCGGGGCCGTGCAGACCCGTGACATGAAGGCGCAATACCTCGACTCGATGGACCTCGAACGCGAGCGGGGCATCACGATCAAGGCGCAGAACGTGCGGGTGCCGTGGAAGGACCACACGTTCCACCTGATCGACACGCCGGGCCACGTCGACTTCGGATACGAGGTGAGCCGGTCGTTGGCCGCGTGCGAAGGCGTCGTCCTCGTCGTCGATGCCGCGCAGGGCATCGAAGCCCAGACCCTCGCCAACTGCTATCTCGCGCTCGAGAACGACCTCGAGATCGTCGCGGTGCTCAACAAGATCGACCTTCCTGCGGCCGATGTCGACCGCTACGCGGGTGAGATCGAGACGGTGTTGGGGATCCCGCGTGACGAGATCATCCCGATGTCGGCCAAGACCGGTGTCGGCGTCCCCGAACTCCTCGATGCCGTGATCGAGCGAATTCCCGCCCCGACCGGCGATGCCGATGCTCCGCTCCAGGGACTGATCTTCGACTCGCAGTTCGACCAGTACCGCGGCGTGGTGTCGAGCATCCGGATCGTCAACGGAGTCCTGCGCTCGGGAGACAAGCTCGAGTTCATCAACGCCGCGGCGACGCACGAGGCGTTGGAGATCGGCGCACGTCGTCCGGAGCCGACACCCGAGGACGAACTCGGCCCGGGCGAGGTCGGCTACCTGATCGCCGGCATCAAGGACGTCGGCGACGCCAAGTCGGGTGAGACGGTCACCACCGCCACGAACGGCACCGACGAGGCCCTTCCGGGGTACCGGGAACCGTTGCCGATGGTGTTCTCCGGGCTGTTCCCGATCGACGGCGACGACTTCGAGAACCTGCGCGATGCGCTCGGCAAGTTGAAGCTCAACGACGCGTCGATCACATACCTGCCCGAATCGTCGGGCGCGCTCGGCTTCGGATTCCGCTGCGGGTTCCTCGGTCTGCTCCACATGGAGATCGTCAAGGAACGTCTCGAGCGCGAATTCGGTCTCGCACTGATCGCGACCGCTCCGAGCGTCGAGTACCTGGTCACGACCACCGCGGGCGAGACGATCAAGGTCGACAACCCGGCCGACCTGCCCGAGGCGCAGAAGATCGATCAGGTCGAGGAACCGTTCTTCACGGTCTCGATCCTCACGCCGACCGACTACACCGGTCCGTTGATGGATCTGTGCCAGACCCGGCGTGGCGAGATGAAGAAGATGGAGTACCTCTCGCCCGAGCGGGTCGAACTCGTCTACGAGGTGCCGCTCGCGGAGGTCGTGGTCGACTTCTTCGACCAGTTGAAGTCGCGCACGAAGGGCTACGCGAGCCTCGACTACGAACTCTCCGGGTACCGCAAGAGCAACCTGGTCAAGGTCGACCTGCTGTTGAACGCAATCCCGGCCGACGCGTTCTCCACGATCGTGCACCGGGACAAGGCGTACGCGTACGGGAATCGGATGTGCGAGAAGCTCAAGGAACTCATCCCGCGCCAGATGTTCGACGTGCCGATCCAGGCGGCGATCGGCGGCAAGATCATCTCGCGTGAGACGGTCAAGGCGAAGCGCAAGGACGTCACCGCCAAGTGCTACGGCGGCGACATCACCCGCAAGCGCAAACTGCTCGAGAAGCAGAAGGAGGGCAAGAAGAAGATGAAGTCGATCGGCCGCGTCGAAGTCCCCGGCGACGTCTTCATCAACGCCCTCAAACTCGACGACTGACCGTGACGTCGCGGGTCTGACCCGTCACGTCACCGCTGGAGTGGATGCAGTCGCGGAGCTTGCGGAAGACTCCGCTCGTGGGTTCGCGCAACATCATGTGGTTCCGGCGCGACGTGCGGCTGGCGGACAACCCGGCGGTTCTCGCAGCTGCCGCCGACGGAGCGGAGGTCGTGCCGCTGTTCGTGATCGATCCGACGTTTTCTCCGGCCGGAGCACCCCGTCGGGCGTTCCTGCACGACTGTCTGACCGCGCTCGACGCGTCGTTGCGCGAGACGGCGGGGGTCGGACTGGTCGTTCGCCACGGGGATCCGTGCGCCATCGTGCCGCGCCTCGCCGAGCAACTCGAGATCGACTCGATCTTCGTGAGTCGCGACTACGGACCGTACGGCCGCCGACGCGACGGCGCCATTGCCGAGGCGTTGGCGGAGCAGGGCCGGAAGCTGCGCGGCGTCGGTTCGCCGTACGCGCTCGATCCGGGCACGGTGCGCAAGCGCGACGGGGACCCGTACGCCGTGTTCACCCCCTTCTCGAAGGTGTGGCGACGGACCGGGTGGGACGAGCCCCATCCCGTGCCGGGCGACGATGCGCGCTGGGTCGGTGACGGTTCGGCCGGGATCGAATCCGATGGCCTCGGCGAACGACCCGATCCGGGATGTGACCTGCCACCGGCGGGGGAGGAGGCGGCGCTCGATCGATGGCACCAGTTCCTCGAGATCGATGCCGCTGCGGATGGATCGTCCCGCTCTGGCCTCGATGCCTACGACGATCTACGAGATCGACCGTCGATCGACGGGACAAGCCAGCTGTCGCCACACCTGAAGTGGGGAACCATCCATCCGCGCACGCTCCTCGCGGACCTCGACGCGTCGGGCGCGGGCGACGAGGGGCACACGACGTTCTCGAGCGAACTGGCCTGGCGCGACTTCTACGCCGACGTGTTGTTCCACCAACCCCGCACGGCGTGGGAGAACCTGAATCCGAAGCTGAGCGACATCGAGGTGGACACGGGACCCGAAGCGGAGCGCAGGTTCGAGCAATGGTGCGCAGGCGAGACGGGCTTCGGCATCGTCGACGCCGGAATGCGCCAGCTCCTCGCGACCGGTTGGATGCACAACCGCGTCCGGATGATCACCGCGAGCTTCCTGGTGAAGGACCTCCACCTCCCGTGGCAGTGGGGTGCTCGGTGGTTCATGCAGCACCTCGTGGACGGGGACCTCGCATCGAACAATCACGGCTGGCAATGGGCGGCCGGGACCGGCACCGACGCGGCACCGTACTTTCGAGTCTTCAACCCGACGCTCCAGGAGGAGCGCTACGACCCCCACGGCGAGTACGTCGACCGCTGGGTCGGCCGTCCGGTCGAACCGATGCTGGACCATCAGGCCGAGCGCGCGGAGGCGTTGCGGCGGCTCTCGGCCGTGAGCGATGGGTCGGTACACTGACTTCACGATGTTGGACGACCGCAAGACAGCGATCCTCGCCGCCGTCGTGCAGGAGTACATCGCCACGGCTCAACCGGTCGGGTCCGGCAGCGTGGCGCGCACCCCGTCGATCCAGGTCTCGTCGGCGACCGTACGCAGCGAGCTCGCCGTGCTGGAACAGGAAGGTTTCCTGGTCCAACCGCACACCTCGGCGGGACGGATCCCGACCGACAAGGGCTACCGCTACTTCGTCGACAACCTCGCCACACCCGGGCGTCTCGACCGCACGAGCCAGCGCCAGGTCGGCGAGTTCTTCTCGGCGGCGCACGGCCGTCTGGAGGAGATGCTGCACCAGACCTCCAACCTGCTCGCCGACCTGACCCACAGTGCTGCGGTCGTGGTCGGGCCCCGAGCCGAAGCGGTCGAGGTCAAGAAGATCCAGCTCGTCGGTCTCTCCGATCTCGCAGCGACCGTGGTGGTCGTGCTCGCCAACGGCTCGGTCGAACACGTCACCCTCGACCTCGAGGACGGTGACGACGACATCCGGCTCGCGACCGCGAGTGCCCACCTGTCATCGCAACTCGACGGTGAGGTGCTCGGAAGGCTCAGCGAGTTGTCGCCATCCGGCGATCCCGGCGTCGACCGGCTGAGCAATGCTGCGCTGGAGCGGATGCGCACGATCGCCGCAGCCGATCACGTCTACACCGGTGGCGTGTCCGAAGTGGCCCGAGCCTTCGACGCGGTCGAGGTCGTCCGCTCCGTGCTGCACACGCTCGAGCAGCAGTTCGTCGTCGTGTCGCTCGTGTCCGACATCGTGAACCGGGGGATGTCGGTGGCGATCGGAATCGAACACGGGGTCGAGCCGCTCTCGGCCTGTTCGGTCGTCGTCGCCCCGGTCGTGGTCGACGGCGAGCACGTCGGATCGGTCGGGGTTCTCGGACCGACGCGGATGAACTATCCGCAGGCGCTGGCCACCGTCGATGTCGTCAGCGAGCAGCTCGGGCATCGCATCGAAGACGGCTGAACGCGGCACTCGCATCCCGCGGGGTCGCAAGTCCCCGCATTTTCAGCCATCCTGTGAGACGAAATGGCTGACTTCTACGAATTGCTCGGTGTGTCCCGCTCGGCCTCGGCCGAGGAGATCAAGAAGGCGTACCGCAAGCGCGCCCGCGAGTTCCACCCGGACGCGAACCCCGGTGATGCCGAGGCGGAAGCGAAGTTCAAAGATCTTTCGCGGGCGTATCAAGTCCTGTCCGACGACAGCCAACGTGCCCGCTACGACCAGTTCGGCGAAGCCGGAGTCGGCGGAGCATCGGGCGGTGGCGGCCCGTCGGCCGAAGACATCTTCGGGGGCGGACTCGGTGACATCTTCGAGACGTTCTTCGGCAACGGCGGTGGCGGCGGGAGCCCGTTCGGCGGAGGCCGCCAGCGTGGGCCCTCCGGTCCGCCGCGCGGTCAGGACGTCGAGGTGATCGTCGACGTCGACTTCATCCAAGCGGTGTTCGGCGACCAGATCGACGTGGAACTGAAGCTGCCGGTGCGCTGCGACACCTGTGACGGTTCCGGCGCCGGAGAGAACACGCAACCGGTGCGGTGCAGCGAGTGCGAGGGCACCGGCCAGGTCCAGCGTGTTCGTCAGAGCCTGCTCGGCCAGATGGTGACCGCCAGTCCCTGCCAGCGCTGCGGAGGCCTCGGTGAGGTCGTCACCACGCCGTGTGCGTCGTGTCGCGGCGAAGGGCGCGTCACCGAGGACGTGTCGTACAAGGTCGACATCCCGGCGGGTGTCGACACCGGCTCGACACTGCGATTGACCCGCCGCGGTGCCGCAGGTCCGCGCAAGGGCGGAAAGGGCGACCTCTACGTCCACCTCCGTGTCCGGCCCGACGAGAACTACACCCGCGACGGCGACGATCTCGTGACCGAGATTCCGATCTCGATCGCCCAGGCCGCGCTCGGCACCTCGGTCGAGTTGGAAACGCTCGACGGGACCGAGGAACTCGTGGTTCCTCCGGGAACGCAGCCCGGTCGCGAGTTCGTGCTGAAGCAGCGCGGCGTCCATCGCCTGCAGGGCCGTGGTCGTGGCGACCTGATCGCCCGGGTCCGCGTCGATGTTCCGACGAAGCTGTCCGACGACGAGGTCGACCTGCTGCGCAACTACGCCGACGGGCGCGGCGAGATGGTCGGGAACGGCAAGGAGAAACTGCTCTCCCGCATCAAGTCCGCGTTCACCTGAGGTGGACGCTGCGGACCGTCGTCGAGCATCGTCCCACGTTCTGCTCGACGACCCCGCCGAACTCGATCACGACCTGATCACTGCC
>NZ_BAOL01000133.1 GCF_000350145.1 Ilumatobacter nonamiensis YM16-303 | reverse complement strand
GTGCCATCCGGTGTCAGACACCCGATGGCACGCGATGAGTCAGGTGCCGGTGAAGTCGGGGCGGCGCTTCTCGAGGAACGCTCGACGGCCCTCGTCCGCGTCGGCGCTGGACCAGGCGGTGCGGCGCAGGTCGTCGAATCGCCCCGACGGTGCGTCGCCGTCCTCGAGTCCACGCTTGTGTGCGGCCAACGTGAGCGGGGCGAGCGCCGCCAGTCGTTCGGCCCAGTCCATCGCTGCGTCGAGATCGCCCAGACGGTGGATCGCCCCTCGACGATGAAGGTCCTCCGCCGTGGTCGTCTCGGCACCGACGAGCATTCCGCGTGCGACCGCGGATCCGAATTCGGTCGTCATCCTCCGGACCGTCCAGTGATCGACGACGAGACCGAGCTTCGCGGCGGGGACTCCCAGCACGCTGTCCGGTGTTGCGATGCGCAGATCGCACGCGACCACGAGCTGTGTCCCTGCGCCGAGCGCCGGGCCGTCGATCGCGGCGATCACCGGCACCGGGAGCTCGGTGAAGTTCCGCAGGACGGATCCGAGGTCCGCGGTGAATTCTCCCTCTTCCACACCGGTCAGATCGGCACCCGCACAGAACGCGGGCGGCGCACCGGTGAGGACCACCGCCCGGATCGCGAAGTCCGCGGATTCGATGCTCAGCCGCCGCTGGATCTCGATCAGCTCGATGAGCGTCGGATGATCGAGGGCATTGCGCCGATCCGGTCGATCGAGCGTGATCAACTCGACCTTGCCTCGTCGTTCCGTGCGCACCATGTGTGATCCCTCCATCGGCGAGCGGGACCGATCCGTCGTCGGCCCGCGATCGCAGTCGTCGCCGTACGCTACGTGTCCGATGTCCACCACCGATCATCCCGACGTTGATCCCGTCCTGGTCCGACGCGCAACGATCAAGAAGTGGACGCTGCTCGCCAACCGCGTCGGCTACCTCTTCGTGGCGTTGGCGATGGCGCTGTTCGTGATGGCGTTCGTGCTCGGCTTCAACTCCACGATGGCGACGCTCGTGATCATCGCGTTCATCATCGGATGCGTCCTGCTGGCTCCGTCGATCATCCTGGGTTACGCCGTGAAGGCCGCCGAACGCGAAGACCGTGAACTGGGTCGCTGACCCGGCCGTGATCTGACACACATCGCCGCTCGCCGGTTACCATTGAGTAACAATGTCCCGACTCCCCGCTACCGCTCGACGTGAACAGATCCTCGACGTGGCGCTCGACGTGTTCGCATCGTCCGGTTTCCACGGCGCGTCGATGAACGACATCGCCGAAGCGGCGGGAGTCACGAAGCCCGTGCTGTACCAGCACTTCGATTCGAAGCGCGACCTGTACAAGGCACTGCTCGACGAGGTCGGCCACCGCCTGCTCGACTCGATCGCGAAAGCGACCGCCGAAGCGACCGACGGCAAGAGTCAGACCCACCTCGGCTTCCGCGCGTATTTCCGCTGGGTCGCCGTCGACAACGCCGGCTTCCGCCTGCTGTTCGGGAGCGGAACGTCGAACGACGACGAGTTCACCGTGTCCGTCGCGAAGATCACGGCGTCGGCCGCCGAGGCGACCGCCCCGTTGATCGCGGCGGACATCTCCGAATCGTCACGGCACACGTTGGCGCACGCGCTCGTCGGAATGGCCGAAGGCGCCAGCCGCCGCCTGGTCGAGTTGGGCGACGACTTCGATCCCGACCAGATCGCGGACGAGGTCTCCACCCTCGCCTGGGCCGGCCTCCGCGCCCTCTGACGCCCCCACCCCCCTCCCCGTTTCCCCGTTCTCGTGAACAGTTCTCGCGCTCCGTGCGCGA
>NZ_BAOL01000134.1 GCF_000350145.1 Ilumatobacter nonamiensis YM16-303 | reverse complement strand
CCGTGCCATCCGGTGTCTGACACCGGATGGTGCAGCGAGGTCAGCTGTCGTCGATCGCGGCGCGGACGGCGGCTGCGACCTGGTCGGCGGTCGCGCCGGGCGTGAGGACCTTCGCAACCCCGGCCGCCATCAACGGTTCCATGTCGTCCTCGGGCACGATGCCACCGACGATCACCGGGATGTCGACACCCCGTTCGCGCACCTTGTCGACCACGAGCGGAGCCAAGGTCATGTGGGCACCGGACAGCATCGACAATCCGATCGCGTCGACGTCCTCGTCGACCGCGGCGGCCGCGACCGTGTCGGGGGTCTGGAACAGACCGGTGTAGATCACCTCGAAGCCGGCGTCACGAAGGATCCGCGCGACCACCTTGACACCTCGGTCGTGGCCGTCGAGGCCGACCTTCGCCACCAACACTCGTTCACCGGCCATCGCGCACACGTCCCATCGTTGTCATCACCCTGATCAGGCGGAGTAATCGTAGAAGCCGCGACCGGTCTTCCGGCCGAGCAGACCCGCCTCGACCATGCGCGACAGCATCGCCGGAGACGCGTAGAGCGGCTCCTTGAACTCGGCGTACATCGACTCGGCGACCGCCTGCGTGGTGTCGAGCCCGATCAGGTCAGCGAGCGCCAGCGGACCCATTGGATGGTTGCACCCTTCGACCATCCCGTGGTCGATGTCCTCGGCCGTGGCGAAGCCAGACTCCATCATGCGGATCGCCGACAGGATGTACGGGATCAGCAGGGCGTTCACGATGAAGCCGGCCCGGTCCTGACTGCGGATCACGATCTTGGTCAATGCCTCCTCGGCGAAGGCCTCGGAACGCTTGACGGTCTCGTCGGAGGTCATCAGGCTCGTCACCAGCTCCACGAGCTTCAGCACCGGCACCGGGTTGAAGAAGTGGATCCCGACCACGTTCTCCGGTCGTTCGGTTGCGATCCCCAGCTTCATGATCGGGATCGAGCTGGTGTTGCTGGCCAGGATCGCATCGGGCGATTCCACGACGCGGTCGAGCGTGCGGAACACGTCGGTCTTGAGCGTCTCCTCCTCGATCACCGCCTCGATGACGAGCTGACGATCGGCGAAATCACCGAGGTCGGTCGTGAAGTCGAGTCGCGCCGCGGTCTCGTCCCGCTGCTGCTCGGTCATCTTCTCGCGTGAAACGGCCTTGTCGAACGAGCCGAGCAGACGAGATCGCCCGCGCTCGGCAGCGGCGGCATCGACCTCCTGCACGATCACGTGCATCCCGGCGCGGGCACACACCTCGGCAATCCCGGCACCCATCTGTCCGCACCCGACCACGCCGACGCGCTCGATGGTGGGCGAATTCGTCTCGGTCGTCATCCAGGCGAACGTACCGCTCCGTGCAGGCGCCCGACGAAATCTGTGACACTCGGGCTCGTGATCATGTCCCGGCGTCGCTTTCTCGCCCTGTCGGCGACGTTTGCCGCAACCGCCTGCTCGAGCGGTCCCGATGAGGTGTTCTCACCACCGCGGACCGGCTCGTCGAGCACCACCGGTTCCACGACCACGACGCCTCCGACGACGGTGGGGACCGCCCGCACGACGACGCCGCTGCCGACCCAGGTGCCGACGACGACCGAATTCACGACGACGACCGAGGCCACCACCACGACCACCGAACCCGCGACCGACCCGGATTCCGTCGAGCTCGTCGCGGACCCCTTCGTGTTCGGCGTGGCGTCAGGTGATCCGGACACGAGCTCGGTCGTCCTGTGGACGCGACTGGCCGACGTCGTCGGCGCGTTTGCCGACGTCCCGGACGGTCAGATCCCCGTGCGCTGGACCTTCATCGGCAGCGGTGGGCAGGAACTCGATGGGGTCGCGACGACCGACGCTTCCGTCGGATACTCGCTGCACGTCGTGATCCCTGCGATCGAGCCGGGGAACTACACCTTCTCCGTCGGAGGTTTCCGCTCCCCGGTGGGACGGGCCGCCCCGATCAACACGGCGACCAGCGAGTATCGGATTGCGGCAGGGAGCTGTCAGAACTACCAGACCGGCCACTACGCGGCGCACCGCGACATCGCCGAATGGGTGCCCGATCTCGTCGTGTGGCTCGGCGATTTCATCTACGAAGGCGGAGTCATCGGCGCCGACAATCCCCGCCGGGTCCGCGACCACGAAGGCGCCGAACCGCTCGATCTCGTCGGGTATCGCCAGCGATACGCCACCTACCTGAGCGACCCGCAGCTGCAGGCGAGTCGGGCCGCAGCGCCGTGGCTCTCGATCTGGGACGACCACGAAGTCGAGAACGACTATGCGGGCCTGGTCTCACAGAACGAAGGCGAGGATCCAGCGTCGTTCGCCCAGCGACGTGCTCAGGCGTATCAGGCCTGGTGGGAGAACACGCCGACACGCCTCGAACCTCCGGCGGCACGGGCGAGCATCGACGAGCCGTACGTGATCAGCCGCGGCATCGACGTGGGCGGACTCGTGCGGATCTCCGCGCTCGACGGACGCCAGTTCCGCAGTCCGCACGTGAGCCGCGAGATCCTGGACCCCGGTCCGCCTGCGGAAGGGTGGGACGATCCGGACCGCACGATGCTCGGCGAGGAACAGGAGGAGTGGATCGCCGAGCGGTTCGCGACATCCACCGCCACTTGGAACTGCCTCGCGAACCAGACCGTGCTCTCCGATACGCGACTCGAAGCAACCGGAGCGATCCTCAACTACGACCAGTGGGACGGGTATCACCCGGCCCGAGAGCGACTCCTCGCCGACGCGCCACCGAACCTCGTGGCGATCACGGGCGACATCCACCTCGCGATGGTCGGCGAACTCGGACCCGCCGGCGCACCGGTCGGGATCGAGTTCGTCAACACGGCGATCGCGTCACCGCCGAACGTCGACCCAGGTCTCACCGATGTGTTCCTGGCGCTCCCGACCGTCGTCGATGCGAACCTGGCCGAACGCGGCTACACCCGCCACACGATCACCCCCGACGCGTGGACGGCCGAGTA
>NZ_BAOL01000135.1 GCF_000350145.1 Ilumatobacter nonamiensis YM16-303 | reverse complement strand
CATCGGGTGTCTGACACCGGATGGTCCGGATGGTTCCGGGTCAGGAGCAGGATTCGGTGGCGTCGGGGACGATTCCGTAGACGATGTCCTCGGTCTCGACGATGCCGACGGTCGTGGACGTCTCGGGCGTCGTTTCCCCGGTCTCGGTCGAGTCCGTCTCCGACTCGTCACCATCGTCATCCGAATCGTCGTCGGGGACGGTGGTGGTCGTCGTGTCCGGATCGATCACCGGAACGGTGGTCTCGGGAGCGCGAGGCGCAATCGTCCCGCCTGCGAGGTCGAGGTCCTGCTCGGGTCGTTCCGCCAGCGACACCTCACCGCGGAACAACCTGATCACGTCGATCATGTTCTGGCTGTCCACGTTGGGCACGAGTACGGCGTTGCCCTGGATCGTCTGGTTCGTCGCCTCGATCTGATACGTCGTGATCTCCGCCGGATCGGTGTTCTGGAGGACCCCGGCGAGTTCGAGGATCCGGTCGATCGTCAACTCGTCGTCGGTGACGATGTACTCCTTGCTCACGTCGAGCAGGGAACGAACGACGTCGGGGGAGAACGCGTTCGAGATCAGCTCGTCGCCCACGCGGCGGATGAAGTCCTGCTGGCGGGAGATGCGGCCGAGGTCGGACGTTCCGTCCCGTTCCCAGATGCCCTCGGGCGTCAGGTACTCCATCTTGCGTGAGCGGACGTAGGCGAGCGCGTGCTCGCCGGTGAACGTGAAGCAGCCGGTCTGTTCCACCACGAGTCCGGTGGCTCCGTCGCGTACCGGTGTGTCGAACGGGACCCCGACGCCGTCGACGGCATCGACCAGCTCCTTGAACGCACAGAAGTCGACCTGCACGAAGTGATCGGTTTCGATTCCGAAGTTCTGCCAGATCGTGTTGATCAGGCGTTGCGGGTTGTCGCGCTGGTACGCCTCGTTGATCCGACCCTTGCTGGACCGGCCGTCGATCTGGACCCACAGATCGCGTGGGAACGACAGCACCGCGACCTGACCGGTGGCGGCGTTGACGCGCCACATCATGATGGTGTCGCTGCGCTCACCGGAACCCTGCCGATCGCCGAAGGCCGCGGCGAATCGAGAGTTCGGATCGAGGCAGGCATTGTTGTCGGCGCCGGTGATGAGGATGTTCTTCGTTCCGGGTTCGGCCTGGGGGAACGTCTCGACCGGAGCCGCCGATTCACCGGTCTCCGGGTCGGGTTCGACGAGCTCGCGATCGTCGTCACTCTCGATGGAGGCATTTTCTGTCGGCGCGCCGGGCGGCGTGTCGAGGCTGACGATCTGGCGGTCCTCGAGCTGCTGTTGGGCGACGAACACCAGCCCGGCTGCGACGAGGCTGGCGAACGCCGCGAACGCGACGCTCGCGATCAACAGCCGCTGCGGCCACGTACGACGGAGACCATCGCGGTCGCTGCTGGTCGTCTCCGCTGCCATGACGACGTGACGATATCCAGCCACGACCCGCGCCGTCGCGCGCTCCCCGCGATCCATCTGTCACGCGGGCTGCGATGTCGCACACCTCCCAGCGCGCTCCGTCCCGCCCGATCCTCTGGTCGATCCCGGATGAATTTCGAGCGATCGGGACGCCTGAGGTCTCGATCACTCGAAATCTTCCATCGTGCTCGGCCCGGTCGGTGAAATCTCGAGTAATCGGGACACCTGAGGTCTCGATGACTCGAAATTTCCGGGGCAGGGCTGGCGGGGCGGGGCGGGGCGG
>NZ_BAOL01000136.1 GCF_000350145.1 Ilumatobacter nonamiensis YM16-303 | reverse complement strand
CGCTCCGTGCGCGAACTGTTCACGAGTTGCCGGTTGGCGGAGGGGTCAGACGGGGAGTGGGACCGTCGCGAGGAGGGCGGCGGGGGCGGCGCGGAGAGCGGCGGTGGCCTCGGTGTCGACGAAACCCTCGCAGGCGCAGATCGCCCGGTCGACGTACTCGCGGGCGGTGTCCATCGCCGAGGCCACGCCGTCGTTGGACCGCACGATCGTCAGTGCTCGGCGCTGCTGCGTGGAGTCGAGCGGTGAACCGAGCAACTCGCTCAACTCGGCGGCCGCCGGAGTGCCGAGCGCCAAGGTGCGCAGCACCGGGAGCGTGTACACGCCTTCGACCAGGTCGTGCCCGGCCGGCTTGCCGAGCTGTTCGTCGGTGGCGGTGGCATCGAGGATGTCGTCGACGATCTGGAACACCATCCCGTACGCGTTGCCGAACTCGGTGAGCGCGTCGACGGTGGCCTCGTCGTGACCGGCAACGATTGCACCGATCCGTGCGGCGGTTCCGTAGAGCGACGCGGTCTTGCCGTGGATCGAGGTGTAGTAGCTGTCCTCGGTTCGATCGACGGCGTAGGTGAACCGGAGTTCCTCGATCTGACCCTCGCAGAGCCAACCGATCGTGCGCGCGAGCAGCCCGGCGACCTCGGTGCCGAGCGATGCGGCGATCTCGGACGCCCGAGCGAGCAGGAAGTCGCCGGCGAGGATCGCCTGCAGGTTGCCCCACTTCGCGTTGACCGTCTCGACGCCTCGGCGAGTGTCGGCCTCGTCCATCACATCGTCGTGGTACAGCGATCCGAGGTGGACGAGCTCACACGAGACGCCGCCACGCACGACGTCGTCGCTCGCTTCGTCGCCACCGATCTGCGACGCGACCACCGACAGAACCGGACGCAGGCGCTTTCCACCCGCGACGATCAGGTGCGAGGCGATCTCGGTGAGGTACTTGTCGGGCGTGACGACCGCCGCGTGCATTGCGGACTCGACGCGGGTGCGATCCGCCGCGCTGGTCGAGAGCGCCAACAACGGCGACGTCTGCGCAGTCGACGTGACGTTCTCCAAGGACACGCGGGACAGGCTAGGCGGTGAACCGATCAAGGCCATCACGGATCACGGCAGATCGGGCCGCCGCTCGGTCGACGACGAAGCGGTAGCGTCGGCGTCGTGACGGATATCGAACCTCCCGTTTCGAGCGAACCCGACGAACCCGATCTCGACGCGATCGAGCGCGACCTCGACGACGTCCAGTCCGCGCTCGGTCGCCTCGCGGAGGATGCCTACTGGACCGACGAGGTCACGGGCGAGCCGATTCCGGTCGCCAGACTCGAAGCCGACCCACTCACCCGCCGAGCCTGATGCAGGCGAAGGCGGTCGCCTCGATGGCGTCGATCGTCGCGCTCGCAGCGGGCCTGGCCGCAGCAGCTCAACGGGCGGGGAAGTCCAAGGCGACGCCGCTGACGAGTCGGTTCGGACGCTCGGCGAAGGTGTGGAAGTTGTCGGCGCGCAACTCGGCCCGGTTCGCGGTGTCACGCGTGCGCGGCATCGGGAGCGCCGAGGAACGGCGCGCCCAACTCGACGAGCAGTTCGCGATTCGCACGGCGGAGGACGTTGCCCAGGAGCTCGGCGAGATGAAGGGCGTCCTGATGAAGGCCGGTCAACTCGTGAGCTTCATCTTCGAAGGACTGCCCGAGGAGGCGCAGAACGCCCTCGCCGCGCTACAGGCCGACGCCGAGCCGATGGCGCCGTCGCTGGCCGCCGGCGTGGTCGAGGGCGATCTCGGCAAACCGCCGGAGCGGATCTTCCTCGACTGGACCGACATGCCGGTGGCCGCCGCGTCGATCGGCCAGGTCCACCGAGCGACCACGCCCGACGGCCGTGACGTGGCGGTCAAGGTCCAGTACCCCGGCGTGCACGACGCCATCGAGAGCGACCTCGACGCGGCCGAGGTGATGTACGCGATGTTCTCGTCGATGATGCTGAAGGGACTCGACGCGAAGGGCCTCGTCGACGAACTGCGCTCGCGGATGCGCGAGGAGCTCGACTACCGACTCGAAGCCGCCAACGTCGCCGAGTTCGAGCAGCGGTTCGCCGGACACCCGTGGGCGCGGGTCCCCGAGCTCGTTCCCGAATTCTGCACCGAGCGACTGCTGACGACCGAGTGGGTCGACGGAATGAGCTTCGACGAGTTCCGCCGCGGCGCGTCGGCCGACACCAAACAACGCGCCGCCGAGGTGGTGTGGCGGTTCGCCCAGAACGCGATCCATCGGTACGGGATCTTCAACGGCGACCCCCACCCCGGCAACTACAAGTTCCACCACGACGGCAGCGTCACCTTCCTGGACTACGGCCTCGTCAAACGTTGGTCGCCGGGCGAGTGGGAGACGCTCAATCCGGCGATGAACGCGATCATCGTCGACCGGGACCCCGAACTCCTCGTGCGACGGATGGAGTCGTCCGGCTTCCTGCGCGACGGCCACGGCCTCGACCCGCAACTCGTGTACGACTACGTGTCGAGTCCGTACGTTCCGTATCTCACCGACGAGTTCACGTTCACCCGGGACTGGATGCGCGACACGCTGTCGACGATCTTCGACGTGCAGGGTCCGCACGGCCCGGTGATCGAACAGCTGAACATGCCGCCCAGTTTCGTGATCCTCGACCGGGTGATCTGGGGTGTGAGCGCGATCCTCGGCAAGCTCGAAGCGCACGGCCCGTGGAGGGCGATGCTGCTCGAATACACCGCCGACGGTCCACCCGCCACCGACCTCGGCGCCGCCGAAGCCGACTGGCAGTCCCGCCGCGCTGACGCCTGAGTGTCCGCTGGGGTCGGACCCCCGTCGATCTCTCCGGACAACACGTTCCTCGGGCGGAACGCCCGAATGCGCCCCGTTCTGCGCGCCCCTGACCGGCCACCACATCGGTCGCGGCCCCGGTAATCGCCCGTTGTCACCCGGCTGCAACCCATCGCAACCGAACCGTCAGCGGCTGCGTTCACCGTCGTTCCCACCCACCGGAGACCGGTGGCCGACACGACGGGGGCGCGATGAACACCGAACTGATCACGGCGATGGTGGCCTTCATCGTGGGATTCCTCCCGAATGCTGCCCATTTCGAGCCATCGGCGGCACCGGCCGCGGTGCCCGTCGTCCAGGCCTCGGTGGTCGAGGCCGAACGTTCCGTCGTCCCGGGCCGGTTCGATCCGATCACCTCCCCTGACGTGGGTGAGCACTGTGCCGACAGTCTCGGGTCGGACGGCATCTCCGAGTTCTTCGCGAATCCGATCGGGTCCTTCCAGGGAGCCGACTACCAGCGCGCGACCCGACTGGACGACGGGCGGGTCCTGTGGACTTTTCAGGACGCCTTCATCTCGGGGACGCTCGTCCACAACGCCGCGATGATCCAGTCCGGTCGTTGTTTCAGCCTGTTGAACTCCGGTCCGCGCTCCTGGCTCCTCGCCGACCAGACGCACCACATGAACCAGTGGCACTGGCCGTTCGACGCGTCCACGGTCGTCGAGAAGGACGAGATCCACCTCTTCGTCGTCCAGATGAACGAGACCGGAGGCCAGTACCTGACCAGGAGTCGGCCGACCGCGATGCGCCGAGTCGTGCTGGACGCATCGACACTGGAGCCGATCGAGATCATCGACGAGGAACCGACCGGCGACGACCTGTACGGCTGGAGCGTCACGTCCGACGACGCCTTCACCTACCTCTACTCCCACTGCTATCAGCAGTTCGGTTTCGACGGCCTCTTCGGTTTCGGCGAGTGCGTCGAGGTGGTCAAGCTGGCCCGGGTCCCACTGGGCGAACTCGATGCCCCGCGGGAGTACTGGGACGGCGCCGGTTGGGTCGACGACCACCAGCAGGCGCAGGCCGTCATCGACGGCACGTGGGCGTTCTCGGGCAACAATCCGGCGCAGGTCCGTTTCGACGGTGATCGGTACCTGCTCGTCGAGAAGCGCGACGACTGGTGGGGCTCGACCGTCGAGTTCGGTGTGGCCGACACCGCGACCGGCCCGTTCGAGCACAGTGCCAGCATCGACGAGCCGCTCAAGTGCGATCCGTCGGCCTGCAACACGTACTTCGCAGCATGGGTCCCGTGGACCGACACCGACGGCAACCACATCTGGTCGATCGGCCACAACCGGTGGAACGGCGCCGAGACGGCGAGCCACCTCTCCACCTACCGACCGACGTTCCACACCATCGACCTCTGACCTACGATCGCCGCGATGAGCACGGACGCAGACACTGCCAGCACCGCACGCGCGCCGTTCGCACCGTGGGATCGTCGGGACCTTCCGGGAGCGTTCGACGTGGCCGAGACCGCGCGCCGCGTCGGCAACTACAAGTGGACCGAGATGAAACTGTTCGAGGCCCTCGGCGGTTGGGTGGCCACGGTGCCCGAGCTGGACGTGAAGATGCGTCTCGGCACGCACTGCTATCACCACGCCTGGCACGCCGAGCTGTGGCACAAGCGTCTCCCCGAGTTGCGCGAGATGAAGCCCGAACGCCTGACCGTCCCGGCGAACGACGCGATGGCACGGTTCATCACCGCGATGACCGAACCCGAAGGCCCGGAACTGACGATCGAGAAACTCGTCGGCGTCTACCGCGTGCTGATCCCGCGCTTCGTCGCGGCGTACACGTACCACATGAACAACACGAGCGAGATCACCGACGCCCCGACGATCCGCACGCTGAAGTTCGCGCTGCAGGACGAGTTCGACGACTGGCGCGACGGCGAGTTGATGCTGCAGTCGTTGATCACGACGCCGGATCAGGTCCGACGGGCGAGCGAGCACCAATCGGCGCTGGAGGCGATCATGGTCGAGGCGGGGGGCATCACCGGCCCCGGCAGCATCGGCGGCGCCGAGTAACCTGTCGGCGAGAGCAAAGGGGAATCTCATGCGACAGTTCTTTCCGGTCGACGACCTCGCTCGTGACGAGCGGTTCGTGCAGACGAACATGGCCAAGCGGATGGCCGACAGCCGCAGCGCAGTCGGCGTCAAGAAGTCGGCGAAGAGCCGCGGCGCGTCGAACCGGTTGACACCGGACCGCCACGACGCATCCGAAGCAGCGCGCAGTCTGATGCACGGAATCATGGTCGGCGAGATCCAGGCGCTCGAAGGTGCCGGTCGCACCGCGCACGACTTCGCCGCCGGTGACGGTTCCGGCGACACGATCCCGTTCGAACTCAAACTCGACATGGCGCGTCAGGCGTGGGACGAGGCACGCCACGTCGAGATCAGCGCCAAGCTGTCCGACTGGATGGGCACCGAACTCGGCCAGTTCTCCGAGAACACGGTCCTGTTCGAGGCCGCGTGCTCGAACGACCCGGTGCTCCGACTCGCCGGCGTGAACCGCGCGCTGGAGGGGCTTGCGATCGACGTGTTCACCCAGATGAAGGAGTTCGGCCAGCTCGCGGGCGACCCGTTCCTCGAGTTCTGTGAGGACTGGATGCTCGCCGACGAAGTGACCCACGTGAAGATGGGTTCCGACTGGTTGCGCAAGGTGACCGAGAATGATCCCGACCGTCGGGCGAAGGCGCTCGAGTTCCAGCAGGTGGTCGACAAGCTCTTCAGCTTCGGTGGCGCCCGAGGCGACAGCGACGAGAGCCCGATCGGCCTCGCGCGCCGCTTCCGCGAGCTGGCGGGGTTCACCGACGACGAGGTGGACACGATCGCCGAGATGGACCACGACGCGCTCGAGGAACGCAAGGCCGCAGTCCGGCTGGCGCAAGAAGCCGCCGGCGTCTGACCGACCCTTCCATGTCCACCATCGCGGTCACGCCGGAGCGCTTCACCCTCGTCGCCTACGACGCCGACCGAATCGCCGAGATCACGCGCGGTCTCGCAGAACGTCTGCAGCTGACGAACCCGATCGTGATCGAGGTCGACGAGCGAACCCCGCTCGGGAAGATGTCCGCCAGCGTCGACTCCGCATCATCCGACGCCACGATCAGGCTGCAACTCGAGAGTGGCGCGCTCGAGGACACCAAGAACCTCACGAACTTCAGCGACACACGTGCTCACCTCTCGCTCGGTCGATTGCTGCTGCGCGCGTCGGATCGGCTGCGTGACGACTTCGCCGACGCGCCACCCGACCGTGATCTCACCAACGCCCAGAACACCGCGTGGAAGGTCTACTGCGGCGGCCGACTCGAACGGCTCGGGCTCGCTCCGATCCAGCAGCAGTATCGCTACGACTTCCGGAACCGGTTCGGATTCCGCGACGACGTCGACACGCTCTTCGACCGCCTCTGGGCGAGCGAGAACCTCGGCTGGCACGACCTCCCCGGCTGAACGTCTCGCTCGATCGCCGCACCGAACCCGCGCTGTAGGTTGCGAGGATGAACGCACTCACCCGTCGGATCACGACGGCACCGGGGATCGAACTCGAGGTCATCGATGCGGGGGAGCCGGGCGATCCGGTGATCGTGCTCGCCCACGGTTGGCCGGAGAGTTCGCACTCGTGGCGACATCAGGTCGAACCGCTCGTCGACGCCGGTTGGCGGGTGCTGGTCCCCGATCAGCGCGGCTACTCCACGTCGTCGGCACCGGCTGACGTCGCGGCGTACCGCAGCGATCTGTTGTCGGCGGACCTCATCGCGCTCCTCGACGACGTCGGTGCCGAGACGGCCACCTTCGTCGGACACGACTGGGGCGCGCTCGTCGTGTGGGATCTCGCTCGGTTCCATCCCGACCGCGTCACCGGCGTCGTCAACGTGAGCGTTCCGTACACGCCGTGGCCGATGCAGCCGACCGAACTCTTCCGCGCCACGTACACCGACCGCTTCTTCTACATGCTCTACTTCCAGCCCGTCGGCCCGGCCGAGACCGAACTGGATGCCGAGATCGCCCGCTCGCTGCGCACGATCATCTGGGGCGCGTCAGGTGAGATGTCGGGGCCGCCGACCGCCCCGGCCGATCTGCCGCCGATGGAGGGAACCGGTCTGCTCGACTCGTGGGCCGCCGACCGGCCGATTCCCGACGGGCTGCCGCCGTGGCTGGAGGCCGACGACTTCGAGCGCTACGTCGAGCAGTTCACCGCGAGCGGCTTCTTCGGTCCGATCAGTTGGTATCGCAATCTCGACGCCGACTGGGAACTGACCCGCGAGCTCCCCGCGCCGCCGATGCCGTGCGCCTTCATCGGTGGGAGCAAGGACATGGTGATCGCGCACCGCATGGAGTACGTCGAATCGATGGCGAGGCTGTTGCCGGACTATCGCGGTCATCAGATCATCGACGGCGCCGGCCACTGGACCCAGCAGGAACGACCGGCCGAGTTCAACGAGGCGCTCCTCACCGCGCTCGACGCCATCCGGGACTGAGCGCAGGTCACCGTTCCAAGCGCACGACCGCGAGCGGCCGACAGCACCGCCGCCGCCACACGAGACCGACGACCGCGCTGGACGGCGGCCAGTGGTCGTCGCGACAGTACGCCCACCACTCGATCGGGTTGGCGTAGTACGCAACCGTTTCGACGACCTTCGTGAACCGCTCGTCACGCCGACGGACGAGCCAGATCACCATGCCGACCGCGCCACCGAGGACGGTCCAGCCGACGTAGACGAGCGGATAGAGCGGCCCGAGCCAGCGCGCCTGCCAGCAGTGGACGTCCTCGTGGTCGGTGACCAGACGGCGCCGACGGGGTCGATCCACATCACCGGCGCCCCCGATCACGTTGCCGAGCGTCGTCGCGAAGCCTTTGCGGGGCGTGAATCCGCGGCGGTACACGTGCCGGTTCTGTCGCGTGGAGAGTTCGGGCACGTAGCCCGCGTCCCGCTGCATGAGACCGACGCCGTTGGCGAACACTCCCGCCGCGGTCATCGGCAGCGACCAGGTCGAGTCGAGGATGAACGCCACGAGCCCGGACGAGCACGTCCAGTCGTACGTCCGGCGCCAACCGGAGATGGCACCGTTCGCACCGGCGAGCACCGCGCCGACGACGGGGGCGCCGACGAGCGAACCGACCGCGCCGCCGAAGAGTCCCGCGACCACCGTGGTCGCGGCGGTCTCGAGGGCTCGGCGAGCGTTGCCCATCAGGGCCGCCCGGTCAGCGATTCAGCTTCGAGAGCAGGCGCAGCATCTCGAGGTACAACCACACGAGCGTGACGACGAGGCCGAGTGCGGCGACCCACTCGTAGTCCTTCGACATCTTCGCCTCGACGCCCTTCTCGATGAGGTCGAAGTCGAGCGCGAGGTTGGCTGCTGCCAACGCACACACGAGCACCGAGAATCCGATCCCCAACAGGCTCGGCGAGTTGATGAACGGGATCTCCGCGCCGAAGAAGCTCATCACGATCGAGACGAGGTACAGCAGCATGATGCCGACCGTGGCTGCGACCACGACCTTGCGATAGCCGGGGGTGACCTTGACGATGCCCGTGCGGTACATCACCAGCATCACGAGGAACACCGCGATCGTCGCGCCGATCGCCTGGACGACGATGCCGTCCTGATAGCTCTCGTACGCGGCCGAGATCGCGCCGACGGCGTAGCCATAGGCGATCGCATAGACCGGCCCGAGGAACTTGGCCAGGTTCGGTTTGCGGTAGGCCACCAACGCGGCGATGAAACCGACGATGATTCCGCCCATCGCCAGCGGCGGAAACTCGACTTCGCCGGTCACCGAATCGGTCGACGACATCCACCCGAAGGTGGCCGAGAGGAGGAGCAGGACGAACAGGACGGCGGTCACCGAGATGACACCGTTGACCGTCATCGCACCCTTCCACGTACTGATGGGTCCGTCGGTGACGGGCGCGCCGGTCGGAGCCGGGAATCCTTGAGGTGAGGCGGCGACGGCGGCACCCGACGTGCTCGTGGCGGCGGGCGGCGCGGCCCAGCCGGCCGCGTCCTCGTTCATCCGCTTTTCGTTGAAGAATGGATTCGACATGGTCCGGCCAGGCTATCGGGGAACGCGAGGGCGGGTCAGCGCAGATCGTGGGCGCTGAGGCCGTCCCACAGGTCGATCTCCGGGGCTGCTGCGAGCAGGCCGCGACAGGCCTCGGCCATCTCGACCATCAGGTCGGAATCGAAGTGCGCGCGTTGCGCCGCGGCGTCGTCCCACTTCTGGACGATCAGCAGCCGACCGTCCACGGTCACGCTCGAGCAGAGGTCGACGTTGCGACAACCGGGAACCATCCGGGTCAAGACGACGTACTTCGAGAGCACGCCGTACAGCGCGGTGGCGTCGTGCGCATCGAAGCGCATCGTCACGATCGCGAGCTCGACATCGTCTCCCACTCGTGAAGCGTCGGCGGAACCACGCGCGGTGGGTGGATCGGGCGGATTCCTCGGCTCATCTGTCATTGAGATACTCACAATCTTCTCATCTGAACGAGTGATACCGACCAGAGCGCGACGGAAAGCGAGTTGGGGCGCACCCGCGCCTCGGTATCGTGACCGACGTCTCCGAGCTACTACCACAAACACCCCAGGTGATTGTGGAACAAGAGCCCTCGAGGCAACGTGCCATATGGCACGTCCGCACACGACACGTCGAAAGAGGTTGCTGGTGGCAAAAGATCGAGTCGAACGAGACGACGAGGACCTTGTCCGTCTCTACCTCACCGACATCGGGCAGTACACACTGCTCACCAAGGATGACGAGGTACGACTCGCCAAGGCCATCGAGGCCGGCAACGAGGCGATCGAGCAGCTCGACTCGGACGGCAAGGAACTCACGCCGGCGAAGAAGCGCGAGCTCCGTCGTACGGCCCGCAAGGGTGAGGAAGCCGAGCGCCAGTTCGTCCAGTCGAACCTCCGTCTCGTGGTGTCGATCGCCAAGAAGTACCAGGCGTCCGGCCTCCCGTTGCTCGACCTCATCCAGGAGGGCAACCTCGGCCT
>NZ_BAOL01000137.1 GCF_000350145.1 Ilumatobacter nonamiensis YM16-303 | reverse complement strand
GCTCCGTGCGCGAACTGTTCACGAGAACGCCGGGCTCAGAGGCCCCCGGGGGAGACGGGCTTGTCGGCTTCGGTCTTGATCTTGGTCCAGATCACCGTGGCGACGATGCCCACCGCGGTGGCGGCTGCCGCGTACCAGAGGGCCTGTTCGAGCGACACCGCCCCACGGTCACGGCGATCGGGGTCGGGATCGAGCAGGGCGTCCGGCGCCCAGGCCCGCAGGTGGGCGTAGACGACGTGCGTGATCGCCGTCATGGTCGTGGTGATGTCGTGCATCGGCTGGTCCTTTGCTGGTCGGTGCTGGTGTGACGGTGAGGTGGTGGGCGGTACGTGCAGTTCTTCAGAACGAGAGGGCGGGGTAGATGAGCAGTGCCATGAACAGCACCGCCATTCCCACGAGGGGCGGGGTGACCTTGTCGTTGCGGACCCGAGCTCGGGCCTCGTCGTCGGCGGCGAGTGTCGAACGCAGCGTGGAGCACTTGGCTGCGAGTGTCTTGGCGACCGGTGACCCTTCGGCAGCCGAGAGTGCCGCCGCGGACGCGACCTGTTGGAGTTCGTTCAGGTCGAAGTCGTCGGCGACGATCGACAGCGCCTCGACGAGGCTGCGGCCCGTGGTCGCCACCTCGCGCATCCGCCGGCGCAGTTGACGGAAGAGCAACCCGTCGCCGGCTTCCGCGGCTTGTCGAAGCGCGCCCTCGTGGCCGGTGTTCCCGGCGAGCAGCATCGTCACCATGTCGAGGTACGCGGACAGTTGGTGTCGCAGATCGATGCGCCGTTCGTCGGCCTCGGCCGTGGCGGCCGAATGGACGAAGACCGGAGCCAGCACGGCGCACGCGAGGGACAGGAGGAGAGGAACGAAGACCGAGATGTCGACGACGCCGAGCGTGTGCAGGATCCCGAGGACCAGCGACGGCGCGATCAGTCCGACGATGGCGGCGACGACCAGGTAGCCGGCGTGGGTCGTCGCTGGCCGACCGATGATGCGCAACGTGGCCGTGGAACCGAGTCGGCGTCGCACGAGTGGCGACCGTTCGGCGAGCGCGCCGATCCGGGTCGCCAGGTCGTGCCCATCGCCGGTCTTCGCGACGACGGGTGGGCGTCGGAGCCGTTGCACTGCGGTCGTCAGAGCGGGACGTGGTTGCCTCCAACCGGTCACCACCAGCCAGCCGGCCACGGCGAACAACACGCTCACGACGACGACACCGCCGACTCCGTTCATCGTGATGCTCCCGTCGTCGTCGGAATGGGGCGGTGGGCGTCGGCGCCGGTCAGGAAACGGGTCGGTTTCGGGAACCGGGACAGCCGCTGGACTCGCAGCAGCAGGACGGCGTACACGGCGAGCACCCCGCCGAGGAACAGTTGTCCCTCGCTCGTGTCGTAGGCGTCGAGGTAACTCGAGCGGCCGAAGACGAGGAGCAGCATGACGAGCACCCCCATGATGAGCGACAACAGCAGCACCTCACGTTGGATCGGTGCGCGTTCCGCCTCCACGATGCGCCGTCGATCGGCCGCGGTGCGGGCCTGCTCGGCGAGCGAGGTCAGCACGGCCACCGTGCGCGCCCCGCGCTGGACGGCGATCAGCAGTCCGGCCGAGACGAGGTCGCCCAGAGGGTCATCGAGTTCGTCGGCGAAGCGGCGGAATGCCGTGTCCGGATCCTGGTGGCCGAGCGCCGCCGACAGCCGACGTACCGCGGGGCGAATCGACGGGTGGGTGGTCGGGACCGTCGAAGCGATCGCGCCGATCGGCTGGTCGCCGGCGAGCAGCACGTCGCGCAGGTTCTCGATCCACGACGCGAGCGCATCGGTCCGCTCGACGTCGCTGGAGCGGTTTCGGTCGCGCCGTTGGAACGCAGCGACCCAGACCCAGGTTGCCGCTGCGATCACGACGGAGGGAACCACCCAACCCGACACCGCGAGGACGATCGCCCCGAGTCCGCCGGCCCATGCCGCCCGCACGATCGTGCCGCCATCGAGGTGGCGCGGAGCCGTTGCTGCGGTGGCGGACTCGTCGATCGGGGCGATCGCGACGACCACCGCGAGGATCAGCAGCGCGGTCGAGAGGATCAGCAGGAGGGTGTTCGAGCTCACGCGTGCCCTCGGATCGCGAACTGATCGGGCGAGTAGCCGGCGAGCTGGAGCCGAGTGAGGTGGCGTTGTGAGAGTGGTGCGAGTTGCGCCAACTCCGCCGACTCGTCGAGGCCCCACACCTCGGTGCTGGCCACGCCACCCCGCTCGCCCAACCCGCCGACTTCGATGATCGACGTGACCCGGCGGGTCGTGGCCTGATCGAGGGCGGCATTGCGGACGAGGTCGATGTGGACGACGAAATCGACCGTCTGCGCGATCAGACTCCAGACGGCGAACTCGGGCAGGTTCGTGTTCGACTTCGACACGTAGTAGGCGAGGCGTTGGAGGACGATGTCGGAGGTGTGCGCGTGAATCGTCGCGAGCGAGCCGCGCTTGCACATCGACGCCACATCCAACATGTCGAGTGCCTCGTCCTCGACCAACTCACCGACGACCACGCGGTCCGGGTTGAGTCGGCGCGTCAGTTCGACGAGCTGTCGGGTGGTGATCTCGCCTTCGCCCTCGGCGTTCGAGTGGCGGGTAAAGAGGGCCGGCGCGTCGGGGTGCCGAGGGTCGTCCTCGAGGCGGAGCTCGAGCAGGTTCTTCTCGACGGTGATGATCCGCTCGAGCGGCGAGACCTCGCCCAGCAGTTCGGTCAGCAGTGTCGTCTTTCCGGCACCCGGCGGACCGCTGACCAACATCGTGAAACCGCAGCGGACGAGAGCGCGCAACTGCGCGACCAGTCCGACCGGGAAGAGCCCGAGGTCGGCCAGCCCGTCGAGTCCGACCTGGCGCACGACGAAGCGTCGCACCGCGATCCGGGGATGGGTCGAGATTCCGTGCTCACCGTCGCCACCGAGCACCATCACGACGCGCGATCCGTCGTTCGACTGCATCGTCAGCATCGGCGATGACGTGTCGAGGCGTCCCTCGCCGGTGCCCTGCATCCGAAGTGCCAGACGCTTCTGGAAGGCGGTCAGTTCGGCGGACGAATTCCACAGTGCACCGACATCGACCTTGCGACCGTCGGCATAGGTCACCCATGTCGACGCCGCCGAGTTGACGTCGATCTCCTCGACCGACGTGTCGTTGAGGTACGGCTCCAGCGGGCCGGCACCGGTCAGCTCGGCGACGACGCGCCGACGCAGGACCTGTTCGGCGTCGAGTTCGAGCGGACGGACCCCCGCCCGGAGACGGTCCTCGTTGACCACGCCCAGCTCGTCGTTGATCCAGGCACCGACGAGCAGCTGTTGGCGTCGTTCGTCGAGCGCGAGTGGGAGATCGTTCGCCGGCCGGTCGATTCGAGCGGCGTCGTTCTCGACCGCGTCGATCAGTCGATCCGCGACCCTCGCGGTCACATCGCGCACCGGCGCGTCGAGCTCATCGGGCGGTCGCCGGAAGGTTGCGGTACGGCTCACCCGACGTCCTCACCCACTCGAAGTCGTGACGGCTCGGTGTCGTGTGCCGTGACGACGCTGTGGAGGTCCGCCGCGATCAGGGCGGTTGATCGCATCAACGGCAGACGCGCCAGGCGCCGGGCCGAGACGCCGGAGCGTCCGGCCAGCACGGCGGCGGACAATGGATCGACGGGAAGCACCCATGCACCGTCGCTCGGTGCGACGAAGTCGACGATCTCGTCGAGGCCGAAGGGAGCGTCACCGATCACGGCGAGGCCGACGCGCCGGCCGGTGTCGCCGAGTGCGGCGACGGTCTCGGCGAGCCGCTCCAACCGAACGGTTGCCGCGGCAGCCGACGAGGAATCCTGACGGTGGACCATCAGGCAGAACGTTGCCGACCGCAGTGCGCCGGGCAGGCGCAGCGGGTCGAGACGACCGACCTCGACGAGTGCGAGGAGGTCCTCACGCTCGCTCAGCAGGGGGAAGGCGGCGCCGTCGGCTTCGGCGATGACGCCTCGTGCTTCGCGTGTCCGGAACGGAGCCGGGATGAATCGCACGCCGGACGACGAGCGGCGGATCAGCGCATCGACGGCGGAGTCGGTCGTCGTCGGGGTCGCGCCGGATGAGTCCGCTTGCCGCAGGGCCGTGACAACCGAGGACAACGACGGATTGAGAGGTGTGTCCAGCCATGCCGCGAGCGACCCGCCCGTGGGATCGGCCTCGACGACGACCATCGGAAGGTCCGCTTCGTCGAACGATGTCGGCCACCCGGCGGCGATGGCGAGTGCCGTCGTCGTCGAACAGTCGCCACCGAGCACGATCGTCGTCATCTCACTCCTCGTCCCCAGCCGGCGGAAGCAGGACGACACTGACCACGTCGGCGGTCGCGACCTGCGGAGCGTCGGCGGCATCGACTTCGACCGACAGCGACACCGAACCGCTCCCGGACACCGATTCCATCGGCACCTCGGCCGCGGTGCCGGGGATCGACACCGGCGTTCCGTCGGCATCGACGATGACGAGTTGCAGCGCCGACCGTTCTCGGACGTTCGTCGGCATGAGGTCCGAGTCGACTTCGATCGCGACGATCGCCTTGCCGGGTTCCACCACGGGATCCGCTTGGAAGGCGATCCCGACCACGAGTTGGCCCGAGACGATCCGCACCTTCGCGTATTGGCCGACCAGAGAGTCGAGTTGGTTGCCGTCGACCGTCGGCACGCTGGAATCGACGTCGACATCGACCGTGCGGAACATGCCGGCGGTGACCTGAGCCCCGGCGGGGATGTTCTCGACGGCCTGGACCACCGAGGTCGTGTCGTCCAACGAGGAATAGACGAGCAGGTTGCCGCCGATGGCTGCCGCTCCCAGCGCGAGACCGGCCGCGATCCGGTTGCGACGCCGCGCGCTCGGACGGAATCCTGCGGTCGACGCTTCCGGCCCCGGCCCGCGACTCATGACACCATCACCACGTCGGTCACGACCAAGACATTCACCGCGACCGAGCCGCAGAAGAGCCCCGGACCGAAGGGAACGGTTCGACGGCGCGCGATGCCGCCCACGATCGCGGTTCCGGCCGACCCGACGGCCAGTGCACCGAGGCCGAGCATCGGGTCGACGAGTCCCAGCGCCGCTCCGAGGACCAGCGCGGTCTTGACGTCGCCGAACCCCATCGAGGCCGGTGAGACGAGGTGGGCGATCACGAGTGGACCGGCCATGGAGGCAGCGCCGACGGCCGCGCTCGTCGGGCTGATCGACGCACCTCCGACGACGGTGATCGCCGATGCGATGCCGCCGAGGATGGCGGCCATCGCGACCAAGCGGTTCGGGAGTCGCCGTTCGATCAGATCGACCAGCACCGCGGGAACCAGTGCCGCCACCGCGATTCCGCACGCCACGGGGATCCGTGGATCGAGGGTGCAGAGCAGAGCGATCGCGCCGGCGAACAGCATGAGCGTCCGGGCGAGAGGCCGACTCTCGGCCATGGTGTCGCGCAGCGTCCACCGTCGCGGGGACACGACGCGAACGGTCGACATCGACGTGTGGCTCACGCGCGTTGCCTGCAAAGTCCCCCAACCTCTCCAACGATTGACGGTGGACCATAGTCGGCCGTGCGATCCGGCCGTGAAGGCCGCCTACGACGTCGGAATTCGAACGGGGTGGAGGTCGGGGCGGGGGCGATGAGCGTCTCGAGCGGGTTCACGTTCACCCACGGGGTCGTCGTGGGCCGCGAACGGGAAAGGGAATGTCCTCAGGTCTGGAGCGAGCGCACGATCCAGTCGAGGAGCCACGACAGGAACGCGTAGAGGTGTCGCTCGGCCTCGAGCTCCTCCCCACCATCTCCAGCGGCGCCGACCTCGTCGTCTTCACCGACGTCGAGGATCGTGCCCAGCACGAGACGGATCGCATTGACCGACTGCATCAAGGCGACGACGTCGCTTTCCGCCAGCGGCGCGTCGCCGTCGAGCGCGGCCGTGACCGTGTCGATCTGCACGAGCCGACTCTTCACGAGGTCCTCGCGCATCAGCCGCTGGTACTCCGCCTCCTTCTCCGCATCGTCGGGATAGGCGGTGGGGAAGAGACGCTGGAGCGCGGCGGCGGTCGGACCACCGTCAGCATCCCCTTCGGTGAGGAGCACACGGAGTTCGTCGAGCATGTGCACGATCACGCCCCGTTCGTCGTCACCGAGGTTCAGTGTCCACGTCGCGGTGCCGCGGTGGGTCCTGGCGTAGATCGGCGGCTTGAAACGACGGGTCACGTGTCGTGTTCCATCGTGGCCCAGAGGCTGTGTTCGTGCAGATGGAAGACGTGCATCTCCGCTTCCTCGCGCGTGCCGGACGCCACGACGGCGCGGCCTTTCTCGTGGACGTCGAGCATCAACTCGGTCGCCTTCTCGTGCGAGAAGCCGAACAACTTCTGGAACACGTGGGTGACGTAGCTCATCAAATTGATCGGGTCGTTCCAGACGAGCACGATCCACGGACGGTCCGCAGCGGGGTCGTCGTCGAGTTCGGGCTCGACGACCTGAGTCGGTTCGAGCGTCGTGGGCACACCCCGAGCGTACCGAGCCGTCACCCACCGTCGTTCTCGTGAACAGTTCGCGCACGGAGCG
>NZ_BAOL01000138.1 GCF_000350145.1 Ilumatobacter nonamiensis YM16-303 | reverse complement strand
ACGCATTGCCCTTGCCGTGGCCTTCGCCGTGAACACGATGGACGTCGTCGATCGACACCACGCGGGCACCGGCGCCTGCAGCGACCCGTGCCGTGTCGTCCGTGCTGCGGTCGTCGAGCACGATCAGCTCGTCGACCACGCTGCGTTCGACCATCAGCTCGCGTCGGATCACCGAGACCAGCGGACCGATCGTCGCCGCCTCGTCACGGCACGGGATGCAGACCGACACGGTGCGGCCGGCCTTGGCCGCGATCACCGCCTCGAGGGCGTCATCGTCGAGGCGCTCGGCCGCGTGGAAGGTTCGGACCCCGCCCGTCGGATCAGCCATCAATCAGCCGATCGTCAAGGGACCGACTCGCCGGATCCCGTCCAGGTCGAGTTCGGTGTCCCAGTTCGATGGGCACCGATCGGGCGCGATGTCGGACAACGGTGCGAGCACGAACGGGCGCTCGGCGAATCGCGGATGCGGGATCGTGAGGTCGTCGCTGGTCATCGACACGCCGTCGAACAGCACGATGTCGACATCGAGTGTGCGCGGACCCCAGTGCACGATCCGCTGGCGCATGGCCTCGGCTTCGATCCGTTGACAACGGCGTAGCAGCGCCGACGGGTCGAGCGACGTCTCGATCTCGACCACCATGTTGAGGAACGGACCCTGGTCTTCGGGTCCGCCGACCGGGTCGGTCTCGTACACGTCGGACATCGCCGTCACCGTCCCGAGTCCGGCCACGCCGAGTCGGAGGTAACCCTCACGGTCGCCGAGGTTCGACCCCAACGCGATGTAGGCGGTGTGCGCGGTGTGCGCTGGGACCTCGGCCTCGGCGCGCGTCCGTCGAATCCGCACCGACGTCGACACCGCATCGACCGCGAGCGGCGGCCGCACCTTCGTCAGCCGTACGTCGACCGCTTCGACCCGATCGAACGCGAGCACCTCGTCGGCGATCCGTGCGACGAGTCGTTCGAGCAGTTGGTCCTTGGACTCCTCGACGACCGCGACGACCCGATCAGCGACGAGTCCGTAGTGGACCGTGTCGCCCAACTCATCGGTGCGACCGGCGTCGTGCACGTCCACGTCGAAGGCGAGGTCGATCTCCAACGGCTGCGGAATCTCTCGTTCGTGCGGCAACGCACCGACGATGGTGACCACTCGGAGCCCGCTGATTTCGATCTGGTCGGCCACGGCTCCAGTGTGGTCGCTCGGATCGTCGATCCCACAGCGGGAGCCCGCGTCGGTCACAATCGCGGGGTGAGCAACGAACCCGGCACCACGACCCGACCCACCGATCGTCCCGAGCCCCTCCCGACGAACGGGAGACCCGACCTTTCCGGGCGCACCTTCGTCGTGACCGGCGGCAACGGTGGGATCGGGCTCGGGATGGCCGAAGGAATCGCCCAGGCCGGCGGTTCGGTCTCGGTGTGGGGACGCAACGACGACAAGAATGCAGCAGCCGTCGGGGCGCTGTCGCGGATCGCCGCCGAATCCCGTACGGACCCCGTGTTCACCAGCCACGTGTGCGACGTCAGCGATGAAGCTCAGGTCCGCGAGTGCATGGATCGGACCGTCTCCGAGCACGGACGCCTCGACGGATTGTTCGCGAATGCCGGGCGAGGTGGCACGGGCACGCCCTTCCTCGAACTGTCGCTCGACGAGTGGCGCGCCGTGATGGCGGTCAATCTCGACGGGGTGTTCCTGACCCTCCGCGAGGCGGCTCGGGTCCTGGTCGAACAAGGTTCCGGCGGGAGTCTGGTCGCCGTTTCCTCGACGTCCGCGGTCCACGGCGCGGCCGGCAACGAGGCGTACGGGACCGCCAAGACCGGGGTGAACGGTCTCGTCCGAGCACTCGCCGTGGGCCTCGCGCGGCACCGTATACGCGTCAACTCGCTGCTTCCGGGGTGGACGATCACCGACCTGGCGTCCGGCGGCTACGAGAACGACGTCTTCCGCACCGCCACGGTCAAACGGACACCGGTTCGGCGCTGGGCGGACCCGTCCGAGTTCCGCGCGGTCGGCGCGTTCCTCGCCGATCCGTCGCAGACGTATCACACCGGCCAGGAGATCTGCGTCGACGGTGGCTACACGGTCTTCTAGACACCGGCCGACGACCAGGAACGTCCCTCTCCGAGGGGTTCGTCCGATGATCTCGCCGTGACGTCGACTCAGCGCACGCCGAGGAGATCCACCACGAACACGAGGGTTTCGTTCGGGGCGATGACTCCGCCGGCTCCTGCAGCGCCGTAACCCATATGCGCGGGGATCGTGAGTCGACGGCGACCGCCGACCTTCATCCCCTGGACTCCTTCGTCCCATCCCTGGATCACCTGGCCCTGCCCGAGCCCGAAACTGAACGGCTCCATCCGGTCCCACGAGGCGTCGAACTGCTCGCCCGTCGACCAGGACACGCCGACATAGTGGACGTTCACCTGCTGTCCCGCCGTGGCTTCGTGGCCGTCGCCGACCGCGAGGTCGTCGATCACCAGCTCGGCTGGGGGCTCTTCGTCGGGGATCTCTACCTCAGGCTTGCGCATGGCACGAAACTACACCGAGCCGCCGACAGCGAGAATGTTCGTGAGTGACGGGCACCTTCGATCATTTCAGGGGTTGGTGAGCAGGTCGATCAGGGAGGACGTGTCCCAACGTTCGCCGCCACGCTGTTGGACCTGCGCGTAGAGCTGGTCCACGAGCGCCGTGATCGGAAGGCGAGCCCCGTTGCGGCTCGCCTCGTCCAGCACGATGCCGAGATCCTTGCGCATCCAGTCGACCGCGAAACCGAAATCGAACTGCCCTTCGGCCATCGTGCGCGCCCGATTGTCCATCTGCCAGCTCTGCGCAGCTCCCTTGCCGATCACATCGACCACCTGATCGACGTCGAGGCCCGCGCGCTGCGCGAAGTTGACTCCCTCGGCCAGCCCTTGCACGACCCCGGCGACACAGATCTGGTTGACCATCTTCGTCAACTGACCAGCGCCCGCATCTCCGAGCCGCACGCACGACTTCGCGAACGCGGCCATCAACGGGGCAACGCGCTCGAACACCGCCTCGTCGTCGCAACCACACATCACGGTCAGCTGTCCGTTCTCCGCTCCTGCCTGGCCGCCCGACACCGGTGCGTCGACGAACCCGATGCCGCGACCGGCACACTCCTCGGAGATCTCGCGGGCGAGGCCCGCCGACGCCGTGGTGTGGTCGACGAGGGTCGCGCCGCTACGCATCGTCGTGAGCACGCCGTGATTGCCGAGGACGACCTCGCGGACATCGTCGTCGTTGCCGACGCACATCATCACGACATCGGCGTCCTCCGCGGCCTCGGCCGGGGTGGGCGACGCACCGTGACCGTTCAGCGCCACCCAGGCCAGCGCCTTGGCTGCCGTCCGGTTGTACACGGTGACCGAATTTCCGGCCCGCGCGAGATGGCGGGCCATCGGCGCACCCATCACGCCCATCCCGAGGAACGCGATCCGCGTCGGTTCGACCTCCTCGTCGGACTCGGGAGCATCGTCGGCCGCGGAGACGTCGTTCATGAGCCGAGTCTGACACGCCCGACGGACACGCCGTGCGGCACGCCCGGCGACACGCCGACTTTGCTGACAAGATGTGTCCGATGAGCACCGGGCGGGCGGAGTGGACGGTGATGACCTGGAACCTCCAAGGAGCGAAGCGGACCGATCTCGACCGGGTGGTGAAGGTCATCGCGGGTGGGTCGCCCGACGTCGTCCTGCTCCAGGAGATCCGAGAACCGCAGGCCGATCAACTCGCGGAAGAGCTCAGCATGACGGCGGCGTGGGTCGAGAAGCATCACCCGTTCCGCCCCTTCCACCGCACGCGCGCCGAGGGCGCCGCCACGCTGACGCCCCACACCCTCGACGACGCCGGACACGCACGGATCAGCGACGCGATGTCGATGCGCAGCTACCGGCGCCGCATCGTCCAGTGGGCGCTCATCGAGCGCGGCGACGGATCGGCCTGTCGGACCTTCAACGTGCACCTCTCGCCGCACGACTTCGAGGAGGAGCGACGGATCGAGGCGAACCGCGTCAACGACATCGCGCTGTCGTTCGAGGACGGCTACCCGATCGTGGTCGGTGGGGATTTCAACGACGCTGACACCGGCGAGATCGTGGACATCCTCCCCGGCGTCGAGCACGTCCCCTCGCCACCCACGAATCCGTCAGGCGATCCGACGGATCGACTCGACCACGTCCTCGTGCCGTCGACGGCCGTCGACGTGTCGGTCTTCGTCCCCGCCGGGGGCGCCGAATGGTCCGAACTGTCCGACCACCTGCCGCTGACGGTGCAGTTCACGCTCGCCGAAGACGAACGCGACGAGCCGAGTGGGTGAGTGAGACCCGGCGACAAACCGCCGCCGGACCGCTCTACTTCTTCTTTTTCTTCTTCTTGGGCTCGTCTTCTTCCTCGCCGTCCTTGAGGACGCCCTTGGCGAGTGCTTCGTCGAGGTAGATCTCGGCGTCCTCCGCCGACACCTTGAGCGCAGGCGAGATCTCGGAGATCAGGTTCACCCGCGCCCGCTCGTACATCGTGCGCTCCGCTGCGGAGAGCGACGCATCCCGGTTGCGCGCTGCCAGGTTCCGCACGACTTCCGCGACCTGATACACGTCGCCGGACTTGAGCTTCTCCTGGTGGTTCTTGAACCGGCGGCTCCAGTTGGACGGCACGCGCGGGTCGGGCTTCGCGAGCACGGACACGAGGTCCTCGAGTTCGTCGGCCGACACCGGCGGACGCACCCCCACGTCGTCGGTCTTCTCGACGGGAACCTTGAGGGTCATCTCGTTGATGACCGTCTTGAGAATCAGGTACTCCTGTTTCTCGCCGAAGAACTCCATCTTCTTCGTTCCCTGCACGACGCATGCACCGTGCTGGGGGTAGATGACGGTTTCGCCCTTCTTGAAATTCACGCAGTACCTCGTCTCCGGGGGCCTCTCAAACAGGCCAGTGGGGGTTGTCGCCGCACACACGGCGGCCCTTCAGGGTACCGGCGCTTCCGCACAACGCAGAAACCCCAGGTCCGGTCGTGCGGTTGCACGATCTGACCTGGGGTTTTCGGTGGGCACAGAGGGATTCGAACCCCCGACCCCCTGCGTGTCATGCAGGTACTCTAACCAACTGAGCTATGCGCCCTCAGCGGGCATGGAGACTACCAGTGCCGACGCCGGAGCACACCTGATCTGCGTCGGGTGATGGATCACGCGAAACGCATGCTGATCTCGTTCGCCATCAACCGCCCGTCCGGCGTCAGCACGACGCGCTCCGGATCATCGGGATGCTCGACGACGAGCCCGGCCAACAGCTCACGCGTCTCCGCAGTGAACGAGTCCACCGCAACGCCGTCGCGCGTGCGCAACAGCAACTGCAGTCGCTCGAAGCGACGGGTGTCGTCATCGAGCACTTCGGCGGACGCCTCGACGTCACCGCCGTTGCGGACGATGTCGATGTAGCGCTCGGGTGTCCGAACGTTCCACCAGCGCCGCCCGGACCGATGTGAGTGCGCCGCGCAACCGAAACCCCGGTAGTCCTGCTGGCGCCAGTACAGGAAGTTGTGGCTCGACTCGTGTCCGGGCTTCGCCCAGTTCGACACCTCGTAGTTGACGAGTCCAGCGTCGGTGAGCAAGCGATCGGCGATCACGTACTTGTCGGCCTGGTCATCGTCGTCAGGATGTCGATCGGGTTGCGTCGCGAGCGGCGTGCCCGCCTCGACCGTGAGGCCGTACGCCGACACGTGCGGTGGGTCGAACGCGACCACCTCGCGAACCGTCGCCGTCCAGTCGTCGACCGTTTCCCCTGCCGCGCCGTAGATGATGTCGAGGTTGAACGACGGCATCTCGACCGAGCGGATCGCCTCGACCGTACGCGCGACGTTGTCGCGGTCGTGGGTGCGACCGAGCGCGGCGAGCACGTGTGCGGACATCGACTGAACACCGACGCTCACTCGGTTCACACCGCCGGACCGATATGCCTGCAGCATCTCGGCGTTCACGTCGTCGGGGTTGCATTCGACGGTGACCTCGGCGTCGTCGAGCACGGGAACCGCGGCAATGACCTGCGCGAGTCGTTCCGGCGGAACCAACGTCGGGGTTCCACCGCCGACGAACACCGTCGACGCGACCGGAAGTCCGGCATCCACCGCACGGGTGATGTCGAGCTCCAGCGTGTCGAGGTACGTGTCGACCAGGTGATCGCGGTCGGTCCACGTCGCGAACGCGCAGTAGTCACACTTCGACGCGCAGAACGGGATGTGGATGTAGACCCCGAACGGGTCGGCAGCGTCCTGCGGCAACGACTCAGTCCTCGGTGCGCTGATACAGCAGGCCGAGGGCATCGAGGCGCGACCCGACCTGGTCCACCGGCACATCGAGCATCGCGGCGATCGCGCGTGTGTCGTCGCCGCGCACGGTGATGACACGACCGTTGAAGTCCTGGCGCTGGACCTGGATCAGCCGCAGGTAGCGAGCGAGCATCTCGAACGGCGACCCGTTCATCTCGATCAGTTTCGCGACGTTGATGGCGAGCTTCTTGTTGACGGGTGACTCGAGGGCGGCGGTCTCCGACCCCGTGATCTCACGCGGCAGCAGCTGCTCGATGGGCACGCTGTAGAACTGCGCGAGCCGATCGAGACGTGGGAGCGAGAGCGCGCGCTCGCCGCGCTCGTAGGCGCCGAGCACCGAGGCCTTGAACTCGTGCTCGGACTGCGCCTCCACCTCTTGGAGGGAGAGTCGCTTCTGCTTGCGGATCGCGCGCAATCGATCGCCGACTTGTCGGCTGTACGTCGAGTTGGCGGCTTCATCGTCATCGAGAGTGGTCATCACGTCACAGCATACCGGCACTCTCGGTTGTCACCGGTCACGGATCGTCACAAACTCACGCGTAGTGTTGTCGCCACCACGGCGGCGGTCTCGGTCCGCAGGATGTTCCGGCCCAACCCGACCCGCCGAGGGGCGAGCGCCAGTTCCGCCTCGGACCAACCGCCCTCGGGCCCGATCGCGATCAAGGATTCGTGCGCGTCGATCGGCGGGCCTCCCGGTTCGGCCACTGCCGCGCGTTCGAGCACCGTGCCGGCCGGGACCGGTCCCTCGAGCTCGGTGCGCCAGACCCGTCGGCTCTGCCGAGTGCTCTCGTCGGCGATCCGCCGCAATCGGCCCAGCTGCTTCTCCACACGATCCGGCTTCCAGCGCACGACCGAGCGCTCGGCATCGACGAACACGATGCGATCGACACCGATCTCCACGGTCTTCTGCACGAGCCAGTCGAGCCGATCCCCTTTCGGGACGGCCGTCGCGAGGGTGAACGGTGCGGACCGTTCCTCCGTCACGACGTCCCCGATTGCTTCGAGGTGCAGCGTCGAACCGCCGACGCGCGCCACGGCGACCCGCCACCGGCCGGCCCCGTCGGTCACCGACACCTGCTCACCCTCCCGGAGCCGGAGCACGCGCCGCAGGTGGTGTTCGACCTCGTCGCCGGCAGTGATCAGGTCGTGATCGAGTTCGGCGGGG
>NZ_BAOL01000139.1 GCF_000350145.1 Ilumatobacter nonamiensis YM16-303 | reverse complement strand
ATGTCCGTTGGTGCCTGGCACCGACGGACATTCTCGGCGCGGGTACGGTCAGGTCATGGCAACACCGTCGCCCCGGGCTGATCGACAACTCGTCCATCGCAGCTTCGTGAGCTACATCGACAAGTCGCGGGAGTACTACCGAGCGCAGGGTTTCGAACAGGCCTATCGCTGGGCGGCGTTCGACGAGGTCGCATTCACCGCGTCGACGAAAGCGCTCGCAGAGTCGAACGTGGCCGTCGTGACGACGTCGTTCCTGCATCACCATGACTCGGCGTTCGGAGCCCCGGCCACCGACAAAGAGGTGTACCACCATCCCGTCGACGAGGTCCCCGAGCGGATGTTCACCGACGACCTGTCGTGGGACAAGCAGGAAACCCACACCGACGACACCGAGTCGTTCCTGCCCGTCGCTGCGTTGCGAGACCTGGCGAAGGATGGCGTGATCGCATCGCTGAACCATCGCTTCTTCGGGGTCCCCACGGAGTACAGCCAGCGCAAGACCGGGCTGGATGCCGACCAGATCGCCACGTGGTGCGCCGAGGACGGCGTCGACATCGCGCTCCTCGTCCCGCTTTGACCGGTCTGTCACCAGACCGTGAGTCTGGTTGCACGCCGTCTGGAGGAATCGGGGATCGCCACCGTCGTCGTCGGGAGCGCGCGCGACATCGTCGAGGAAGCAGGTGTCGCCCGTTTCGTCTTCGTCGACTTCCCACTCGGCAATCCGTGCGGCAAGCCGGGAGACCGGAAGATGCAACGCGAGGTCGTCTCGCTCGCCCTCGACGTGGTCGCCACTGCGATCGCCCCCCGAACGACCGTGCAGGCTCCGTTCCGATGGGGGAACGAAGAGTGGCGGGACAACTACATGGCGGTCAGTGACGAGAACCGTGAAGCGTTGCGTGTCGCGGGCGAGCGCCGACGGGCGCATCAGGCCGCATCGCGCTGACCGGGGAAGGCGTCTTTCCGTTCTCGGAATTCATCGCGGCACGGTGGGCGTCGCGGACGCAACGACTAGACAGTGGGGAATGAGTGCCCCCGAGGTCATGGCCGGATGCGAACCGTTCTCTCACGAAGGCTCACGCTCCACCGGAGTGCTCGTCCTTCACGGCTTCACCGGCAACCCGTCGTCGATGACCAACCAGGCACGAGCCTTCGCCGATGCCGGTCTGCACGTCGAGCAGCCGCGACTCCCCGGGCACGGGACGACGTTGGCCGACATGCAGACCACCGACTGGTCCGACTGGTCGGAAGCGGCCGGGGCGGCCTACGACCGGCTCGCCGAGCGGGTCGAGCAGATCGTGGTCATCGGCTTGAGCATGGGAGGCACGCTCACGCTGTGGACGGGACTCCAGCGGCTCGGTGATGATCGGCTCAAGGGTCTGATCTGCGTGAACGCCGCCACGACGCCGCATGACCCCGAGGTCGTGGAGATGGTCGAGGGCCTGCTCGAGGACGGAGTCGAGGTGTCGCCGGCGATCGGGTCGGACATCGCCGATCCCGACGTCGACGAGATCGCCTACGAGGGGACGCCGTTGAAGCAGCTCCTGTCGTTGACGAACGACGGGCTCGCACCCATCGCCGACCGCTATGGCGAACTCACCGTGCCGATTCTGATCTTCTCGTCGACCGACGATCACGTCGTGCCGCCCGACAACAGCGCGCACCTCCGTGACACGGCGGGCGGTGAGGTCGAGTTCGTCACGCTGGAACGCAGCTTCCATGTCGCGACGCAGGACTTCGACCGCGACCTGATCACCGAACGCAGCCTCGCATTCATCGAGCGGACGACCCGTTGAGCACGCTCGCGACCATCCCGAGTCCGTCGTTCAACTCGATCGACATCGGTCCGCTCAGCCTGAACATCTACGGCCTCGCGATCGCCCTCGGTGTCGTCGCTGCGGTCTGGTTGTTCGGGCGTCGCCTCGAGCAACGTCACGCCGGGACCGCCGACGACGCGAGCGCGATCGCCATCTGGGCGGTGCTCGCCGGCGTGGTGGGAGCCCGCCTCTATCACGTCGCCACCGATTGGGATCGCTTCGTCGGGAACTACGGCGACATCCCGAAACTCTGGACGGGTGGCCTGGGGATTCCCGGCGGACTGCTGCTCGGGATCCCGGTCGGGCTGTACATGGCGCACCGTCGCGGGATTCCGCTGTCGATCGCAGCGACGTGTGCCGCTCCGGCGATCCCGCTCGCCCAGGCGATCGGGCGATGGGGCAACTACTTCAACCAGGAGCTGTACGGGCGGGCGACCGACCTGCCCTGGGCGCTCGAGATCGACGCCGACCATCTCGTCGAGAACCCGGCGACCGGCGAGATGTTCGCGGTCGGCACGACATTCCACCCGACGTTCCTCTACGAATCGCTGTGGAGCCTGGCGACGGTCGCGGTGCTCCTGTACATCGACCGCCGCTGGCGCCCGACCGGTGGCTCGCTCATGGGGCTGTACCTCGTGGCGTACGGCATCGGCCGGTTCTGGGTGGAAGGGCTGCGTGTCGATCCCGCCGACGACGTCGGCCCGTTCCGCTGGAACCAGTGGGTCGCACTCGGCATGGTCGTCGGCGGTCTCGCATTGTTCCTGATCCTGCGTCGTCACCCCGACCCACCCCCGAATCCCGCGTTGGTCGACGCAGACGACGAGTCCCACGATGGCGTCGACGGTGTCGAGCGCGACTCCGAGCCGGACGACGCGACCGGTCCGACTGCGACCGACGAGCCGAGCCCGGGACACGACCGGCCCGACGACGAGCACGAAGCTTCGGAACTCGACGCCGACGACGCCCGCTGAGCCCGAGGCGGTGAGCGAACCGTCACGGGGGCGTGGTTTCGCTCACCGCGGCGAATCCGTGAGCAGATCGGATCGTCAGTACGACAGGCCGCGGTAGCGGACCGGCCGCTCGTCGAGCTCTTCCCGGTAGTGGGCGGCGAACCCGGCCAGACGGGCGATGGCGAACAGCGGGCAACCCGGCGGGAGGTCCATGACGTACGTCAGTGCACCCAGTGCGAGATCGACATTCGGTGGTTGGGCGATGTAGCTCCCGGCTCGGGTGCGCAGCTCCGACACGACGCGCAACCGGTCGAGCGGATCGGGGAGCCGAGCGACCCGGTCGAGGAGCAGATCGAAGCGGGGATCGTGTCGGCGATAGATGGTGTGTCCGAATCCGGGGACACGACGGTGTTCGGTGCGGTGGCGGTCGAGCACCTGATCGACGCCCTCGACGCGGCAGTCGTCCAGGAGTCGGTGGACGTGGTGCGACGCCGACCCGTGGAGGTCTCCGTCGAGAGTTGCGAGTCCGGCGATCATCGCGGCAGCGGGAGACGAGCGAACGGAGGCAGCGACCCGCACGGCGAGGGTGCTCGTCGCGAGTTCGTGATCGGCGAGCACCACCAGTGTCGTGTTGATGGCGGCGGTCACCTCGGGAGCGGGATCCTGAACCCACGCTGCGGTGAGTCGCGCCGCGTAGCCGAGGGTCGGGTCTGCCCGCCCGCCGAGCGCGACAGGGATCGCACCCAGCACGCGCGCCGCGGCATCGAAGGGATCGTCGGGAAGGTCGAGGGAGGCGACGAGCGAGACGAGGTCCATCATCGGCGAGCTCGCGGGACGGTCGTCGGTCGACTCGGCGGGGGTGATGCGGTCGCATTCGACTGGCGCGAGACGGACGTCGGGCCGTCTCCAGAGAAGTCCGCAGACCTGCTCGAACGGGAGATCGACGAGATCCTCGACCGGCGTGTCCCGGAAACGGAGACCGTCCTCGTTCAGCTGCGTCACCGAGCTGGCGATGCGGACGTCGATCGTCGGGGGCGGTGGTTGCGGCCGGCGGTTCTGCTCCCGCAACCGTTCGAGTTCGGCGAGGTCGAACAGTGACGACCGGCCGTCGGCTCCCAGCTTCCGGGTCACCCGTCCGCGGCTGACGTAGGAGTAGAGCGTGGCGGTCGACACGCCGAGTTGGCGGGCGGCCTCAGGCGCCCGGACATAGGTGGTCATGCGCCCACCCTCGCGCTGGACACTCCCCAGATCAACGTTGATCGATCAATGTCGATCAATCGACCCCGCGGCGAATCGGTCAGGCGTCGGGAGTCAGGGCTGCATGCATTGCGTGCGTGGCGGTCACCAGTGCGTCCGATTGCTCGGTGGACAGGGCGGCGAACGCTGGCTCGAGGATCGTGTTCGTGAGGTCCTCGGCGGCGGCCATCAGGTCGTCGGCGTTCTCGGGAAGTTCGGGAGGTGTCTCCCAGCCGAAGATCGCCACGTCATCGGGCCGTTTGATCGCATGCGCCTGGGAGTCGCTGAGCCCACTCGCGACCACAGCGACGAGATGCGCGCTCCCACGCAGTTCGCGGAGCACGGCGGCCTTCTGCATGGAGCGGGCTGGCACGTCGTCGGAACACTCGAGCTGCGACGTCCCGGCGAAGAGCGGGAGCGCTGCCACCGGAGCGTGCTCGATCACCACATCGGCCGCCTCGACGTAGGCGTCCAATCCGTCGATGTCGGCGAAGAGCTCGGCACCGCGCCGGCCGCACTCGTGCCAGTAGGCCTCGGCAGCGACCGGAGGGGACACCCGCTCGCGGTACTTCGTCCATGTCGGACCGAGGGTGTCGGGATTGAAGTAGCCGAATGCCGCCGACACGACCGCAGCCGGGACGTCGCCGAGCGCGCCTCCGCGGCCGAGCACGTACGCAGGAAACGCGCTCAGGCCGATCTCCTTGAGCGCCGCGACGGTCGCCGGGTGGAAGTAGAAGTGCGCACCGATGTCTCCCGTCGGAGCGGCGATGGCGGTCAGGGTGTCACGGGCGGTCATCGCGCCATCGTTCCAGATCGAGGGCGTTACGTTACGGGTCAGACCCGCCACGTAACGGTTAGCGTGCTCGGCGTGTCTGACCGAATCACCACTGCGGACGTGAGCAAGGTGGCCAGCTTGGCCCGGCTCACCCTGTCCGACGACGAACTGGCCCAGGCGACGACCGAACTCGGCGCCATGCTCGATCATTTCGCCGAGATCGATGCGCTCGACCTCGACGGTGTCGAGCCGATGAGCAACCCGACGCATCTGGTCAATGTGATGCGTGACGACGTCGTCGGCGACTGCCTCGACCGTGACGAGGTGCTCGCTGCCGCCCCGGTCGCGCAGGAGGAACGCTTCCGCGTGCCGCCGATCATCGGGCTGGACGATTGAGCGTGGTGGACACGACCACAGCCATCGAGATCGCCGACGCCGTCCGGTCGGGCACGCTGACCGCCGCCGACGTGGTCGAGTCGTACCTGGCCGAGATCGACGCCCGCGAGACCGACATCCACGCGTTCAACCTGGTGCTGGCCGATGTGGCGCGGGAGCGCGCGGCCGACGTCGATGCCCAGGTCGCGGCCGGTGCCGACCCGGGGCCGCTGGCCGGCGTGCCGGTCGCGCTGAAGGACAACCTCTGCACCCGGGGGATCCCGACGACCTGCTCGTCCAAGATCCTCGGTGATTGGAAGCCGCCCTACGACGCGACGGTCGTGACCCGACTGCGCGACGCCGGAGCGATCGTCGTCGGCAAGACGAACCTCGACGAGTTCGCGATGGGTTCGAGCACCGAGAATTCGGCGTTCGGCCCGACCCGCAACCCGCGTGACACCAGCCGGGTCCCCGGAGGATCATCGGGCGGTTCGGCCGCAGCGGTCGCCGCCGGGTTCGCCCCGTTGAGCCTCGGTTCCGACACGGGCGGCTCGATCCGCCAACCGGCCGCGTTGTGCGGAACCGTCGGGGTGAAACCGACCTACGGAGCGGTCAGCCGACTGGGCCTGATCGCCTTCGGGTCCAGCCTCGACCAGATCGGTCCGTTCGCCACGACCGTCGAAGACGCCGCGCTCGCACTCGAAGTCATCTCGGGTCATGACCCGTCCGACTCGACGAGCATCGAACAGCCGTCGCTCGACCTCCGCGTCGCCCTGGACCAAGGCGTCGACGGCCTGCGGATCGGACGGATCACCGATCTCCCCAGCGGCGCCAGCCCGGACGTCGAGGCCCGCCTCGACGCCGCGTTCGACGCACTCGCCGCGGCCGGAGCGAAGATCGTCGATGTCGAGGTTCCGGCGTTCGGCTACGGGCTGACGGCGTACTACCTGATCGCGCCGGCGGAGGCGTCCAGCAACCTCGCCCGCTTCGACGGCGTCCGGTTCGGCAGCCGGGTCAATGCTCCCGACACGAACCAGATGTACATGGCCACCCGCACCGAGGGCTTCGGCGACGAGGTCAAGCGCCGGATCATGTTGGGCACGTATGCGCTCTCGGCTGGCTACTACGACGCCTACTACGGCCGGGCCCAGAAGGTCCGTCGACTGATCGCACGCGACTTCGCCACCGCCTATGCGGACGTCGATGTGCTGCTGACACCGGCATCGCCGACTGTCGCGTTCGAGATCGGTGACAAAGCGTCCGATCCCCTGGCGATGTACCTGTGCGACACGTACACGATCCCGTCGAATCTGTCCGGCGACCCCGGCATGAGCGTGCCGTTCGGGACCGGCGACGGCGGGATGCCGATCGGCGTCCAAGTCCTCGCCCCGGCGCTGGAGGACGCGACGATGTTCCGTGCTGCTGCCGAGCTCGAACGCGCTGCCGACGGAGGTGCGTCATGACCATCGCCTACGTCAACGACGACGACTTCGCACCGTCGAACGCAGACCACGAGCGGTGGACCCACAACGGCTGGGAGATGGTCGTCGGCCTCGAAGTCCATGTCGAGCTCGCGACGGCGACGAAGCTGTTCTCGGCGTCACCGAACCGTTTCGGCGACGAACCGAACACGAACATCGATCCGGTCACGCTGGGCCTGCCAGGAGCGCTTCCCGTCCTCAACCGGCACGCTGTCGAACTCGCGATGCGGCTCGGGTTGGCGCTCAACTGCCGGATCCAGAAGTCGACGTTCGCCCGCAAGAACTACTTCTATCCGGACATGCCGAAGGCGTATCAGATCAGCCAGTACGAGGATCCGATCACCGCCGATGGCTGGCTCGATCTGCCCGACGGCTTCCGTGTGGGGATCGAACGCGGTCACCTGGAGGAGGACACCGGCAAATCGACCCACGTGGGTGGAGCCGGCGGCCGGATCCACGGCTCGGACTACTCGCTCATCGACTTCAACCGCGCCGGTGTGCCGCTCGTCGAGGTCGTCAGTCGGCCCGACATCCGACATCCGGACCAGGCCAAGGCGTACGCGTCCGAGCTTCGGGCCATCCTCGTCGCGATCGGCGCGTCCGACGCGAAGATGGAGGAGGGTTCGATGCGCGTCGATGCGAACGTCAGCGTGCGCAAACCGGGTGCCGACTTCAACACGCGCTGCGAGATCAAGAACGTCAACTCCGTCCGCTCGCTCGGTCGTGCGATCGAGTACGAGGCGAAGCGCCAGATCGCGCTGCACGAGGCGGGCGAACCGGTCGTTCAACAGACCCGACACTGGGACGAGAACGACGGAAAGACGCACACGCTGCGGTCGAAGGAGGACGCCGACGACTACCGGTACTTCCCGGAACCCGACCTCGTCGTGGTCGACCCGGAGCCCGAGTGGATCGATCGAGTCCGCGCTGCGCTTCCCGTGTTGCCGGCGGCTCGACGGATCGCGCTCGCCGAGGCGACGGGCCAGTCGGTCGACTCCGAACCGGTCCTCCTCGTCGTGGAGCGGGACCAGGACCGGTATGTACTCGACGCGGGTGTCGCTGGCGGCGACGTCGCCCTCGCGTTGAAACACGTGAAGGAAGCGCCCGACACCAGCGCGACCGTCCCGGTCGACCGACTCGCGAAGCTCACGACGATGGAGTCCGACGGGACGATCACCGCGACGCAGGCGAAGACGGTGCTGGAGGCAATGGTCGCCGGCGAGCACGAGGCAGACCCGGAGAAGATCGCCGCAGCACTGGGCTTCGAGGCGATGGACACGTCCGAACTCGAGCAGATGGTGGACGCGGCGATCGCCGAGCAGCCCGACGCGTGGGAGAAGTTCTGTGCCGGCGAGGGCAAGGCGATGGGAGCGCTCGTCGGCGCCGTGATGAAGGCGTCGAAGGGCCAAGCCGACGGGAAGGCCGTGACCGCCCTCCTCCAGCAGAAGAAGCCCTGACTCCGAGACATCTACAAGCGGAGGATCTGGTCGGCGCGTTCGAAGGCGACGGCGCGGTGCGACACCGCGATGACGGTCATTCCGGCGTCGGCGAGGTTCGACCACAACCGCACTTCGGTCTCGACGTCGAGTGCGCTCGACAGATCGTCGAGCACGACGAGTTCGGGTTCGTGGACGAGCGCGCGGGCCGTCGCCAGGCGCTGACGTTGCCCACCTGACAGGCGGAGGCCACGCGGACCGATCATCGTGTCGATGCCGTCGGCCATCTCGTCGATGTCGGTGTCCACTGCGGCCAGCCGGAGCGCGGTCGCCAACCGTGCGGACGTCGTCTCACCCAAGGCGATGTTGTCGGCCACGCTGTCGGAGATCAGTTGCGGCACTTGCGACAGGAACGCTGCGTTCGGGGGAACGAGGAACGCGCTGCGGTCGTCGATCTCCTCGCCGTTCCAGCGAACCGAACCGGAGACCTCGGCCTGCCAAGCCAGACCGAGGATCGCCCGGAGCAGCGTGCTCTTGCCCGAGCCGACCGCGCCCGTGATCACGACGAAGTCGCCTCGCCGCACGGTGATCGAGAAGTTGCTGACCACCGGATGCTCCCCGAACGACACCGAGAGATCGCGGACCTCGAACACCTCGAGCGGCACGCGCTCGGGCCGGACGCCGATGGGGCGGACCGCTCCGTCGCCGGGGTCGATCGGGAGGTCGCGATCGCGCACGGTGTTCCGAGCCGATTCGCCGGCCACCAGCATCCGCATCCGGTCGAAGGCGACTCCGGCCTGTTTGCGACGCGCGAGGACTCGACCGACCATCTTGGGAAGGAACGACAACCAGCCCAGGTAAGCGGTGAACAGCGCGAGTGTTCCGAGGTCGAAGGATCCGGAAGCGATCGCACCGGCACTGACGAGGAGGACGAGTCCGAGGCCGATGTCGGCCGCTCCCTGGCCGAAGGCGTTCACCCCTTCCTCGAGCACGCGGTCCCGGACCGCCGTTCGTCGACGCCGCTCGACCAACACCGCCAAGCGCCGCAGCAGGGGATCGGCCGCGTCGTTCACCTTGACCGTCGTGGCCGCGGCCATCACGTCGCCGAGCAGACCGGTGACCTCCTCGGTCGCGGCCCGGTCGGCCGCTCGGTACTCCTTGATTCGTGTGTCGAGTACCCGTGTGGCCACCGCGACGCCGATCAACGGGAGCGCCAGGACTGCGGCCGCTCGCGCATCCGCGGTACCGAGAGCGATGCCGGCGACCAGGGTGAAGACCAGACCACCGGACACGTCCACCATGCCGTCCACGAAGTTCGCGACGTCCTCGGTGTCGTCGCGGAAGTGGGTGATCGCCGAGCCTGCTGATCCGACCGGTTGGCCGGCGTGGATGCCGCCGCTGGCCATCTGAGCGCTGAGCATGTTCGCCCGGAGCAGCGTCTGCATGTGGATCCACGCTTTGGTCCAGATCAACGCGCCGTGATGTACGGCGGTCATCCGGATGGTCTCGCTGACGGCGATTCCGCCTGCCCACCACACCGTCGCGGTCGTGTCGCCCGACTCGAGAGCGGCGTAGCCGCGCGCGAGCAGGAAACCGGTCACGGCCGGCATCGTGAAGAAGACGACGAACAACAGCCATCCGACCCAGAACTCGCGGGGTCGATGCTGGGATGTCCGCCATGCCAGAGCCCAGACGTTGGGCACGCCGGGCCCCGTCGCGTGCGGTCGATCGCCGGGCCGACGCTCGTTGGATTCGGCGCGCACGCTGTGATCCGGGATCTCCAGGTCGATCGTCACGAGGTCACCTCCGATTCGACCGTGGCGCCGGCCGCGTCGACGCCGTTGCGTTGGTCGCGTTCGAGGGCCAACGCGAGCAGGGCTGCGAAGCGGCTGTCGTCGTCTCCGACGAGATCGGCGCGGTCGCCGTGCTCCACGATCGACCCGTGCTCGAACACGATGATCTCGTCCACCGCATGCAACGTCGAGAGCCGGTGAGCGATGACGAGCGTCGTGCGTCCTTGGATCAACTCGGCGACGGCCTGTTCGAGACGTTGCTCGGTTTCCGGGTCGACGCGTGCCGTCGCCTCGTCCAACACGACGATGTCCGGGTCGCGCAACCACACCCGCGCGAGCGCAAGCAGCTGAGCTTCGCCAGCGGACAAACCGGTTCCTCCCGCTCCGAGTTCGCGCTCGATCCCGCCGTCGGCCAGGGAGTTCAGGCCGACCCGTCGCAGCGCGCTGACGACGTCGTCGTCGCTGGGGACGTCGTCGAAGAGCGTGACGTTGTCACGGACGCTCCCGGCGAACAGCTCCACCTCCTGTGGCACGAGCGCAACCCGCCGCCGGAGCTCCACGAGCGAGATGTCCTGGATCGGAACACCGCCGAGCTCCACCGTGCCGTGCGACGGTTCGACCAGTCGGAGCACCAGGCGCGAGAACGAGGTCTTTCCGCTTCCGGTTCGTCCGACGATCCCGACCGACCGCCCCGCGTCGATGTGCAGGTCGACGTCGCGCACCACGGGTCGGTCGTCGCCGTAGTCGAACGAGACCTCGCGGGCGGTGATCGACAGCGGTCCCGGCTCCGGGCTCGTCGTTCCCTCGTCCATGATCCGTGGCTCGATCGCCAGCAGGTCGAGGACGCGCACCATCGCTCCATTCGCCTTCTGGACGGTCTCGAGTTCGTGCACGACTTCTTCCAGCGGCCTGGCGACGAGGAGCACGTATTGGAACAACAGGAACGCGGTGCCGAGCGTGATCGTGTTCGCACCGACGAGGACCGCGCCGAGGACGAGCGCAATGATCCAGCCGAACGCGACCGCGCCCTGAACGAGCCACCACATGATCAGGAAGGCCCGCTCGCGCCGGACGGCGCTGCTGAGAGCGTCCTCGCTGTCCTCGACGAGCCGCCACGCGACATGGTCGGCAGCACCGTTCGCGCGCAGATCCTCGCCGGCCGTGAGGCGTTCCTCGATGCCGCCGTACAACCGCCCGAGCGCACCCATCTCGTCGGACGACTCGTCCACCGCACGGTGGCGCGTCCGCACCACGACCGTGAACGCGAGGCCGAGGTAGACGATCATCCCGAGGCCGAGTCGCCAGTCGAGCACGCTGAGCACGACGACGATTCCCGTGACGAGCATGATCGCTCCGGCGGCCTTCGTGACCACTTGGCTCAGGAAGTCGGACACCGAGGTGATGTCGCCGTCGACGCGTTGGATCAGTTCGCCCGGGGTGTGCGTGCGGTGGAACTCGTGGTCGAGTCCGAGCACGTGACTGGTCATGCGGAGTCGAAGATCGTTCGTCGTCCGCCACGCCGCGACGGTGGCCAACCACGCCACGACGA
>NZ_BAOL01000140.1 GCF_000350145.1 Ilumatobacter nonamiensis YM16-303 | reverse complement strand
CGATCCCGGCAACCGCGACGAGATCGCCCTGACGGGCCGACTCGACCGGGATCCGAGTGAGGTGCTCGGTCAGGAAGAGCTCGGCGATCTTCGCCCGCGTCACGCTGCCGTCGCGCTTGCACCATGCGACGGATTCGCCCTTCTTGATCGTGCCCTCCATCACCCGGAGCAGAGCGAGGCGCCCGAGGTAGGGCGAGGCATCGAGGTTGGTCACCCACGCCTGGAGCGGAGCGCCCTCGTGGTACGTCGGTGCCGGGATCGAGTCGAGGAGGACCTCGCCGAGCGTCGTGAGGTCGCTGCGCTCGCGCTCCCCTGCGACGATCGCCTTCGCCTCGTCGAGATCCTGCGTCGACCAACCGTCACGGCCGGAGCAGTACACGATCGGGAACTCGATGTGGTGATCCTCGGCGCCGAGGTCGAAGAACAGTTCGTAGACCTCGTCGACGACCTCCTCGACGCGTGCGTCCGGACGGTCGATCTTGTTCACCGCGAGGATCACGGGAAGATGTCGGGCCAGTGCCTTGCGCAGAACGAAACGCGTCTGCGGCAGCGGACCTTCGGCCGCGTCGACCAGCAGGACGATGCCATCGACCATCGTGAGTGCGCGCTCGACCTCGCCTCCGAAGTCGGCGTGGCCCGGGGTGTCGACGATGTTCAGCGTGACGTCGGTGTCGGAGCGCTTGTCACGCCAGACCAGCGAGGTGTTCTTGGCGAGGATCGTGATCCCCTTCTCCCGCTCGAGGTCGCCCGAGTCCATGACCCGCTCGGCGACGTCCTCGTTCGCACGGAATGCGCCCGACTGGTGCAGCATCGAGTCGACGAGCGTGGTCTTCCCATGGTCGACGTGCGCCACGATGGCGAGGTTGCGCAGATCGTCGCGCTTGCAGAGGGTGTCCGAAGAAGTCACGCATCGACGCTATCGGCGCGCGACACCCCTGCGTGGGAGCCTCCCGTCACTGTTCACACCAAGTTCGCACAGCGTGGATCGACGGCGGTGTGTGTCAACGGGGGTCTGACCCCGGCCGACCTCAGCCGACGCGGCGGTCCATGCCTTCCCAATACGGCTCGCGCAGATCCTTCTTGAGGATCTTGCCAGTGGGGTTGCGTGGCAGTGCTTCGACCCAGTCGACGCTGGTCGGGCACTTGAACACGGCCAGTTGGGTCCGGGCGTAGGCGATGATGTCCGCCGCAGTGTCCTCGTCGGCCGAAGCGCCCTCCGCGACGACCACGACGGCCTTGGCGGTTTCGCCCCACTTCTCGTGCGGCACCCCGATCACCGCGACGTCGGCGATCGCGTCGTGCTTCATCAAGACGTTCTCGACCTCGGCCGGGTAGACGTTCTCGCCGCCCGACACGATCATGTCCTTGACCCGGTCGTGGATAAACAGGTAACCGTCCTCGTCGAGGTATCCGGCATCGCCGGACTTGAACCAGCCGTCCTCGGTGACGCTGTTCGCGGTCTCCTCGGGCATGTTCCAGTAGCCCTTCATCACCTGAGGCGAACGGATCCAGATCTCGCCCACCTCACCTGCCGGCAGCGCGGACTCACCGTCGTCACCGACGATCCGCAGCTCGACGCCGGGCCCGGCGACACCACACGACCGCAGCCGATGCTTGTTCGGCCCGGTCGGGTCGTGATCCTCCGGCGGCAGGTTGACGACGGCACCCGTGGTCTCGGTCAGCCCGTAGGCCTGCCAGAACTTGCACGGCTTGAACATCTCGACGCACTTCGCGAGCACGTCCTCGCTGATCGGCGACGCGCCGTACACGAACACCTTGAGGCTCGAGTAGTCGGCCTCCTCCACACCGGGGACCATCAGCATGAACTGCAGGACCGCGGGGACGAGGAACGCATGGGTGATTCCCTCCTTCTCGATCAGCTCGATCAATGCGGCGGGATCGAGCTCGCGGAAGATGACGGACGTGCAGCCCTCGTACATTCCCGCCGTCGCCCATCCTCCGCCACCGATGTGGAAGAGCGGCATCGCCGTCAAGTTGATCGAGTCGCCGTCGAGTTCCCAGATGTCCTTCGCCAGCGGAAGCAGGCTGAAGAAGTTCGTGTTCGACAGCATCACGCCCTTCGGTCGGCCCGTCGTGCCCGACGAGTACAGCTGGAACGCGGTTCCATCAGGACCGGACTCGATCCCGGGATCCTCGGGCTCGAACCGGGCGATCCAGTCCTCGTAGGCCTCGTGATTCGCGTGTCCACCGCCGATGACGACGAACTTCCGGACCTTCGGAAGCTGATCGGCGATCTCGTCGAGGATCGGAGCGAAGTCGGGTCCGACCACGAGCACCTTTGCCTCGGAGTCATCGACGATGTACTGCACCTCGGGCGCGGCGAGACGCCAGTTCACATCGACGGCGACGGCGTTCAACATCGCCGATCCGAAGAACACCTCGAAGTGCTCGATGCCGTTCTTGTCGAGGAACGCGACGCGATCGTCGGCGCCGACACCCGCATCGCTCAGCGCCTGCGCCATCCGCGACGAGCTCTCCAGCAACTCGCTCCACGACATCCGCCGGTCGTCGAGAACGAGCGCCGTGTGGTCGGGACGGTTCCGCCCGTGCACCCGAACGATGCCGGCGACATTGTTGATCTGATTCTCGGTCATGACGTGACCGTAGTCACCGTACGAACGCGAGGCATGAACGCCCTGCTCACGCTGCCCCGTGGTGAGCCCCGATACTACGATCGCCGACGTGGCCGACCCCTCGCCGTTTCCTCCGCCACCCCCTCCGAGCCCCGAGACCTCCGGGGGTCGGGGGCGAGTGCTGCTGGCGATCGTCGCCGTCCTCGCGGTGATCGCATCCGTCGTTCTCGCTGCGCTCTGGCTGGACGCGACCAGCGACCGTGACGAGGCACGCGACGAACTCGACAACACGTCGGCGGCGCTGACCGATGCCGAGGCCGAACTCGACTCCGCCCAAGCCGACGGGGATGCAGCCGCGGCGGACCTCGACGCGACCGGCAGCGAGGTCGACACGCTGAGTTCCGAGGTCGATTCGCTCACGTCGGAGGTGGATTCACTCACGTCCGAGGTCGACGAGTTGACGGGCGAGAACGATTCGCTTCGTGCCGATCTGGCGACCGCGGAGGAAAGTCTCGCGGCCGCCGAGGAGGATCTCGCCGCCGCCACATCCACCACCACCAGCACCACCACGACCACCACCATCACTCCGGAAGCGACCACCACGACGACGTCCACCATTCCGGCGACACCGGACGAGATCGGCATCCGGCTGGGTTCGCTGTATCGCGTCAACGTCCTGGGCGAAGGCCAACGCCGGTGCCTCGGCGAGGCGGTGCTCGACGACCTCGGCCCCGAGCAGCTGGGCGAGATCCTCGACCTCGAGGACCGCGAAGCGCGCGACAACGATGACCTCGTCGAAGCGATCGAGAACGCTGCGCCGACCTGCAGCATCGATCCGAGCGCGATCTTCGGCTGACTCCGCAGACCGGCTCCGGATTCCCCCGGCTGTCCGCTCCGCCCGCGGCGATAGCGTGGTCAGCCGTGTCTGCTCAGGTGTTGAACGAAGCGGAACGTCGGCGGACGTTCGCGATCATCTCGCACCCTGACGCGGGCAAAACGACCTTGACCGAGAAGTTCCTGCTCTACGCGGGTGCGATCCAGTCGGGTGGTGCGGTCAAGGCCCGCGAGGACCGCCGATCGGCCACCTCGGACTGGATGGACATGGAGCAGAAGCGCGGGATCTCGATCACGTCGACCGCGCTCAACTTTCCGTACCGGGGTCACGAACTCAACCTGCTCGACACGCCCGGCCACCGCGACTTCTCCGAGGACACCTACCGGGTGCTCTCCGCCGTCGATGCCGTGGTGATGGTGCTCGACGCGGCGAAGGGCATCGAGCCTCAGACGCTGAAGCTGTTCGAGGTGTGCCGTTCGCGCGAGCTTCCGGTGCTCACGTTCCTCAACAAGCTCGACCGCCCCGGCCTCGAACCGTTGGAGCTGCTCGACCAGATCGAGGAACAGATCGGGTTGCGTCCCACGCCGGCGACGTGGCCGGTCGGTTCGTACGGTGACCTCCGCGGCGTACTCGATCGCCGGACCGACGTGTTCACCCGCTTCACCCGCACCGCTCGCGGCAGCCAGATCGCTCCCGAGGAGGACGTCCCCGTCGACCGCGCCGCGAGCGAGGAAGGCGCCGCCTGGGAGAAGTGCGCCGAGGAGTCCGAACTGCTCGAGGCGATGGACGCGAACGTCGACCTGGAATCCTTCCTCGCCGGCCAGTCGACACCCGTGTTCGCCGGCTCGGCACTCACCAACTTCGGTGTCCGCCACCTGCTCGACGCGATCGTGGACCTGGCGCCGCCGCCCACACCGCGGAGCGATATCGACGGCAAGCCCCGCCACCTCGACGAGCCGTGTTCGGCATTCGTGTTCAAGGTGCAGGCGAACATGGATCGCAACCACCGCGACCGCATCGCCTTCGCCCGCATCTGCTCCGGCAAGTTCGACCGCGGCATGGTGATGACCTGCGAGCGCACCGGCAAGCCGTTCGCCACCAAGTACGCATCGACGGTCTTCGGGGCGGAGCGCACGACGATCGACGAAGCCTTCCCGGGCGATGTCGTCGGACTGGTCAACGCGACCGGGCTGAACATCGGTGACACGCTCTTCGACGAAACGGGCCCGCCGGTCGAGTTCGCCAAGCTGCCGCAATTCGCTCCCGAGGTCTTCGCCACTGCTCGCCCCCAGGACTCGGGCAAGGTCAAACAATTCCGCAAGGGGCTCGATCAACTCGGTGAGGAGGGCGTCGTCCAGGTGCTGCGCGACCCCGACTGGGGCGAAGCCTCACCGGTGCTCGCCGCCGTCGGCCAACTGCAGTTCGACGTGTTCGCGAACCGTCTCGATGTCGAGTTCAACGCTCCGATCGAGCTGTCGGGCTCACCGTTCCAGGCGATCCGCCTCACCGATGCCGACACGGCGACCGTGCTGCGCGAGAAGCCGGGTGTTCGCATCCTGCAGCGCACCGATGGCGCCTTGGTCGCCCTGTTCGAGAACAAGTACGCCCTCCAGCGCATCGAACAGAACGAACCCGAGCTGACGCTCGACCAGATCGTCGCCTGATCACCCGGGCGCCTTCCACCTGAACTCCTCCCGGACGCGCAGGTGACCCGCCCCGGGGGGAGGGACGGGTCACCGGATCGGGAATCGGTTGGTCAGGCTCGGCGGGTACCGAGCACTGCGTCGATCGTCTGCGTCTCTCCGGCCCGCTCGACGTCGATGGTGATCTCGTCGCCCGGATCGCCGACGGCGATGACCTCGCCGATCGCGTCGGGCGATTCGATGTCGTCACCGTTGATCGCCGTGATCAGGTCGCCAGGTCGCAGACCCGCCATCTCGGCTGCCGAACCGACGTTCACCTCGACGACGACGGCGCCGGTCGCACCTTCGTCGAGCCCGAGCTGAGCGGCGAGTTCCGGCGTGACCGGCGACGAGCTGATGCCGAGGAACGGCTTGAGGATCGGTTCGCCGGTCGACAACGCATCGAGGATCTCGCGTGCCGGGTCAGCGGCGATCGCGAACCCGATGTTCTGCGCGCTCGGTGAGCCGGCCGAGTTGATCCCGACGACCTTGCCGTCGAGGGTGAACAGCGGACCACCCGAGTTGCCGGGGTTGATCGCGGCGTCGGTCTGGATCAGCGCGCTGAGCTGCTCGCCGGTGTTGGTGACGATCGAACGGTCGAGCGCCGACACGATGCCATCGGTGGCCGTGGCGCTCCCGTCGAGACCGAGCGAGTTGCCGATCGCGACGACCCGCTGGCCGACTTCGAGATCGGCGGACGATCCGAACTCGACCGGGACGAGGTCGGTGCGCTCGACCTCGATGACGGCGAGATCGTCGCTGCCGGACGTGCCGAGCACGGTCGCCGACTCCTCCGAGCCGTCCGAGAACTGGACCGTGACGGTCACGGCATCGCCCACGACGTGAGCATTCGTGGCGATCAGGCCGTCGGCGGACAAGACGAATCCCGTGCCGGTGCCCGTACCGAGCGAGGTGGCCGCATCGATGCGAACCACGCTCGGGAGGGCGGTCTCGACGAGGTCGGAGATGTCGGTCGATGTGGTCGTGACGGGCTGATCCAGCGACGTCGGTTCGACATCGGGCGCCGCGACAACAGCCGGCGCCGCGTCGGGAACCGTGGCCCGGCCCGCGACGGCGCCACCGACGGTTCCACCGACCACGGCGACCGCGGCGAGCGCAACCGCTGTCCCCACGCCGATCCGACGCTTGTTGGTCTTGGCGGGCGGCTCCGGCGGCGGCTGCAACGCAGGATGTGTCATGGGCTGCGGGGCGGTGGGCGTGTCCCACCACTCCTGCGGCGGCTGCTGCGGGGAGGGCCGTGGTGGGCCGGATGGGGCGGTGTAGTCAGGCACGTCGAGGGATTCCTTTCGAATGAAGTACGGACGATCCTGGCGAAGGAGGGCTGAAGAGATCCTGAACCTGGCTGAAGACGCCTTCAGGAACGACGCAATGCTCAGAGTTCACGAACGACCGGCGATGGCAGACTGACGCCGATGAGGCTGTTGGTCGTCGAGGACGAGGTGAAACTGGCGAACTCGCTGCACGACGGCTTGACGGCGGACGGATTCGCCGTCGATGTCGCGAACGACGGCAACGACGGGCTGTGGATGGCGACCACACACACCTACGACGCGATCGTGCTCGACATCATGTTGCCGGGCGTGAACGGCTTCGTCATCTGCCGCACACTTCGCGAGCAGGACATCTGGACCCCGATTCTCATGCTCACCGCCAAGGACGGCGACCTCGATGAAGCCGAAGCGCTCGACACCGGCGCCGACGACTATCTCCGCAAGCCGTTCTCCCACGTGGTGCTCGTCGCACGGATCCGTTCGCTGCTGCGACGCGGCGCCGACGTCCGGCCGACGATCCTGACCGCGGGCGATCTGGTCCTCGATCCGGGACGTCGGTCGTGTCGACGCGCTGACACCCCGATCGAACTCACCGCCCGCGAGTTCGCCGTGCTCGAGTACCTGATGAGCAACGCCGGATCGGTCCTGTCGAAGCAGGACATCCTCGACCACGTCTGGGACGTCGACTTCGCGGGCGACGCGAACATCGTCGAGGTGTACGTCGGGCACCTTCGCAAGAAGATCGACGAACCGTTCGGCACCGCGTCGATCGAAACGGTTCGCGGCGCCGGGTACCGCCTACGCGAGGGCGGCGAGTGAACCGCCGGGCCAAGTTGACCTCGTCGGTCCGCGGGCGCACGACGATCTTCGTCGCGCTGCTCTTCGCGATCACCCTCGTCGTCTCTGGTTTCGCGCTGCACTCGATCCTCCGCCGCACGATGATCGACAACGTCGACACATCGCTCGAGTTGCGCGCCGCCGACCTCGGAGCGCTCGCGGTCAGCGGCGTCGCCCCACGCGACATCACCATCCCCGACGACGGGACCTCGTTCGCTCAGATGATCCTCGACGGTGAGGTGATCGCGTCGAGTACGAACGTGCGCGGACAGCCCCCGATCGACATGGTGACCGACACGTCGCAGATCACCGTTCGCCAGACATCGGGAGACGCCGAGGACTTCCGGATCCTGGTGACCGAGCAGGGCACCCGGGCCGGACCGGTCACCATCGCGGTCGGGACCACTCTCGCCGACCTCGAACGCACGCTCCGGGTCACCGTCTGGGCGCTGCTCATCAGCGGCGCGGCGCTCACCGCGCTCGCCGGCGCGGCGACATGGGTCGTGGTCGGGCGAGCACTCCGACCGGTCGACTCGATGCGTGCCGAAGTCGCCGAGATCAGCGTGACCGACCTCGACCGTCGGGTCTCCCAACCGACGACCGACGACGAGATCCGCATGTTGGCCGACACGATGAACGAGATGCTGGGGCGCCTCGAAGCGGGCACACGCGCGCAGCGCGATTTCGTGTCGGCGGCATCGCACGAGTTGCGGACGCCGATCGCCGTGGTCCGCCACGCCCTCGACGTCGCGCGTGCCGCCGAGTCACCGAACTGGAACGACGTGTCCACCAACGTGCTCGAGGAGAACGATCGGATGGAACGTCTCGTCGACGATCTCCTCGTGATCGCGCGGACCGACGGCGGAACCGAGGGGCGTGACGCCTGGACGCTCGTCGACCTCGATGACATCGCACTCGACGAGGTCGGCCGACTTCCGACGACCACGACGATCGATCTCGCGGAAGTCTCCGCGGGCCAGGTGCGCGGCGACCCCGAGCAACTGCGCCGAGTCGTGCGCAACCTGCTCGACAACGCGCAGCGCCATGCCGAGACCGCGGTGGCCATCGAGGTCGCCAGTTCCGATGGTGTCGTCGTGATGGCGATCGACGACGACGGGCCGGGGATCGCCGCCGCCGACCGCGATCGCGTCTTCGAGCGGTTCGTCCGTCTCGACGACTCACGCTCGCGACGCGACGGAGGTTTCGGCCTCGGTCTGTCGATCGTCGGCGATCTCGTGCGCCGTCACGACGGGACGGTTTCCGTGTCGACGAGTCGGCGTCTCGGTGGTGCCCGCATCACGGTGACGCTCCCCGATGCCCGCCACGACGCCACCGACTGAACCGCCGGAGCGACCGGCGTGCTACGACGCGCGGACCAATTCGATGAACGTCCGCCCCTGGTTCAGCGGGACGGCGGCTCCCGTCGTCGCGTCGGTGAACGAGAACGGGTCGTACGGCAGAGCGCGACTCCACTCCGCTTCGATCGCCACGCCGTCGCGATGGATCACGGCTCGACCGGACCCGACCGTGACCGGGTTCGGCGACCGAGCATCGACGGGCGACGGCGGATGCGCGGTGTACAACTCGACGACGTTGCTCATCGCGATCGGATTCCCCGACGTCGCCTGGTGCGGTTGCCCGTTCTGGAACCTGACGTAGACGTTGTATCCGGGGACCCACTCCCACGTCACCAAGACACCGTCCATCTGGATGTCGAACGTCGAGTCGGCGGTCGCGCCGACGCCGGTTGCCGGCTCCCAGTCCCCGTCGATCGACCACAGGTGGCGTGCGGGCCCGGGCTCGGACGCAGTGTTCACCGCGCACTCCGGGTCGACGAGCAGATTGTGCGGCGCACCCCGGCTCGAGCTGCGTTCGTAACACGGGTTGCGGAGCGCCGTGAAGTCGACGAGCAGACGTGACTCGGCGGCCGATCCGATCCAGCGGGTGACGCCCGCGTTTCCGCCTGACCACACGAGCACCGGGCGATTCATCGCGGCGAACAGATCGAGATCACCGGTGCGCGCGGAACGGATCGGGCCGGCTCGATCGGGCAGTTCGGAGTGGAAGAGCCCGATGAATCGGGTCACGCCTTCGACGTTCTCCTCGATGATCGCGTCCGCTTCGTCGAGTCCCCACTGCGGACGGCCCCGAGCGTGGTTGTCGATCTTGGCGGCCAGGATCGGACGTCGGGTGATCTCGTCGCCTGCGGGGAGGCCGGTGAGCGCGGCGATGCCGTCGAGCGGCGGGAGGATGTCGTACGGAGGCCACACGGGGACGCCGTCGACCAGCACGGTCGTCGGAGGTGGAAGCGTCGTCGTGGTCGTCGCAGCGGTCGTCGGCGCCGGTGCAACGGTGGTCGATGACGGCGTCGACGTACTGGTGGTGCTGGTCGATGCCGGGATGGTCGTCGTCGTGGTCGTCGGCGACGTCGAGTCGACCGTTCCCAGATAGTCCGATCCGTCCCCTCCGGCAACGGTGAGGACCAGGCCGACCGTCAGGCCGACCGCGGCGAGTGAACCGGCGAGCACGCCGATCCTGCGACGCCGGTAGACGCTCGGGTCGAGCCGCACATTCGTGTCGGAGTTCTCAGCCACGGGTCGCGACGCTACTGATGCCCGTCACGGCGTCCGCGGACCTCGACACGATTCGATTTCCGGTCCAGCGCACCCACGACCCCGTGTCCGAGTGCCGACTTTCCCCGCCGTGTCACCGCACCGACGGAGGTCCACCGTGACCCACATCCACCACGACGCAGGTACCGACCGCGAGGCACCGAGGCAGGCGCGGCGGACGCGCCCGATTCCGCCGCCACCGCCCCGCCGCGCTCCCCCTCCGACGGTCGACCACACCACGGCGTCGGACGAGGCGGAGCCCGACCGATCGGCGCGGCTGATGATCAGGGCATGGATCGATCCCCTCGTCGACGAAACCGGCCACGATCCTCGGTCGAGATACGTCGAGACCTTCTGGTTGGGAGTTCTCGGGCCGACCGCGACCTGGCTGCTCCGCCGACTCGTCGGCGGGCTCGAGCAACATCCGGACGGCTACGAGATCGATCTCTGCCTCACCGCGCAGACGATGGGGATGTCCTACACGACCGGTCGGTCCTCACCGTTCTCCAAGGCGTTGCAGCGGTGCACGATGTTCGGGCTCGCCCACCAGACCAGCGACGGACTCGCGGTGCGGCGGCGGGTTCCCGCCGTTGCGTACCGGCACCTGCGCCGGATGCCCGACGCCGTCCAATCCGCGCACGACGCCTGGACGTCGACGACGGTGAACCTCGACGAGTTCAGCCGCGCCCACCGCCTGGCGCTCGCGATGCTGGAATCCGGTGACGACTCCACCCTCATCGAGCACCATCTGGTTGCACTCGGCGTCGGCGAGGTCGTCGCTGCCCAGGTCGCCGACAATGCCGGTCAGTTGTGATCGCGGGACAGGCCCGCGGTCAGGCGGTGGTCGGAGCCTCGAAGTTGCAGGCGAGATCGATCAGGAGACGGGTTCCGAATCCGGTCGCGCCCTTCGCGTAGATCCCTTGGTCGCCGTCGACCTTCATCGGCCCGGCGATGTCCAGGTGCGCGTACGGGACGTCGCCGGTGAACTCGGAGAGGAAGATCGATGCCGTGATCGTGCCGGCATACGGGCCGCCGATGTTCTTCATGTCGGCGACGACCGAGTCCAGCAGCTTGCGATACCGCTTCTTTTCCAGCGGCAGTTGCCAGGTGGGCTCATCGACCTTCTCGCTCGCCGCCTTGACGGTGTCGGTCCAGCCTTCGTTCGTACCCAGCAGTCCGGCGATGTCGGGTCCCAACGCTCCGAGGACCGCTCCGGTGAGCGTGGCGATGTCGACGATCGCGTCGGGCTCCTCCTCGACGGCGAGCGACAAACCGTCAGCGAGCACGAGGCGTCCCTCGGCGTCGGTGTTGTGGATCTCGACGGTCTTGCCGTTGCGCATCGTGAGCACGTCGCCGAGCTTCAGCGCCGAGCCGGACGGCATGTTGTCGGTGCACATCAAGAACGCGGTGACCTTCGTGCGACAGCCGAGCGCCTTCAGCGACGACATCGCCGACAACACGGCCGCTGCGCCCGACATGTCCATCTTCATCACCTGGTGAAAGGCATCGCTGCCCTTGATGCTGATGCCGCCGGAGTCGTACATGATCCCCTTGCCGACCATGGCGAGGTGGCCGGTTGCGTTGCGCGGTGCATAGGTGAGCTTGACCATTCGTGGCGGCTCGGTCGAGCCGCGGTTGACTCCGAGCATTCCGCCGCAGCCCATCGCCGCGAGATCGTCCTTGTCGAACACCTCGACCTCGAGCCCGGCATCGGGTCCGAGTTCGATCGCCTTCGCCGCGATGTCCTTCGCGTTGAGGTACGTCGGCGGCATGTTCGCGAGTTCACGAGCGAACGCTGCCGCTCCGGCGACCACGCGGCCGGTCTCGGCCCCGCGCTCGACAGCCTTCGCCCGCTTCGACTTCGCCACCACGGTCAGGTCGGCGAGCTTTGCGGCCGAGCTCTCGTCGTTCTTCAGTCCGACGTAGCGATAGGACGCGAGGAGCACGCCCTCGACGACCGCCTGGCCCGCTGCTTCGGCATCGACGCCATCGACGTCAGCGAGCGTGGTGGCGAGCCGCTCGAACTTCGACGCCGCTCGCGCGAAC
>NZ_BAOL01000141.1 GCF_000350145.1 Ilumatobacter nonamiensis YM16-303 | reverse complement strand
ACGGGTCAGACCCGTTACGTAACGGTCAGCTGCGCATGCGGGTGCCGGTCGGGTCGAACGGGGCTTCGGCGAGCATGACCGCAGGGCGGACCACGCCGACGACTTCGATCTCCCACGGCCCTTCGCTCGCCGCGTCCTCGATCGGGACGTAGCCGAGCGCGATCGACTGGCCACTGTGATGGGCATAGCCGCCGGAGGTGACCCAGCCGACGACGGACCCGTCGTGCCAGATCGGCTCGTTGCCGATGCAGTCCGCGGCGTCGTCGCCTGTACCCGCGTCCATCGAGAACGCCACGAGCTTGCGCGCCGGTCCCTCCGCCTTCGCCGCAGCTGCCGCGTCGCGACCGATGAAGTCCTTGTCGAGCTTCACCATCCATCCCACGTTCGCTTCGTACGGCGTGTAGATCGGGCGGTACTCCGTGGCCCATGATCCCCAGCACTTGTCGAGCCGCATCGAGTCGAGCGCTCGACCGCCGAACAACCGGATCCCGTGGTCGGAACCCGCATCCATCAGCGAGTCGAACAGCTGCGGCTGGTAGCCACCGGAACACCAGATCTCGAACCCGAGATCACCGGTGAACGTGACTCGACCGATCATCGCCGGCACCTTCCCGACCCAGGTGTCCCGGAAGTCGAGAAACCGGAACGCATCGTTCGACACGTCGAAGTCGACGAGCTCCGCGAGCACGGCGCGAGACCGCGGCCCCGCGATCGACAACCCCGTCATCTCCGGTCCACAGACTCGCAGGTGCACCGATCCATCGGTCGGGAGGTGCTGGCGGAACCAGCGCTCGTGATAGTGCTGTGCCGGACCGGAACCGAAGATCATGAACCGCTCCTCACCGAGACCGTCCGCGAGCGCGCCGACCGTGAAGTCGCCGATGATCCTGCCGTTGGGGTTCAGCATCGGCGACAGGGCGAGTCGACCCGCCGGCGGAATGTGGTTCGCGAGCACATGATCCAGCCACGAACGCGCGCCCGGTCCGGTCACCTCGTACTTCGCGTACCCGGTCGTCTCGAACAGCCCGACGCCACCACGGACCGCGGCGACCTCCTCCGCCACGACCTCGAACGCGTTGGACCGGCGGAACGTGACGTGCTCGACCGGTTCCTCACCGACGCGCTGGAACCAGAGCGGCACCTCGAGGCCGTACGACGCTCCGAACACCGCGTTGCGCTCGACGAGACGGTCGTGGATCGGCGACGTGATGTGCGGGCGGGCGGCGACCAGCTCCTCGTTGGGGAAGGTGATCCGGAATCGCCGGCCGTAGTTCTCGCGCACCTTCGCGTTCGTGTAGCGCGGGGTCGCCCAGTCGCCGAATCGGGCGTTGTCCATCCCCCACACATCGAACCCGGGATCGCCCTCGGTCATCCAGTTCGCCATGCTCAGGCCGACACCACCGCCTTGGCTGAGCCCGGCCATCACGCCGCAGGCGAGCCAGTGCCCCGGCTGGTTCCTGACCGGTCCGATCAGTGGGTTGCCGTCGGGGGCGAACGTGAACGGGCCGTTGATCGTGTCCTTGATCCCGATCTCCTGGAAGATCGGGAAGTGCTGGAATCCGACGTCGAGGTTCGCCGCGATCCGTTCGAGGTCGGGCGTGAGCAGTTGCGCACCGAAGTTCCAGTCGGTCGAGTGCGGTGACCATGGCACGCCGCCGCGCTCGTAGGTTCCGAGCAGCAGCGAGTTGCCCTCCTCGCGCATGTAGATCTCACCGCCGAGGTCGACGACGTGGAAGCCCGGCATCGACGATTGCGAGCGCCACTCGGCGAGCTGCGGCACCTCGTCGGTGATGAGGTACATGTGCTCCATCGCGAGCACGGGGAGCTCCAGGCCGGTCATCCGCCCGACCTCGCGCGCCCACAGTCCACCCGCGTTCACGAAGTGTTCGCAGTTGATGGTGCCGAGGTCGGCGTCGTTGCGGGTGTCGTGGACGTGGAGGTCCCACGAACCGTCGACCGCGCGGGTGATGTCGTGGACCCACACGTACCGATGGACCTCCGCACCCCGCTGCTTGGCGGAGTCGGCGTAGGCGTGGGTGACTCCCGACGGGTCGACGTGGCCCTCGTGACGGTCCCACATCGCGCCGACGAAGTGCGCCGGATCGAGGAACGGCACCATCTGGTGAGCTTCCTCGGCCGAGATCAGCTCGGTCTCCATCCCGAGATAGCGCCCGCGGGCGTGGGCCATGCGGAGGTAGTCCATCCGTTCGGGTGTGTCGGCCAGCTGCAGTCCGCTCGTCATGTGGATGCCACAGTCCCGGCCCGACTCGGCTTGGATCTGCTCGTACAGCTCGACCGTGTAGCGCTGGAGCGCAGCGACGTTCGGGTCGCCGTTGAGCGTGTGCATCCCACCCGCGGAATGCCAGGTCGACCCGTGGGTCAGCTCGCGTCGCTCGACCATCATCACGTCGGTCCAACCGGCGAGGGTCAGGTGATACAGCACCGACGCGCCGACGACCCCGCCTCCGATGACCACCACCTGTGCCCGATCCTTCATCACATCTCCTCGGCGAGAACGCGCGATGGTGACGGACACCAACGCGCATTCTCAGTAGTCGGTTTCGACGCCGCCTTCGCTGATGCGACGGTCGACGTACTCTCGCAGTTCTGCCACGACCGCGTCGTCGATCGGGGGAGGTTCGTAGCTCTCCAGGAGCTCGCTGGCCACCGCGTTCGCGCGTGTTCGCGCGTCGGGCTGACCCAGTTCCGTCCACGACTCCCAGTTGCGCCAGTCGCTCACCATCGGCGAGTAGAACTCCGTCGAGTACCGCGACTGCGTGTGCGGTTCACCGAAGAAATGGCCCGCCGGACCGACACCCGCGATCGCGTCGACCGCCAGCGCATCGTCGCTCAGATCGAGCGGCTCGAGGAAGGCGCTCACCATGTGCAAGAGGTCGGCGTCGATGACCATCTTCTCCAAGCTCGCGTGCAGGCCACCCTCCATCCATCCGGCACCGTGCATCACGAAGTTCGCGCCACCCATGATCGCTCCCCACAGGGCCCACACCGTCTCGTAGCCGGCCTGCGCATCGACCGCGTTCGACGCGCTCACCGCCGACGACCGGTACGGGATCCCGTACCGACGTGCGAGCTGGCCACCGACGATCGACGCCTTGGCGTACTCGGGTGTCCCGAATGCGGGCGATCCGGATCGCATGTCGACGTTCGACGTGAACCCGCCGTAGACGGCCGGCGCTCCCGGGCGCACCACTTGGGTGAAGGCCAGTCCGGCGAGCGCTTCCGCGTTCTGTTGGACGAGGGCACCCGCCAAGGTGATCGGTGCCATCGCGCCCGCCAGGGTGAACGGCGTGATGATCACCGGCTGATTCCGCGCCGACATCTGGATGATTCCCTCGAGCATCGGATGGTCGTAGCGCAGCGGCGACGACGCGTTGATGATCGAGGTGATGCTCGGCTCGCGGTCCAGGGTCTCGTCATCGACCCCGCGAGCGATCCGCGTCATCTCGATCCCGTCGAGGTTGCGCTGTCGACCGAGCGAGTAGACGTGGAACGACTTGTCGGTGAGCGTGTGTGCGTCGTAGGCGGCTTCGAGGTGGCGGATCGACGGGTGCAGATCGACCGGTTCGACCGGGTAACCCGCGAAGGTGTGAATCGAGTTGAGCAGGTGCGCGACGCGGAGGAGATCCCGGTAGCCGGCACGGTCGCCGATGCGATGAACGCCGTCGAGATCGACATAGTTCGGGGCGCTGGCCACCGACGCGAAAGCCACCCGGTCACCGCCGATCCGAAGATCCCGACCGGGTACACGACCGTGCAGGGTGAATTCGTGTGGGATGTGGGCGACGGTTTCCAGCACCATGTCCGGATCGAATCGGACCCGTTCATCGTCGACGATCGCACCCGCTCCGGCGAGCAACTGGCGGGCCTCTTCGTGCAGGATGTCGATGCCGACGTCGGCGAGAACCCGCAGCGACGCGTCGTGGATCGCGTCGATTCCCGACGCGGACACCAGCTCCGTCGGCGGCAGCTGTCGGACCGGCTGGACGAACGGGCGTTGCTCGGTGAGGACGTTGCGAACCCGCCGCGGGCCCTTGCCTCGGCGACGACGTTCCGTCATGCGCTGAACGTAGTCGTCGCGCGACCGAGACCAGGTCGACACCTACTGCTACTACCGTGGACCCATGGCAGCGGTACTCGACCTCGGCATCGACCTCGATGCATGGCCGTGGATCTGGCTCGGCGTCGCCGCCATCTTCGCGCTGGTCGAGCTGACCGCACTGGCCGGAACGTTCGTCCTGCTGCCGTTCGCGGTGTCGGCATTCCTGGCGTCGATCGCCGGGTTCTACGACGCCTCGGTCGAGGTCCAGTGGGGCATCTTCGTGATCGCGGGCGCCATTCTGTGGTGGCTCTTCTGGCGGTACCTCCGGCGGTTCGTCAACGACCATGCCATGCCCGAAGGAGTGGGAGCGGACCGTCTGATCGGGACCATCGCATTCGTCACCGCCGACATCGACCCCGACGACCGAAACCGTCGAGGCCGCGTCAAGGTCCTCGGTGAGGAATGGGGTGCGTTGACCCACGAGACGCATCTCCTCCCGAAGGGATCGAAGGTTCGGGTCACCGCGATGGAAGGGACGCGCGTCATGGTCGAAGCGCTGATCGTCCCACCGCCGTCGCAGCCCCCCATGGCGCCACCAGCCGCGCCCCCCAGCCACACATCGGAGGAAACATGACCCCAGTTGCCATCGTCGTCGGCGTTCTCGCACTCGTCGGCATCGCCGTGTTGATCGCGGCGGTCAAGATCGTGCGTCCCTATCAACGCGGACTCGTCGAACGCCTCGGCAAGTACAAGACGACCGAGGAGCCGGGGTTGCGGCTGATCTTTCCGTTCATCGAGACGATGCAGTTGATCGACATGCGCGAGCAGGTGGTCGACGTCCCGCCCCAGGAAGTCATCACCGAGGACAACGTCGTCGTCTCGGTCGACGCCGTCGTCTACTACGAGGCGACCGACCCACAGCGACTCGTCTACAACGTCGCCGACTTCTTCACCGCGATCACCAAGCTCGCCCAGACGAACCTGCGCAACCTGATCGGCGACATGGAACTCGACCGCGCACTCACGTCGCGCGACACCATCAACACCCAGCTGCGCGAGGTGCTCGACGACGCCACCGACAAGTGGGGCGTCCGCGTCGTGCGTGTCGAGATCCAGCGCATCGATCCGCCGCCGGACATCGTGTCGGCGATGCACGCCCAGATGCGTGCCGAGCGTGATCGTCGTGCGACCGTCACCGAGGCGAAGGGATACCAGGAGGCGGCGATCGCCCGCGCCGACGGTGAACAGCAGGCTGCGGTCCTCTCCGCTCAGGGTCGCAAGGAAGCCGCGATTCTCGACGCGCAGGGTGATGCCGAAGCGATCGAGTTGCGCGCCGCCGCCAACAAGCTCCGCCTCGACCTGCTCGGTCAGGGTGAAGGGCTCGCCGCGAAGGCCCGCCTCACCGGCATCAAGGAAGCGAACACCGACAACAACGTGCTCACGGTCGAGTACCTGACGGCGCTCGAGCGAATCGGTGACGGCCGGGCGACGAAGCTCGTGATCCCCGCCGAGTTCTCGGGTCTGTTGGGCGCGGTCGCTGCCTTCTCCGAGACGATCCGCCCGGACGATCCGACCGACGAGGTCCGCCCGAAGGACGGTCTGCCGATCCCCGCCGACAACGATCGCGTCGACCTACCTCAGCCGAACCGGGACGATCACCGGGACCGCTGATGCGCTACGCCGACGCTCCTGCGGCCGGGTGGTATCCCGATCCCGAGCACAGCGCGCGCCTGCGGTGGTGGGACGGCTTCGACTGGTCCGACATCAAGCGGGCACCGCCGAGTGAGGCGGAATTGATCGCGGCCGAGGAGAACCGCGAGTTCTTCGAGAACGCCCAAGGCGCGAACCCGATGCCGACGCAGGCGGCGCCGACGACCGGCGGATACAACCGACAGGAAGCGCAGCAGCTGATCGCCGAGGTGCGCGACGTCGCCCGCCAGGAAGTCGATCGGGCGGCCGAGGAGTTCTCGCAACGTGCGACCAACGCCGTGCGCAGCGTGAGCCCCTTGATCAGCGACTACACCAGTCAGATCGCCAAGTGGATCCGGCGCGCGATCATCATCGCGATCGTGCTGCTCGTCGCGTACTTCGTGTTCCAGGTGGTCGCCCAAGCCAGCTTCTTCACCTGGCTCGGCGACCGCGTCGACAACATCACCGACCCCGACGAGTCCGGCCTCAGCACGTTCTCCTCCGTTCTCGTCGCGATCACGCCCGCATAGCGGGTCGAATCGCGACGAGAAACCAACCGCGCCTCACGTGGGTTCGACGCCGGCGAGTCGGTAGGCGAACGTGTGGGCACCGGTCGGGATCTCGTCGCGGTCGAGTACGTCTGGGCCGCAACTCGCCGTCCCGAGGCCGCGGTGCGCGACGTCGACGTGCACGATCAACCGCCTCGATGCGGTGAGGTCGGTCTCGTGAGCGGCCGCGTACAGATCCTCGTCTCGGTGATGCGTCGCGGAGACGTGCAGCGACGTCGGCACGAGCACGTCGAGGCGGACCGTCTCACCGGTCGATGAGCGGATGAACTCGAACCAGCGACAGTCGGTACGGAGCCCGAACTCCTGTGGCACGAGGTACGGCTGCGAATCGATTGCCGACTCCCAGACGCCCAGCATCGACCCGCGGTTCCGATCCGGATAGTTCTCACCGGGGCCGCGGCCGAACCAACGGACGCGATCGAATCCCGCGGGCAACTCGAACGTCGTGCCCACCCGTCCGAGGTCGGACAAGTCGTCGGGGACCACCACCGTGTGGCGATGCACGACGCCACCACCGTCGTCGACGTCACGTCGGTGCGTGTGCTCGACGAACTCCTCGGCCGAGTCCCGGTCGATTCCCATCGACTGCCAGTGCCTCAGCGCCGTGCCTCCGATGCCATGGCGCTCGGCCAGCCCGGGCATCAGCTTGTAGCCGTCGTTGTCGGTCGGGGCACGAAAGATCGACAGCGCCGGCTCGATCGAGCCGACGTCGAATGCTCCCGTCGATCGAGCAAGGGAGTCGAGCGTGCGTCGCTTCGGGGCGCGGAGCTGGACTTGATCCCAGCCGACGAGGTGTCCGGCCGACGCCCATGCCATGTCCGACCGTTGGTGCCAACGCACCGCGAGATGGACGTCGGGCTCAGCGGGCAGCGGGCACGGCAGTGGGACGGTCACCGACTCGAGCGGCCCCACTTCCACATCGAGCTCTCCCTCCATCGCGACCTCCCCCGCGACGGTCAGCTGCCAGGTCGCCTCGAGATCGGCGAGGTCGATGTGGCTCCGTCGGTTGGTGATCGTCAGCTTCGAGCGGCCGGCCAACTCCACGGTCACGGGTCGGTAGACCCACTGGACCTCGGTCATCGCCGGGTGCGGGACGAGGTCGGCCGACATCAGCCCGTCCGCCACGAAGTTCCCGTCGTGGATGGTCTCGCCGAACTGCCCGCCGTACGCGAAACCACGTCTGCCGTTCGGGAGGCGGGTGGTGAGTCCGTGGTCCTTCCACTCCCAGATGAAACCGCCCTGGAGACCGGGCGTCGACGTGATCGCGTCCCAGTAGTCGGCGAGCGACCCGTTCGAGTTGCCCATCGCATGCGAGTACTCGCACATGATCAGCGGTCGATCGCCCTTCGGGTTCCGGCCGTACTCGACGATCTCCTCGATGGTCGGATACATCGGGCACACCACGTCGGTCGACCCGCGGCCACCGTCGACCCAACCATCGTGGAAGACCGCTCCTTCGTAGTGCAGCGGTCGTGACGGGTCGGCCGCGCAGATCCAGCCTGCGGCCGCAGCGTGGTTGTCGCCGTGGCCCGATTCGTTGCCGAGCGACCACATCACGATCGAGGGATGATTGCGGTCACGGTTGACCATGCGCGCCGCCCGCTCGACCCACGCCGACCGGTAGCGATCGTCGTGACACAGGCTGGTGTTGTACGCGTGGCTCTCGACGTTCGCCTCGTCGACGACGTACATCCCGATCTCGTCGGCGATGGCGAGCAGTCGTGGGTCGTTCGGATAGTGCGCTGTTCGGACGGCGTTGATGTTGTGACGGCGCATCGCGAGCAGGTCATCGCGCATGTCGTCGACCGTGACGGCCTTGCCTCGTTGCGGATGATGATCGTGGCGGTTCACACCGAAGAACCAGATCGGCCGGCCGTTGACGGTGAACTGGCGGTCGCGGATCTCGATCGATCGGAACCCGACCAGCTGGGTGTGCACCTCGCCCGGGTCGCCGTCGGGGTCGAGCAGTTCGGCGAGCACGCGATACCGGTTCGGCGCCTCGGCGGACCACGCGTCGACGCGTGAGATGTCGATGGTCGCCCGCACGGTGTGCCCGGTGAATCGATACGGCCGGGCGAACTGCTGCGGGACCTCACCCGTGTGCGGTTCGACCAAGGCCGTGCCGTCGAGATCCTCGATCGTCGTGCGGACCGTCCATCCTTCTGTCGGCGGGACGGATCCGCCCACGGTGGTCGTCACCTCGAGACGACCTGCGCCGGAGATGTGGTTGTAGCCGGCGTCGCACGTGAGCGCGGTGATCCCCGTCTCGGCACGCGCCTCGACCCACACGTCGCGGTGCAGTCCCGCCATCCACCACTGGTCTTGATCCTCGATGTAGCTGTGCGCACTGAATCGGCACACGACGATCGCGAGGTCGTTGCGGCCGGTCGTCACCGCGTCGGTGATGTCGTACTCACTGGCCAATCGGCTGTCGGTGCCGTACCCCGCGAACCGACCGTTCACGTAGACGGTGTGCACACTCTCGGCGCCACCGATGTGGAGCACGATCTGGCGACCCGACCACTTCTTCGGAACGTTCAGCGCACGGCGATACACCCCGGTCGGGTTGCGGTCCGGGAGGCGGGGCGGCGGCCCGTCGAACGGCATCTGCACGTTGGTGTACTGAGGGAGATCTGCCTGGCCGTACTGATCGACGGCGTCCTGCAACGTCCAGTTGCCCGGGACCGCGACCCGCGTCCACGCCGTGCCGTCGGGCGCACCGGTGACCGCCGAAGCGTCGACCTTGTCAGGACGGTCGAAGAGCCGAAAGTCCCACCGCCCGTTCAACGACGTCTGCCACGACCCACCCGCCGTCACCAGAGGATCGGAGGAGCGCGCCTCGTCGACCGTGCGAAACGCCGCCGTCGGCGGCACCATCGCCAACCGCGAGATCGACGTCACCCCAGGGTCCCCCCACGGCGAGAAACCTTCCATCTCCGAACTCACCGGCGCGATTCTCACACACGACCAAGGAGCAGGACCGCCTCAGCAAAGCAGCGGACAGGAGCCGCCCGGAGTGTTCAGATCGCGAGCTGGTCGGATCAGGCGCCGTCGTGGACCCAGACGGAGGTATCGAGCGGCATGATGCCCGAATCCCAGATCCAGTCCATCGCGGGGACGCTCACCCGCACGCAACCGTGCGACGCGGGATAGTTCGGGATGCTGTTCGAACCGTGCACGGCGACGCCGCCGACGAAGTACTTCGGTCGGTAGATCTGGCCGAGGTCGCCTTCCCACCAGCCCTCGGCGCGTTCACGGTTGACCTCGTGGAGTCCGCTCGGTGTGAGCGAGACGCCGCTGATCATTTCACCCGGCGTGTTCTGGTCGGCCTCGGTGTACTCCTCACCGTTTCCGGTCGAGACGTTGAGGACCCACTCGGTCTTGCCGTCGATCACGAAGAACAGCAATTGCTTGCCTTTGTCGATCTCGACGAGCGTGCCGGAGTTGGCGCGTGCGTTCGGACGAACGGTTTCGACCGTCAGCGCCTGTGCGGTCTGCTCATCGACGCGTCCACTCGGATCGGCGAAGCCCATGTACTTCTGGAACGCCATCACCGCTTGGCTCGTCGTCAGGCCGTAGTCGCCATCGACTCCGCCGACCCAGAATCCGAGATCGAGCAGTCGCTGCTGAACCCGCGACGCTTCGCCGCCGCTGTTGCCACCGATCGGCTGGATCGGCACGTCCATCGGGGCGACCGTCTGGATCGTGTCCGGAATCGTGGTCGTGGTGGTCGTCGTGGTCGAGGTCGTCGACGTGGTGGTGGTCGATGTCGTCGGCGTCGCCGTTGTCGTCGGAGCCAACGTGGAGGGCGGAGCCATCGTCGTCGTGGTCACCTGTGCTGCCGCGGCCGCAGCTCCTTCGCCGCCGCCACCTCCGGCCATCGCGGACGAGCAGCCGACGAGCGCGGCAAAGCCGAAAACGACTCCACATCCGATCAGCGCCTTGCGACGTTCGTCCAATACCACGATGCGAGAGCGTACCGCTGGGGACCCCACGGAACCGGTCTTTCCACCCGAAAAACGACGGATCATCCCCGATTTCGTCACCGAAACGTCATCTGACCGTCGACAAGACCTTCATACACGCTCGGTTCGTCGCGAATCCGGCCGATGTCGAAGACAGAGGCCACCTGCTCGAGCGCTGTCGAAGGGCCGTCGTCATCGCCCACTTCCGTGCCCGACGAGGACAACAGAGCACGCACGACATCGCGCACCGTCTGGCCTTCCGCCTGCAGTTCGTCGAGCGAAACGGACCCATGGCGTTTCGACAGTCGCTCGCCGTCGGTGCCCATCACGAGTGGGACGTGGGCGTACGTGGGGGTGGGAAGACCGAGCAGATGTTGGAGATGGATTTGGCGCGGTGTCGAGGCGAGCAGATCGTCCCCGCGCACCACCTGGGTCACGCCCTGGAGCGCATCATCGACCACGACTGCGAGGTTGTAGGCGGGCACGCCGTCGTTGCGCTGGAGCACGACATCGTCGACGCCGCCGTCGGAGTGTCCGCAGACGAGGTCGGTGAACTCGATCAGCACCGCTTCGTCCTCGCGTTCCATCGACCGGTCGGCACGCAGCCGAAGCGCGGGAGTCCGCCCGCCGTCGAGCAGTTGCCGACGCCGCTCGGCGGTCAGTCGGCGGCATATTCCCGGGTAGGAACCGGGCGGAAGGTGCGGCGCATTCGGGGAGTTCTCGATCTCCGCGCGAACCTCGCGCCGCGAGCAGAAGCACTCGTAGAGGAGGTCACGGGACCGAAGCGTTGCGAGCGCGTCGCGGTACAGGTCGAAACGCTCACTCTGCCGCACCACGGCGCCCGACCAGTCGACCCCGATCGCGGCGAGGTCCGCCAGTTGCACGCGCTCGTGCTCGGGTTCGGATTGGACGCGGTCGAGGTCCTCCATCCTCACGATGAACTCGAGTCCGCGGGACCTGGCCGCCAGCCACGCGAGCAACGCCGTGCGCAGGTTTCCGAGGTGCAGTCGCCCAGTCGGAGATGGCGCGAAGCGTCCACTCATGTGAGCATTCTGACGATGGGATCACCACGGCGCCAACGACGTGGCGCACGACGCGGACGCACCACGGCGCGACACACGATCTCTCCCACCGGTTCCGGCAGTCGGCTGGACCGGCGGTCACGCATGGACGTGATCCTGGCACGCGACTCGGCAACGTGCGTGTGGTGTCGCCGCGACGTGGGCGTCGGGCTCGTCGAGGCGACGACCGAACACGTCGTGCCACGCATCAAGGGAGGACCGAGTTGGTTGGAGAACGAGGTGGCGGCGTGTGGCCGGTGCAACCGGCGGCGGGGACATCGCACGCCGAGTGAATGGGCGGACGAGTGTGAGGGGCTCGGTTGGGAACCAGATCGCGAGCGCTTGATCCGCGTCCTTCAATCGCTCCAACGCAAGATCGCCGAACGTGGCGGTCAACGCCGTGCTCGCCCCTACATCGCATCGCAACTCCGACGGCTCCGCGCGTCGCTGACCTGACCTGATGCGCGACTCGGCCCGATGACCGCGTCTCGCGAGTCGCGTCTCCGTCTCGTACAGTTCGGGGAATGCGGTGCCATGTCTGCAACGTCGAGGTGGGCGACGGTCAACGGTTCTGCCACGAGTGTGGCGAATCACTCGAGGACGTGACCGCGCGCGTCGACCGGATCGATGCGTCCGCTGGGCCGCCATCCGACAGCGACACGACGTCCGACGAAACGATGTCGGACGACACGATGCAGTCGTCTGATGCGCCACCGGAGGACAGCAGCGATCGCGCCGTCACCGGCGACGAGCCCGATGCCGAGCCCGTGGCGACGGACGATGAGGCCGATGTCGCCACCGTGGACTCGGATGACCCGACCACCTCGACGGACGAGGACGTGCCGAGCACCGCCGCCTCGACCCCGACCGCGGAGGTCGACGCGCAGCCGAGCGTCGCGTCGACGAAGACCGAGCCACTCCGAATCGTCGAGGCGACCCCGGCGTCGGCCGTTCCGTCCGCATTCGACGACACCGAGGCCGTCCCGGCCACTCCTCACGCGTCCAACCCCGCCGACGAACCGACGGTCATCGTTCCCGTCGTCGCCGGCACTCCGGCCGGTCGCGACGGTCAGGTCACCGACGAACTCCCGATGACCGCACCGTTGTTCGACGGGGTCGACGATGTCGATCAGTACACGGTCGAGTCGCAAGGGTTCAAGCTGCGGGCGTCGTTCGTGCTCGCGTTCCTCGCCCTGGTCGCGACCTTGATGGCGACCGTCGCCGACACGATCGACATCCGCACGAGCCGCCCAATCGACGGCATCCCCGTCGGCATTCGGATCCTCGAGGATTTCGGAACGAATCTCGCGATCGGTGGGTACATCGGCACGGCGCTGATGCTGATCGGTGGTCTGCTCAGCTGCTTCGGTCTGCGCTGGGGAGCGGGGCTCGCCGGAGGCGCGGGACTCGCAACGGCCGGCTGGGCGGCGATGACGCTCGGCCTGATCGAGGTTCCGATTCACGAAGCCGAGGGTCGCACCAGCAATGCCGGTGCGACGACGACCGGCTTCGAGCTCGAGGTGACACGGGACCTCGGATGGTTCCTGATCGTTGCGGTCGGCGTGATCGGCGGCTTGGTGTTCCTCACGTCGCTGCGCATGGCGGGGCGGGGGCGGCGCGCCGGCTTGAATCCGTGGGTCGCTGCAGTCGGCGCGGTCGGTGCGGTGATCCTCGCCGTAGGTCCGTTGATCCCGCTCGGCGAAGCGACATTCGATCTGAATCTTGGTTTCGTCGGCCTGTCCCGCGTGTTCTTCGTCGGTCGACTCGTCGCGCTGGGGCTCCTCGCGTTCACCGGTGTCGTCGGCTTCCTGTCGGTGCGAACGTATGGACTGGGTCTGGTCGGGGGCGGCCTGAGCATCGCCACGTGGCTGTGGGCGACCTCGCTGGCCGAGTTCGGAGACCGGCCGGTCGGCGTCGCCGTAGGCAACCTCGGTACCGACGAAACCGTTCCCCATGCCGTCACCTCGGTCGGCCTCGCGGTGTCGCTGTTGATGCTCGCCGTCGCCACGGCGCTCGCCACCGCAACACGCCCCTGACGCGACAGAACCCCCTGCAATGCAAGGGGTTCATCGTGCGCGAGGGGGGACTTGAACCCCCACGCCCTTTCGGACACCAGCACCTGAAGCTGGCGCGTCTGCCATTCCGCCACTCGCGCAAAGTGGACACGGGAACGCTAGCGGCCGCGTCCACCGTTGCCCACCGTCGATTCCGCGTTCGGTACGTCTGGATTCTGGTCGTTCGGTTTCCCGTTCCGAGTTCTGATCACCCCGTGCCGGAGTGTGCTCAGACACTTCAACCGGCGCGCTGCGTCCCGACGCCCGTTGGCAGCGCCCTACCATCGCCCCATGTCACGCGCCGCTCCGCTGGTCCTGGCCATCGCCCTCCTCGCCGGCGCCTGCTCGGGCGGCTCGGACGAAGCGGCCCCGACAACGACGACACCGGCCACGACGGAGGCACCACCAGCCACGGAATCGAACACCCCGACAACCGACGAGACGACCACCACGGCCACCGTCGCTCCAACCACCACCGTCGACGAAGCCACCCTCCTCGCCGAGGCCGAAGCCGCCTACCTCGAGGCGTTTGAAGTCGGCAAGGAAGTCATCCGCAACCCCGAGGACCCCGACAACGAAGCACAAATCCGCGACCACTTCAGCGGTCAGAACCTTGACGGCACTCTCGCCGACCTTCGTCGAGCCATTGACGGCGGCTTCATTGCGGTTGAGTCGCCCCAGAATCCGTCGACGGCGACAATCATCGAGCCTGCACGCTTCAAAGACGATGCTCGCGACGTCGCGCTGCTATCGGTGTGCGAGTTCAATAGCGACCGAATCTTCGAGGTCGGAGCCGCGCCAGGCGAAGTCGACGTCCTGCGACGTGACGACCCAGTGTCAATCATCCTCACGGCACAGATGGTGCTCGTAGACGGGTCATGGAAGCTGGATTCAGGAACGCGTGGCGATGAGATTCGAGATGAGGTGTCGCGGTGTTCCGACGTCGCGTGACGGTCGCGCTGTTCGTGCTCAGCTCGGCCACGATGATCCACGGTCGCACGACCAGCGCTCAACCGGAAAGTGAACTGCCATCAGACTCCACGACGAGCAATGAGGATGCGGAGCCACAAGCACCTGCCCCGAGACCGACATTCGGGACAGGCGCCGACGGCGAGATCGAGACCACGCTCGATGACCTGCCGAGCAGCGGTGGTTCTGGCGGCGGCGAGTCTTCGGCGGGAACGGCGACCTTCGAGCGGGACTGCACGTGGACGCCGGCGAACGTCAGCAACATGGGTGGCCCTGCGTTGCCCGCCGACATCGCCGACGACACCGACATCTTTGCGCAGGTCACGAATGACGCGAACGAAACCGGGTGGCTTCGACTCTGCGCCGGTGACCTCGCACCGCTCTTCGTCTGGGTCGCCCCAGCGGTCGACCCGATCGATCTCGTACCAGGAGCTTCGGCTCGAGCGCGGGCGCAGCTTCCGTTGCCCAGTCCGAACATGAACCCGACCGCCGAAGTCGGGTCCGTCGTCAACCTCGGCGTCTGGTTCGCCATCGACGACCCGGGCCCCACGACGGCCCGAGCGACCCTCGGTACCGCATGGGCACAGGTGCAGGGAACGTTCGAGTCGGTCAGTATCGACCCCGGCGACGGCTCGAACCCGGTGACGTGCGACGGGTTCGGCACGCCGTATCCGGAAGGCTCGAACGACCCTGATGAAGGCCCGTGCGGACACACCTACCTCGAGCGCACACCCGACGATCAACCCAACCAGATGACGTACACGACCACCTACGCCCTCACCTGGTCCACGAGCGACGGCCGATCCGGCAGCCTCGGCACCTACGACCGCTCCACCACCTTCGACTACGACATCAACGAGATCCAGACTGTCGGCACGGGCTGACGTCGCGCGCCTCGGAGAACCGGTTCACGAGTCGAATCCGCGCCCTCGCTGCGATCTCGTCGCGAAACGACCCGCGAGCCGGGCGAGAGCGCGACGAGAACCGAGAGGCGCGGCAACCGGACGCGGCAATCGAGGCGCGGGCCGGAGCGGGATGGGGACCGGCGGCGGCGGTCCCACGGGGCCGACCTCCAGGGTTCCCGTCGCGGATCGACCCGGCAGGCGGGCAGAAGCGCGACGAGAACACAAAGGGCGGACGGGCGGTGGGAGCGGGGCGGGACGGACGGAGGGACCGTGCGCGGCGAACGTGGCGCGCCGCCGAACGGAGGGGTTCGGGAAGTAGCGTCACGGGTCACCTATGGGATTGCAATCGTTGGAGCGCCGTCTGGAGCGTATGGTCGAGGGCGTGTTCCGACGTTCCCGCGGATCGATCCGCCCCATCGAGCTCGGTCGTCGTCTCGTGCGCGAGATGGACGACAACCGTACGGTTGACGTGAAGGGTCGCCGCATGGTTCCCAACGACTTCACCGTCCTGCTCAGCCCGAACGACCATGCCGGCTTCGCGGACATCGAGACCGCGCTCGTCACCGAGCTGGCCGAGGCCGCTCGCGAGTACGCCCGCGAAGAGGCGTACCACTTCATCGGACCCGTCGCGGTCACCCTGTCCGTCGACGACCGTCTCAAGCCCGGCCGCTTCAACATCGTGTCGCAGCTCAAGCAGTCTCGTGGCGGCGTGGGCGCCGGTTCGCTCGTGCTTCCGTCGGGCCAGCGCGTCAGCCTCGGTGAGCACACCACCACTGTCGGTCGCCTTCCCGAGAGCACGATCACCATCGATGACGGCAACGTCAGCCGGGAGCACGCGCGCATCGCGCCGGGCGCCCGCGGCTATGTCGTCACCGACCTCGGCTCCACCAACGGCACCCTCGTCAACGGCACCCGCATCGCAGGCCAGCAACAACTCGGCGACGGCGACATCATCAGCTTCGGCTCCACTCACCTGCGCTTCGAGGCGTCTTGACCTCAGCCCTCGCGGCGGTGGCGGTGACGATTCCATGAGTGACCAGGTCCTCAACATCTTGAAGCTGAGCCTTCTGGGCTTGCTCTACATCTTCTTCGCGCGCGTCCTCTGGGCAGTGTGGAGCGAGGTCAAGAGCCCGCGACCCCGCCCGGTCGCACGCACTCAGCAACCAGGTGGCGGCGGAACGGCTCCGCAACCGCGTCCCGCCACAGCGACGAGGAACACCAAGCCGGCCAAGGGGCGCGGCGGCAAGGCCGCGAGGATCGTCGTCCTCGAACCGAAGCACCGGCGTGGCACCGCCGTGGCACTCGACAACGAGATCACCCTCGGGCGGGACGACAGTTGCACGATCTCGATCCAGGACGACTCGTTCGTCTCCACGCTCCACCTGCGTGTGTACGACTACGACGGCCAGCCGATGGTCGAGGACCTCGGCTCCACGAACGGCACGTTCCACAACGGCACCCGACTGCACGGAAGCAAGCTGCTGCAGCCCGGCGATCGCGTCCAGGTCGGAACGACCGTGTTCGAGGCACAATGAGCCCGACACGACGCGACGCAACGACGCTTCCGATGACTTTGACTGGCGAATCCGATGGCTGAACTCAAGTGGGGTGCGGGAACGCACCCGGGCCAGATCCGCCCCGACAACGAGGACCATCTGTTCGCGTCGGACGGCGTGTACGTCGTCGCCGACGGGATGGGTGGGCACGAGGCCGGCGAGGTCGCGAGCGCGCTCGCCGTCGAACGGATCCGCGAGGCGCTGGCCGACGACGAGCTGGCACCGACCGCCGAGCGCGTCGTCGAGGCGATCACCAGCGCCAACGGCGACATCTTCCGCGCGGCGATCGCGAACCCCGCCCAGTCCGGCATGGGAACCACCGTGACCGTGATCGCGGTCATCCAGGATCCGATGGCCGGGCGCGGCGAACCGAACATCGACGACAACGATCCACTCGACCCCGACCGGGTCACACCGATCGTCCCCCGCGAACAGCCCGAGGCGCTGGTGCTCGCGAACGTCGGCGACTCGCGTACCTATCTCCTCCGGCACGGTCGCCTGCGCCGCGTCACGATCGACCACAGCTACGTCCAAGAGCTCGTGTCGACCGGACACATCACCGACGACGAGGCGCGCACCCATCCACGTCGCAACATCATCACCCGTGCGCTCGGCATCGAACCCGACGTGAAGGTCGACTGGTGGACGCTGCCCCTCGTGCGGGGCGACCGGTTCCTCCTGTGCAGCGACGGCCTGGTCGATGAAGTGGCGGACACGACGATCGTGTCGACACTGCTCGAGATCGAGGATCCGCAAGAGGCCGCCAACGAGCTGATCGAGCAGGCGAACACCGCCGGTGGACGCGACAACGTGACGGTGATCGTGGTCGACGTCCTCGAGGGTGACGACCCGCCCGATCCGACGCAGGAACTGGACCTGACTCCCACGTGGGCCGACGACCCCGATGCCGACGTCGAGGCCATCGACCCGGACGAGCCCGACGCGGACGACGGCATCTCCTCCGACGAGGTGGCTGCGGCCGGCCTCAGCCGACGCGAACGTCGTCGCCGAGGAAAGGCCGGCGAGGGCGACGGGACCGACGTCGTACCGGGCGACAACGACGCCGATCCGGACGATGACGATGAGGCTCCCGGCACCAAACGACGGTCGCGGCTGCTCAAGGCGGTCATCGCGTTCGTCGTTCTCGCACTCGTCGTCACGGTGTTCGCGCTCACAGCACGGTGGGCACGCAACGACTACTTCGTGGACTTCGACGACTCCGGTGGCGTCGTCATCTACCAGGGGAAACCCGATGGTTTCCTCTGGTTCGACCCGACCGCGGAAACCGCGGGGAACCCGTCGCGCGACGACCTCGACGAGGACAGCGTCGACCTCGTTGATGCCCGCCCGACGTTCTCCAGCTTCGAAGATGCGGAAACATTCGTCCGTGAGCTCGATCTGGCCGAGACGACACCGGACACCGACGCGACCGACGACACGTCGGACGCGACGCGCACGACCGACTCCGCCACGACCGGCACGACACCCGCACCCGGCACCACCGAGGCGTCATGACCGACACGCTCGAGGCTGACCTCGAGCCGACTCGGCTCAGTCGACGCGAACGACGAGCTGCTGCTCCGCTCGCGTATCGCCGCCGCAACGTCGAACTCTCGCTGATCATCCTCGCCGCCGCGATCACGGCGATGGCGTACACCGTGGCGTCGCTCGGCTCGAACGCCGAGATCCCGGCGGGCATCTTCGGGTTCGTCGCGATCCTCCTCGGGCTGCTGCTGATCGCCCACCTCGCGGTCCGCAAGTTCGCGATCGGCGCCGACGCGACGCTGCTCCCGCTCGCGGCGCTGCTGCACGGCATCGGCTTCGTGATGATCACCCGCCTCGACGACACGCTCGCCGGGCTGCAGTCGCTGTGGAGCCTGATCGCCGTCGCGACGTTCGTCGCCGTGTTGCTCGTCGTCCGCCGGGTCACCGACCTGGCCCGCTTCCGGTGGACGTTCTTCGCGGCCGGCGCGATCGGGCTGCTGCTGCCGATGGTCCCCGGACTCGGTGCGAACATCAACGGCGCACGCATCTGGGTCAGCGTCGGTCCGATCAACTTCCAGCCCGGCGAGTTCGCCAAGGTCGCCCTCGCGATCTTCTTCGCCGCGTACTTCGCGGACAACCGGGAGTTGATCGCGGCCAAGACGTGGAAGGTCGGACCGTTCCATCTGCCCGAACCACGGTTCATCCTCCCGGTGTTGGTCGCGTGGGGGTTCGCGATCGTGGTGATGGTCGGCCAGCGCGACCTCGGCTCGTCGCTGCTGTTCTTCACCCTGTTCGTGGTGATGATCTGGGTCGCGACCGAACGCGTCGGGTGGCTCCTGCTCGGGGCAGTGCTCTTCGCCGGCGCGGCCTACTTCTCGTGGACCCAGTTCAGCCACGTCCAGACACGCGTCGACATCTGGATCGACCCGTGGTCCGACTCACTCGACCGGGGGTACCAGATCGTCCAGTCGCTGTTCGGTCTCGCCGACGGCGGCCTCACCGGAACCGGCCTGGGTCGCGGCAACCCGAACCAGGTACCCGAGGCCCAGAACGACTTCATCTTCGCCTCGATCGGAGAGGAACTCGGCCTGATCGGTGGGACCGCGATCCTGATGTCGTACCTGCTGATCGTGGGCGCCGGCCTGCGCACCGCGTTGCGCACCGACCGCGAGTTCGAGAAGCTCTTGGCGGTCGGGCTCACCACGATCATCGGCGTGCAGGCGTTCATCATCATCGGCGGCGTGATCAAACTCGTCCCGCTCACGGGCATCACGCTCCCGTTCGTGAGCTACGGCGGTTCGTCGCTCGTGTCGAACTACATCCTGCTCGCCCTCCTGATGCGCGTGTCGGATTCTGCAGCGCGCCGCATCGGCGAGGTCCCCGACGAACCGACTCCCGGTGAACGCTGGGCGGCGTGGAAGCTGCGCCGCGAGATCCGACGCGACCAGAAGCGGGCGGCGAAGCGCTCCGAGGCCGCCGCGTGAACAAACAGATCCGCCAGCTCGCCCTGGGTCTGATGACCCTGTACGTCGTCCTGTTCGCCACCCTCAACTACTGGACGGTCGCGCAGGAGGAGGAACTCAACGCGAACATCGAGAACACGCGCGCTGTGCGCCGGGAGTTCGACCGACCACGGGGTCCGATCGTCACGGCCGACGGGGTGGTCGCAGCGGAGTCCGTGCCGAACCCGGACCCCGACGCCGAGTTCGACCGCCTGCGCGAGTACCCCACCGGCGATCTGTTGTCGAACATCACCGGCTACTTCACGCTCAGTTTCGGGTCGACCGGTGTCGAGCGCGTCTACGGCGACGTGCTGACCGGCACGACGACCGAACAGCAGATCCGCGCCCTCGGCGACCTGTTGTCGAGCGACGTCGACAACTCCGGAACGGTCCAGCTCTCCGTTCGCAACGACCTCCAGGCCGCGGCAAAATTCGCGCTGGCCGGTCGCAGCGGGTCGGTCGTCGTGACGGAGGTGGAGACCGGTGCGGTCCGTGCGATGTACAGCAACCCCTCCTACGACCCGAACACGTTCGTGAACCTGCCGTTCGAGGACGCCCAGGAAGCGATCGTCGACCTCCAGAACGCTCCGGGCAACCCACTCCTGTCGGGCGCGTTCCAGCAGCGGTACATGCCGGGTTCGACGTTCAAGGTGATCACGACCGGCATCGGACTGGAGAACGGCGTGATCGACACCACCTCCGAGTTCGAGCGGGTCTCGGAATGGGTACCGCCCCAGACGACCGACCCGATCGAGAACTACCGCGGCTCGGTGTGCGGCGGCGACCTCCCCGAGGTGTTCCGGCGCAGCTGCAACATCCCCTTCGCGCAGACCGCGATCCTGCTCGGTCCCGATCGCATGGTCGACGGAGTCGGCGACTGGGGAATCGGCGAGGCCCTGCCGCTCGACATCCCGGGTTCGGCGGCGAGCACGTTCGGTGACACGACCGACCTCGACGAGCGGCTTCCGCTCCTCGGAATCCGCGGGTTCGGGCAGAACGACGACCAGATGGTGCCGCTCCACATGGCGATGGTCGCCGGAACCGTCGCGAACGGTGGCCGGATGATGGAGCCGTACGTCGTGGAGTCCACCTACGACCACCAGGGTCGCGTTCTGAACGACACCGACCCGGAGGTGTGGAAGACGCCGATCTCCGCGCAGACCGCAGCCACGTTGACGGAGCTCATGACGGGAGTCACCGAGGGCGAAGGTGGCACCGGACAGAGCGTGCAGCTCGCCGGAGGTCAGCGTTTCGCCGCGAAGACCGGGACCGCGGAACTCGGCCTGGTCGACGACCCCGACCGGGTCCACGCGTGGATGATCGGCTTCGCGCCGCTGGAGGCCCCGAAATATGCGATCTCGGTCGTTCTCACGGACCTCACATCGACGCAGGCCGACGCCGCGACGGGCGGTCGCGAGGCCGGACCGATCCTGAAGGCGATGCTCGACTACCTCCTCACCGGTCCCGGTGCCAACGTCCAACTCGGGGGTCCCGGGTGAGGCTCCGGACCACCCAGCCCTGCGGAGGCAGCGAGATTCGGCCCAGTTATCCTCGATCGACGGCTCGGACGGGGCCCGGGAGAACTGAACTGTGACAAACCAAGAGGCAACGGTCATCAACGACCGTTACGAAGTGCACAAGCGCATCGGACGCGGCGGCATGGCCGACGTGTTCTCGGCGCGCGACCTGCTCCTCGACCGCCAGGTGGCCATCAAGGTCCTGTTCCCCGAATTCGCGACCGACGACAACTTTGTCGAGCGGTTCCGCCGCGAAGCCCAGTCGGCGGCCAACCTGTCGCACCCCAACATCGTCAACGTCTACGACTGGGGCAAGTACGAAGGCACCTACTTCATCGCGATGGAAGAGGTCCAGGGGCGCACGCTCGCCGACGTCTTGAAGACCAACGGTCAGCTCACCTCGAAGCAGGCCGCCGAGATCGCGAGCGAAGTCGCCGCCGCACTCGGATTCGCGCACGAGAAGGGCACCGCCCACCGGGACATCAAGCCGGCGAACATCCTGATCGGCCGCAACGGCCAGGTGAAGGTCGCCGACTTCGGCATCGCCCGAGCGATGAACGCGCCGACCGAATCGAACCTCACGCAGGTCGGCTCCGTGATGGGCACTGCGACGTACTTCTCGCCCGAGCAGGCCCAAGGCGCACAGCCCGATCCACGCAGCGACCTGTACTCGCTCGGCATCGTGATGTACGAGATGCTCGCCGGCCGGCCGCCGTTCACGGGCGACAACCCGGTCAGCATCGCCTACAAGCAGGTGCACGATGCGCCGCAACCGCTCGTCCAGATCGTCGCCGACGTGCCGAAGGGCTACGAGGCGATGGTCGCGAAGCTGCTCGCGAAGGACCCGCAGGTGCGCTACCCGGGCGCGAGCGCGCTGCGTGACGACCTGCGCCGGTTCCGCAACGACGAACCGGTGCAGGCACTGAGCGACGCCGCGGCCACCCGGACCCGCGCGGCCGAAGCCGAAACCGCTGCACTCGGAGCGGCCGCAGCTGCTGCCGCCGCCGCAACCACGGTCGCGGCTGCCCAAGCCGGCGCACCGCCCGTCGATCCGCAGTCCTCGGCGGTCCCCTCGACCGGCATGTACGAAGCCGGCTACCCGACCGGCGCGTCCGCCGAAGCCGACTACTACGACGCGGGCGGGTCCCGCACCGGCTGGTACGCGCTCGCTGCGTTCCTCGCGCTGATCGCACTCGTCGCCGGTGGCGTGTTGCTGTTCCAGGCGCTCGGCCCGAACGACGACGGGGCCGAGCCGGGCCAGTTCATCCTCGACGACTACTCCAACCGATCGCTCACGATCGTCACCGCCGAACTCGCCGAACTCGACCTGCAGTTCCGCACGATCGAGGAGGAGGACGCCTCGGTTCCTCCCAACTTCGTCGTGCGGACCGATCCGCCGGCCGGATCGGTCGTCCTCGAATCACAGGTGATCCAGGTCTTCTTCAACCCGGACCCGCAGCTCCTCAACGTGCCCAACGTGGTCGGCGACGACGTCGAAGAGGCGCGCGCGACGCTCGAAGGCGACGGGTTCAACGTCGGAACGATCACGGTCGACGACGAGAGCGACGAAGCCGCCGGCACCGTGTTGTCCACCGAGCCCGAAGCCGGCACCCCGGTACCGCAGGGAACGACGATCGATCTGACCATCGCGGGCGAACAGGACACTTTCCCGGTCCCCGGCGTGGTCGGCCAGATCGAGCAACTGGCGATCGACACGCTGGAAGCTCCACCGGGTGAGTTCAACGTGGTCGTACAACGAGTTCCGAGTGACACGATCGACGCAGGCTTCGTCGTGTCACAGAGTCCGAGTCAAGGTGACCTGCTCGAAACCGGCGCGACGGTGACCCTCGAGATCTCGAGCGGACCCGCTCCGATCAGCGTTCCGATGGTGGAAGGACTGTCGCAGAGCGAAGCGACCAACCGACTCCGCAACGCCGGCTTCACCGTGGCATCGCAGTTCCAGTCGGTGAGCGCGGGAAGCTCCAGCGACGGGATCGTCATCTCGCAGAATCCGGCGGCGGGAAACACCGCCGACGCGGGGACCACCGTCACGATCACGGTCGGCCAGGCCCAGGCTGCCACCACGACGTCCACCACGACGACCACCACGACCACCACGACGACGACCACCATCC